>CAZXHG010000015.1:0-62697 GCA_964639985.1 uncultured Rickettsiales bacterium
GCGCAGCTTCACGGGCAACACGCTGTGGTCGGCGGTGGCGACCGGCGCCAACGCGGCCTTCGTGTTCGCCCTGATCCCGGTGATCACCAAGCTCGGCGGCATGCATGCCTACGGGCTGTGGGAGGGATTCGCCGTGCTGGTGGCCCTGCTGGCGCCGGTGGCCTGGCTCGGGCTGCGCTCCGGCTTCACCCGCTACAGCGCGGGTCAGAAGGACCCCCGCGAGCTGTCCGCGGCATTCCACGCTGTGCTGCTGGTGGTGGTGCCCGCGGCCCTGCTGCTGGGCGGCCTGGAGGCGCTGGCCGCGCCGCTGCTCTCCCGTCAGTTCTTCAGCGCGGATCCCATGGCGTTGCCCTTGCTGCGGGTGGCCGGCGGCCTGATCGCGGCGGAGTCGGTGCGGCTGGTGACGCTGGAGTTCTACCGCACCACGATGCGCATCCGGACCTACGCGCTGCTGGAGCTGGCCCAGCGGACCGCGGAGCTGTTCCTCGTGGCCGGGATCCTGCTGCGCGGCGGCACCATCGTCGGCTGCGCTACGGCCATGCTGGTCGTGCGCGTGGCCGCGCTGACGGTGGCCTACGCGGGCACAGCCCGTGCCGTGGGCCTGGCCCGGCCCGACCTGTCCCGTATCGCGCCGTACATGGCCTACGGGCTGCCCCTGCTGGCCAACGAGTTCCTCGGCCGTGCGCTCAAGGTGGCAGACCGCTTCGTGATCGGCCACTTCGGACCGGTGGACCAGCTCGGGGACTATGCCGTGCCGGTCAACCTGGCCATGGCCCTGACCCTGTACACCGCCACCCTGCAGGTGTGGCTCTACCCCCACCTGTCCAGGCTGTGGAACCTGGGCCAGCGCCAGCAGGCCGTGGACGCGCTGGACCGGGCGCTACGCCTGTTCCTGCTGGCGGCCCTGCCCACCGTGGCCGGCCTGGCCGCGATCGGTCCCCAGGTCGTGACGATCATCGCCAACCCCGAGACCGCGGTGCGCACCGTGGCCGTGCTGCCGTTGGTCGCGTGCGGGCTGATGTTCTACGGCATCGCCGCGCTGACCCTGTACGTGCTGACCCTGGTGGAGCGCACGCCGCTGATCAGCGGGCTGCTGGGCTGCACCGTGGTGGTCAACATCACGATCAACCTGCTGCTGGTACCGCGGCTGGGGATACTGGGCGCGGGCATCGCGCACTGCACGGCATTCGCCGCGCTGGCCGCGGCCATGATCGCGGTGGCCCGCCGCCACCTGCCCGTGTCCCCGCTGCCCGGCGGGTGGTTCGTGCCGCGGGTGCTCGCCGCGTGCGTGGCCATGGCCGCGTGGGTGTGGGCCGTGGGCCAGGTCGCGCCCGGGGGTCTGGCCGGCCTGGTCGCGGCCATCGCGGGCGGAGCCGCCGTCTACGCAGCCGCCGCGTTCGCCTTGCGCGTGGTGACGATGGAGGACATCAAGGCCCTGCGACGGCGTTGAACCGGGGGGACACGGAGTCGTGGCTCCAGGAGGAACGATCATGCTGCACATCTGGATCGACGCAGACGCCTGTCCGGTCAAGCAGGAGGTCTACCGGGTCGCGGAGCGGTACGACATGGGGGTCACCCTGGTCGCCAACTCGTGGATGCGCGTCCCCCCTTCGGCGCGCATCTCGCTGCAGGTGGTGGGCGACGCCCTCGACGAGGCGGACGACTGGATCGTCGAGCATGCCGGGCCCGGCGACATCGTGGTCACCGCCGACATCCTGCTGGCTGGCCGTTGCCTCGAACAGGGAGCCCGCGTCCTGTCCCCGACCGGCAAGCGCTTCGACGAGGACAACATCGGCCAGGCCGTGGCCACCCGCGAGCTGATGGCCGATCTGCGCGAGGCCGGCGAGCTCACCGGCGGCCCACCCCCGCTGACGAAGCGCGACCGCTCCCGCTTCCTGCAACGCCTCGACGAGGCGATCCAGGCGATCCGCCGGAATCCCCCGACCACGGTCTAGCCGCACTCGGGGAATCGAAGTGCAATCCGGGTCCGCGATCAACAGGTCTCACCGAGGGACCCGTTCCCGGTCAAGCGGCAGGAACGGCCGAGCTGACCGCTCACCCTGGGACCTCGTGCCGGGAAAGCAGCATGAACCGCGAAGGTGACACCTCACCACCGGACCTCGTGCCAGATCCAGGCCTCCCAGGGTTCGCGAAGACACCCAGGACAAACACCTGCTCGGCCACGAAATCGTTCCAGACGCCGGTTCGCAGCCGGACAGGTGCTTCTTCGGGGGTGAACGGATCAGGGCGTGTCGGGAGGAGGGGGGGGCTGGCGCTCCTCGCGTGCCTCGTACCGTCCATCGGCCACGGCCTCGGTGGTGAGCAGGACCAGGCGTGCGACCGCGGTGAACAGCTCGGGATCGAGGGTGTCGACCGTGTCCGTGGGCTGGTGCAGGTGGGCGTAGCCGTCCTCGGTGGCGAAGTACAGCGTGGGGACCCCGGCGTGGAAGAACGCGTCCGCGTCCGCGCCGCCGCTGTACCACGAGTCCTCGATGACGATGGGCCCGGTGCGGGCATCGATCTGCCGCGCCAGATCGTTGAGCACGGGGCTGGCGCCGCGCCCCCCCAGCCGCAGGCCGTTGCCCAGCCCCACGCAGTCGAGGTTGATCATGGCCACGGCCTCGTCGATGGGCAACACCGGCGATTGCACGTAGGCCTCCGATCCGTGCGTGCCCTGTTCCTCGGACGCGAACAGCACGAACACCACCGAGCGCTTCGGCCGCACCCCGACCGCGGCGAACGCCTCGGCCACGGCCAGCACGATGGCCGAGCCCGAGCCGTCGTCGTTGGCCCCGGGGAACAGCAGCTCGCCCTGGGCGCCCACGTGATCGAGGTGGGCCCCGAGCACCACATGGCCCGCATCGGGATCGCTGCCGCGCAGGATCCCGACCACGTTGGCCGTGGCTCCGGCCGGGTCGTACCGGGTCTCGACCTCGATCGCCACCCGGGATCCCGTGGCCACCACCTGGGGCGCGCGGCCCTCGTCGATCCGGGCCTGGAGCTGTTCCAGGGTCGACCCGGTCGGCGCCAGCAGCTCGGCTGCCACCTCGGCCGTCACCTGCAGCTGCGGCACGCGCGCCGGGTGCTCGCCCGGACCGTGCAGCTGGCTGCCGATGATGGCCGAGCCCCAGCGCGCGTCCGGCCTGCTCACCATCAGCACGGCCACGGCGCCATGCAGGGCCGCGGCGCTGGCCTTGGGCCGTGGCAGGTGAACCTCGCCCCAGCCCACGTCGTCGGGATGCCAGGCGGGCGGTTGCTTGAACACGAGCACCACCTTGCCGGCCAGGTCCTGACCGCCGTAGTCGGTCCAGCCGCGCTCCGGGTCGTGGATCCCGTAGCCGCAGAACACCACCTCCCCGGTCACCGCGCCCGCCCCCGAGAACCCGCGCGCCACGAAGTCCTCGCCCAACGTGAGGGCCCGCCGGGTTCCGTCCTCACCGACCACGGCCAGCCGCGGCGACGACAGGAACTCGTTGACCTCCACCGTCAGCGGCTGCAGGTGGCTGCCCTCCACCGCGGGATCGAGCCCCGCGGCCGCGAAGCGCCTGGCCATCTCGTCCGCGGCCCGGTCGTAGCCCGGCAGGCCGGACGACCGGCCCCCGTACGGCTCCGAGGACAGCCAACGCACGGTGTCCAGCAGCGCCTCGGCCGTGATCAGGCCGCCCGCGCGCGCCTCGAGCGAGTCACCACACCACGCGGGAGTCGCGACCGAGAGGGCGATCGCAGCGACCAGGAGCACCCGTTTCGAGCCCATGACTCCTCCTGCAGAGGGGTATGGTACCCTCGCCCGCCGGGAGGGCCTACGTTGAAGCTCGTGGTCGTCATCCCCGCCCTCGACGAGGAGGCCACGGTCCAGAGCGTGGTCGAGGGGGTTCCGCGCGACCTGGCCGGCATGGACGAGGTCGAGGTCGTGGTGGTGGACGACGGCTCCACCGACCGCACGGCCGAGCTGGCACGACAGGCCGGGGCCGAGGTGGTCTGCCACCCGGTCAACCTGGGGGTGGGCGCAGCCTTCCGCACCGGGCTGCACGCGGCGCTGGACCGGGGCGCAGACCTGGTGGTGAACATGGACGGCGACGGCCAGTTCGATCCGTCGCACATCGCCGAACTGACCGCGCCGGTGCTCGCCGGCGACGCCGACTTCGTCACCTGCAGCCGCTTCGCGCGCCGTGAGCTGGTACCGACGATGCCGTGGCTGAAGAAGTTCGGCAACCGCGGCATGGCCTGGATCGTCAACACCATCACCGGCCAGCGGTTCACCGACGTCTCGTGCGGGTTCCGCTGCTACAGCCGCGAGGCCGCCCTGCGGCTGAACCTGTTCGGCCGCTTCACGTACACGCAGGAAAGCCTGATCTCGCTGGCGTCCCAGGGCGTGGTGATGACCGAGGTGCCGCTGGCAGTACGCGGCGTGCGGGAGTTCGGCCGCAGCCGGGTCGCGCACTCCCTGGTGCGCTACGGCGTGCGCAGCCTGTCGATCATCCTGCGGGCTGTCCGGGACCACCGGCCCCTGGCATTCTTCGGCTGGATGGGTGGCGGCTCGGCGCTGCTGGGTGTGATGTGCGGCCTGTTCGTGTTCGGCCACTGGCTGGCCACCGGCCACACCAGCCCCTACCGCTCGGTGCTGCTGGGCGCGGCCGTGTTCGGCATCGTGGGCGTGCTGCTGGGGGTGCTGGCCCTGCTGGCGGACATGCTGGGCCGGATGCGGCAGACCAACGAGGCGATCCTGCTGGAGCTGCGGCGACAGCGCTGGCCCGGCTCGGAGGCGCCGCCGGGTTCGGAGGACCGTTGAGCGAGCCGCTGCCCGACGTGCACTTCCAGACCAAGTGGCTGTCGCGCAACCCGCTGGTACGGTACGCCAACCGGCGCTTCCGCGACACGCTGCTGGACCTGATCTCGTGCTGCGGGCCGCGCACCATCCTGGACGCGGGCTGCGGCGAGGGCATCAACCTGCTGACCCTGAGCGAGGCCGGGGCCTGGAAGCTGCAGGGCATCGACCTGGACGAGGCCTCGCTGAGCATCGCCCGCGACGCGCTCGACCCGGCCATCCCGCTGCAGCGCGGTGACCTCGAGGCCCTGCCGTTCGAGGACGCCTCCTTCGACCTGGTGCTGGGCACCGAGGTGCTGGAACACGTACACGATCCGGACAGCGCGCTGGCCGAGATGGCGCGGATCAGCCGGCGCCACCTGGTGCTGTCCGTGCCGCGGGAACCGCTGTGGCGGATCGCCAACATGGCCCGCGGCAGGTACCTGCCACGGATGGGCAACACGCCCGGTCACGTCAACCACTGGTCGGGCGCGGCGTTCACCCGCTTCGTCCGCCAGCGGGTGCGCGTCCTCGAGCGCCGCCACCCCGGCACCTGGACGTTCCTGCGCTGCGAGGTCTGCTGAGCCGTGCCCGGCGACACCGACCGCCGCAAGGCGCTGCTGCGCGGGACGTGGTGGCTGGTCCGCCTGCTGTTGGTGGGCACGGTGTTCTACTACCTGGTCCGCCACGTGGCCGCGAACATCGACGCACTGCGCGCCTACGAGGTGCGCCCCGACCCGTGGGTGACGACCGCCGCGTTCGCCGTGCTGGTGGCGGGTCTGGCCCTGCAGTCAGCCCTGTACCACCTGATGCTTGCCGACCGGCCGCCCGGGCTCGCCCGCTCCTTTGCCATGATGTCCCTGCCCGCGCTGGGCAAGTACATGCCGGGCAAGGTGGGGGTGGTGATCGGCACGGCCTGGGTGTTCGAGCGCTGCGGATACCGCAAGCTGCGCGGGCTGTACCTGTTGCTGTACGTGCAGGCCGCGATCATCATCGGCGGGCTGCTCGCAGGCACGCTGTACTCGGTGGGCGCGGCCGCCGGGGACGAGGCCGTGTTCTGGCTGCGGCTGTCGCCGCTGCTGGCTCTGGGCGGGCTGCCGTTCCTGCACCCCAGGCTGCTGCGCTGGCTGGTGGCTCGCACCAGCCGACTGATGAAGGTCCCGCCGGTGGACGTGCACGTGCCCAGCAGCACCGCGGTGACGGCTGTGGCCGCGGCCACCGGCGGCATGGTGCTGCAGGGCGCGGGGTTCGTGTTGCTGCTGGTGGCCATGGGCGAGTACAGCGGTGACCTCGCCCTGGTGCTGCTGGGCATCTATCCCCTGGCGCAGTGCCTGGGCTTCCTGACGCTCGTGGCGCCGGGAGGCCTGGGAATCCGCGAGGGTGTGCTCATGATCGGCCTGCAGCCGGTGATCGGGGCCGAGGCCGCGATCGTGTCCTCCGTGGCGGTGCGGGTGCTGCAGACGGCCGCGGATCTGTTGTGCGCGGCCATCGGGTTGTGGATCGTGCGCCGCGTCCCGAGGGAGGATGCGACACCGTGACCCCCTCTCCACCATGGCTGGCCATCCCGCGGCTGCTGTTCGAGCTGCCCCACCGGGTGTTCGTGCGCCTGCAGCGATCCGGCTCATGGCTCGTGGTCCTGCCCATCCTGGCGCTGGGCCTGCTGCTGATGGCCGAGGCCTTCGACCCCCGGGTCTACAACGGCGGTGACAACGCCCTGTACTGGGCCCTGGCCCGCTCCATCGTCGAGCAGGGGGAGTACCGCAACCTCGGCGCGCCCGGGCAGCCCTACGAGACCTCCATCGCCTGGGGCTACCCCGCGCTGCTGGCGCTGGGCATGGCCGTGCTGCCCGAGGGTGGCTCCCCGGAGGGGTACACGCACCTCAAGTGGATCTCGTTCGCCGCCCTGCTGGGGGCGTTCGCCTGCCTGTGGGCGCTGCTACAGCACCTGCTGCGTGGGCACCGGGCCATCGCCGCGGCCGTGCTGCTGCTGTGCGTGGTCAACTACCGACTGCTCTGCTACGGCTGCCTGCTGCTGACCGAGGCCTGCTACCTGCTGTTCTCGCTGGGGGCGCTGCTTGCATTCGAATGGTATCGCGGGCGTGCGAAAGCCCGCTGGTGGGGGATCCTGCCCGCCGCCTCGCTGGCGTCGTACGCCTACCTGATCCGGCCGGTGGGCGCGGCCCTGGTGGCCGCGCTGCTGGGCTACTTGTTGCTGACGCGGCGCTGGCGAGCGCTGGCCGTGGCCGGGATCGTTGTCGCGGCCATGGCCGGGTCGTGGCACGTGCGCAGCTGGACCACCCCCAGCGACGAGGAGAACCTGTACCTCAGCTACCTGGTCAAGGAGAGCAAGTTCCAGGCCGGGGACGAGCGGGTGGACGCCGGCGGCATCCTGCAACGGGTCAAGAGCAACGCGTACAACTACGCCCGCCGGCCGCTGACCCAGCTGTCGCTGGCACGCAAGTGGAAGGAGGAGCGCCTCCACTGGATCGCGTGGGTGATGTCCGCACTGATCGCGCTGGGTTACTGCGTGACGCTGGCCCGGCCCGGACCGCTGCACCTGTACCTGCCGCTGTATGGCTGCCTGCTGCTGGCCTGGCTGCCCGAGTCGGTCAAGGACCGCTACCTGGCCATGATCTTCCCCCTGCTGCTGGCGCTGGCACTGCTGGCGCTGTGGTGGCTGCTGCGGCGCTGGCCATCGGTGGGCGCCTGGGCCGTGGTGGCGCTGGTGGGGGTGATGCTGGTGCCCCAGGTCGAGCTGACCGAGGCCAAGCTGGCCCGCTGCCAGACCGTGCGCGACGCCTGGGCCGAGGGCTACGAGCACAAGCTCCGCCGGGGTTCGTACCGCTCGTACGTACAGCTGTGCAGGTGGGTCGGCCGCCGCGCCAAGAGCCGGGTCGTGCTGGCCGCGCGCAAGCCCCGGCTGGCCTACTACTACTCGGACTGCACGGCCGTGCGGGTCACGTACGCCGAGGATCCCGACGAGGTGTTCCAGTGGCTGGTCGACAACGAGGTCGACTACCTGCTGCTGGACCACATCGACTCGCGAGTGACCAACACCCGCGCGCGCATGAAGGCCACGCTGGAGGCCTACCCCGATCACTTCCTCGAGGTCTACGAGACGAGCCGCAAGGACTCGGTGTGGCGGTTCGAGCCCGATCCCGGGAACCTCGAACTGCATCGGCCCCGACCAGGCCGCAAGCGGTCCCGCGAGGCCCGGGACGACGACGACAGCGCCGGTGACTACGCCTGGAGGGCGCGGTGATCGGGCTGCCGGACAACGAGGATCGCCGGCTGCGCATGCTGGCGCGTCACGCCGGGCGCGGCGACCTGCTGGACATCGGCTTCGCCCAGCAGCCCAACCCACACCTGGCCGGCGCTCACGTGACCGGCCTGGACCTGGCCCCGCCCCCCCCATCCCCGCCCTACGACGAGGTGCTGGTCGGTGACGCGGACGATCTGGCGGTCGCGCTCGGCGGGCGCACCTTCGACGGCGTCGTGGCCGGCGAGGTGATCGAGCACCTGGAGAACCCCTACCGCTTCCTGCGCGCCTGCCGCGCGGCCCTGCGGCCGGGCGGGGTGCTGGTCCTGTCCACCCCCAACCCCCTGCACCCGCCGGTGCTGCTGTGCGAGGCGCTCGGGGTGCGGCGGTTCTTCTACACCACCGAACACCGCTACTACTTCCTGCCCCGCTGGGTGGAGCGCATGCTCACGGACTGCGGCCTGATCCCCTCGGCGGTGCGCGGCGTGGGGTACCCCCTGGTACCGTTCGGGCGCAAGCCGGTGCTGCCCGCGCCGGTCCCCCTCAGCTACCACGTGGTCTACGTGGCGCGGCCCGGGTGACGCCCTGCGCCGGTCTGCAGCGCCGCTGAGCTTCGGCCTGTCCCTGGCGGCACAGGCCGTGGCCGTGGTGTGCGTGGGCCGCACGGCCCTGCGGTCGGGCTGGCAGGACGCCAACATCTACCTCGAGGCGGCCCACAACCTCTGGTTCGAGGGCCGCTACCTGAGCCACCTGTCCAGCCTGTACCCGCCGGGCTACTCCGGCGCGATCGCGCCGCTGATGGCCCTGGAGGACCCCGCCCTCCTGTTCCCCGCGATCCACCTGCTGAACGTGGCCCTGGGAGCGGCGGCCTGCCTGTGCCTGCTGCCGCTGCTCACCGCGACCCTGGGCCGGTCCCGGGCGTGGGCGGCGGCGGCGCTGCTGCTGTGGCTGCCGTCGTCGTGGACCCACCACCTCGTGCCCCAGAGCGAGAACCTCTACGGGGCCTGCCTGCTGGCCATGGTCGGGGCGCTGTACGTGGCCCTTCGCCGCGACCGGGCCTGGACCTGGCTGGCCTGCGGCGCCGCGCTGGGGCTGGCCCTGGCCACCCGACGGTTCGCGCTGGTGCCCGCGATCGCGCTGGGACTGGTGTTGCCCGCCGCCGAGCTGCTCGAGACGATCCCGCGGCCCGGTCGACTGGCCCGAAGGGCTGGCCTGCTGGCCGCTGGCGCGCTGCTCGGGTTCACGCCGGAGTGGGCCTACGTCGTCACCGAGGGGCACCTGGTGTCCCCCTACAAGAGCGGCGCGGCCGGCCACGCCAACCTGATGGCGTCGGCGTTCACCGCGCCCGGCCGGGCCCTGTACATGGCACACACGTTCGCCCGGCAGCTGGCCTACCTGCACCTGGCCGCCGCCGGCGCCCTGGCCGTGACCCTGGGGTGGTTCGCGGCCGGGCTGCGCCACGACCGCGAGCGGCTGCGCGCCGATCCCGCCCTGACCGGAGCGGCGCTGTTCGCCCTGCTGACCGCCGCGGGCACCGTGGTGCTGACCGCGGCCCACATGATGAGCACCTACACCTTCGACGAGCCGTACCACCTGTACAGCCGCTACCTCGACCCATGCGTGGCGCCGCTGCTGGTCACGGCCGCCTGCCTGGCCGTACCAGGCCGCCGGGCCGTGCCCTGGCTGCTGGCCGGATCGGCCCTGTGCCTGGCCGCGGCGCCCATGTGGCGCTTCCGCGGTCCCCGGCTGGCGTTCTTCGCCGAAGCGCTGAAGGACGACCACCCTGGCCTCGCCATGATCGCGGTGGTGGCCGCGGCCGTGGCCGCTGGCCTGCTGGCGGTACTGCTGGCCCGGCGCGAACGCCTCGCTGGCCTCGCCTGGCTGGGCGGCGCCGTGGTGCTCGGCGCGTTGCTGTGCGTGCCGATGCTGCTCAACGAGCGCCTGCAGCGGCGGCTGCAGGACGTGCACCGCCACGCCATCTTCGATGCGCCGGCCTTCCAGCAGCGGCCGGACGCGACCATGGGGTTCCTGGACGTGCCGCGCCTGACCCGGTCCCGCCGCAACGCCGAGGTGCTGTTCCGCACGTCCCACCCCTGGCGGTTCGTCCCCGAAGACGGCGCCGACGTGTTCTTCGCCGAACACCCCGACGGCCTCCTGCTGGCACCACGGCGCCACCGCGTCGATGGAGCCCGACTGCACCGCGCTGGAAGGTGGACCCTGTACGGCTCTGGCGACGATCGCGGCGCGCGGGGTGGTGGGAATTGAATCGGGGATGGTATCCTGGGGCGCGCCACCGGTGGAGGTGGCGACCAGACCAACGGTGACACCGATCCGACGCTCGACACCCTGGCTGCTGATCGCGCTGCTGGTCCTCGGCGTGAGCCGACCCGCGGCTGCGGACTTCCCCGAGGACCTCGACGTACGCGGCCTGTCCACCCTGGACTCGGCCACGGCCCAGCGCATGTTCGACTACGTGGTCCAGGAGACCGCGATGATGATCAGCCCCAAGGCGCTCTCGCCCGGCGAGACCGTGGGTACCTGGGGCTTCGAGATCGGCATCGAGAACACCCTGGCGTTCCCCCACACCACGGTGGTCGCGGACGAGAACCTGCCCGTATGGGACAAGTTCACCGCCTGGGACATGATGACGTCCTCGGGTGTGCCCAGCCCGGGCGTCGTGTACATCCCCCAGCTGCGGGTACGCAAAGGCCTTCCATACAGCTTCGAGATCGGCGCGACAACCGGCTGGATGCTCAACACCAAGCAGGCCCTGGTCGGGATCAACGGCCGCTGGGCGCCCCAGGAGGGCTGGCCCAACGTGCCGGACGTGGCCCTGGGCTGGGGCTACACCGGCCTGGTCGGCAACGAAACCCTCGACCTCGGCGTGTTCGAGTTCGACATCACCGTGGGCTACACGTTCAACTTCGGCCTGGACCGCAAGTACACGTCGGCCCGCTTCTCCCCGTTCGGCGGCGTGGGCTTCCTCACCAGCCACGCCAAGGCCAAGAACATCGACTTCGACCTGTTGCCGGTCACCGGCTGGGCGGGCAAGGCCGAGCCCGGGGTCGTACCCGCCGACTTCCGCTACACCAAGATCTTCGTGGGCTTCACGCTGGTGGCCAGCCAGTTCCAGTTCGGGTTCAACGCCGAGCTGATCCCCAAGGGCGTGCACACGATCAACCTGCGGATCGGCGTCAACTACTGATTCGGTTGGCCCCGCTCCACCCCTCCCTCCTCCTGCTGATCACCGTCATGCTGGTGGTGTGCGCGCCGGTGCGCGCCGGCGCCGACGACATCGCCGTACGCGTGACCGCCGAGGTCAGCGCCGACGGCGCCGAGGTGACCGGCACGGCCACGCTGCGGTTCACCAACCAGGGCCCGGCCCCGCTGCACGAGCTGGTGCTGCTGCTGTACGCGCACCGCTTCGAGGAGGTCGAGCCCGAGCTGAACGACCTGACGTATCCACGAGTCTACCCGCGCCGGTTCTCGCCCGGTGATCTGCGGCTGCCCGGCGTCGAGACGACGCCCGTCGCCCGCGAGGGCGATCCGGAGGGCACGTGGGTCTCCCTGCCGCTGGACGCGCCGCTGCCTCCGGGGGAGACCGTGGAGATCGCCCTGCCGTTCGCCACCACCGTGCCGCGCCGCCACGGCACCTTCGGTCGCCACCGGGACGTGGTGGCCCTCAACGGTGGCTGGCTGCCCCAGGTCGTGGCGAGGGACGACGCCGGACGGTGGACGCTGGATGCCCCCCTGCCGGTGGCCGACTGGGACGTCGTGCTGCACCACGATCCCGGGTGGGGGGCGACCATCAACGGCCTGGCCGGGGTGGACGCCCGCGTCGGCGCGGGAGCGCCGGGGCACGGCACGGCGCTGTTCTCCGAGGCGGTCGTGCACTACCGGGGCCGCGGCCGATTCGTCACCGTGGTGCTCCACCAGGGACAGCAGGTGACCGCCGTGGACAGCGCGAACGGGCCACTGACCTATGTGGGCCGCCCGCCCACGCGACGCCAGCAGCAGGATCTGCAGCGGGTCGCCGAGGCCGCATTCGGCCTGCTGCGCGAGGCCGGCGCCGACCACGCCGCCGGGGGCACGGTCGTGGTCGAGGTGCCGCTGCGCTGGCGACTGGTGGAGCTCGGGGAGGGGTGCGTGCTGGTGTCGGATCGCCTGCTCGAGGCCGATCCCCACCTGCGCCGCTCCCACCAGACCCAGCTGGCCCGCGGGCTGCTCACCGACCAGCTCCTCGAGGTGGCCGAGCGGATCGAACGGCCGGCCGAGGCGCCGGCCGTGGCCGAGGCCGTGGCCTGGTCGCTGATCCCCCGCTATCTGGCCAGCCGCTACCGCTTCAACCCCACGGCCCAGGACCTGCTGCGGCCCCTGGACTTCCTCCCCAGCGTGGAGCAGTTCCTCTACGCGCCCCGCTACCCGTTCGCCGACGAGGTGCTCAACAATCCCTACCAGTACGACCCCCTGCGGGCGGACATCCGGCGGCTGCATCGCTCGGGCATCTCGCCGCGGGTGAGCGCCATGAAGGTGCGCGATCACGTCGGCCCGCTGGTGATGGACTCGGCCGCCGTGGACTGGGTGGGCGGGCACGACGGCCGGTTCCTCGCCTCGCTGGAGCGCCGCTCCGGCCTGGCCCTGCACCCCACCTGGGAGGCCTGGGAGCGGACCCTGCCCTTCGCCAACTACCACCTGCAGGTACAGCGTCAGCGCCTCGACGACGGCTGGCTGACCACCATCGAGCTGCAGCGGCAGCTCCCGGCCGACGTGCCCGCGCCCGCAGAGCGGGTCGAGGTGCGGGCCACCGTACCGGCCACCCGGCACGAGCCGCGGGAGCGCCTGGAGCTGGCCTGGGACGGTGACGGCGACGGCGCGTCGTGGCAACTGCACACCCCCCGCCGCGTGCGCCGGGTCGAGGTGGATCCCCGTCAGCAGCTGCTGGAGATCGATCCCGAGGGGTTCGTGCTGCGCCACGACAACCAGCGTCCGCTGCGGCTCAAGGTCTACCCCTGGGGTTCGGTCGGCTCGATCGACGTGGGCAACGGCACCTTCAGCGGCCAGGTCGGACTCTCGGGTCGCACCGCATTCGACAACCGCAACCTGGCCAGCGCGTCCGCCTACCACAACGCCGAGTCCATGGTCGGGGTGGGACTGGGGTACTACCGCTACTTCGGCCGCAGCCGCGACGCGCTGTACCTGCGCAACCGGGTGGGCCTGTCCATGGCCCTGGACCTGCTCAACCCCTACTTCGCCGCGGTGGAGGGCAGGCTGCCCGTGGGCGGCACGGTCTGGGCCAGCTACCGCTTCAACGACCAGTTCGGCGGCCTGTTCCCCACCCGCGGGGGCTCGTTGTTCGCGTCGGTGCACACGGGCCGCACGTGGTGGACCGACCTGCCGGGGGACGCGGCCTCCCCCCACTACTGGGGCGCCTCGGTGACCGGGGAGATCCTGATGCGGTTGCACCCGCACATGGTGCTGGGCTGGCGGGGCAAGGCCGGGTTCACCACCGCGGACCTGCCCCACCTGCAGCACACCCTGGGCGGGGTGAGCAACGTGCGTGGGCTGCCCGCCCACCAGGTGACGGGCCACACCAAGCTGTTCACCGGCCTGGAGTGGCGCATCCTGCTGCTGCGCGACATGGACCTGCGCCTGCCGCTGGGGCGCCTGCGGGCCGTGCAGCTGAACCTGTTCGGAGAGGGGGGCTGGGTCGGGGACGGCGCTCCCACGGTCGACGGGGCGCACGTCGGCGCCGGGGCGGGCCTGCGTTTCCACTTCGCCTACCTGGGCATCTGGCCGGCGGTGGGTGGCATCGACGTGGCGTGGTCCCCGCGCGCCTCCGAGGGAAACCTGCTACCGTTACCGATCCAGATCTACGTGGTGATGGGCCAGACGTTCTGACGATGTACCGCTGTACCCCCCTTCTGCTGTTGCTGCTCGTGGCCTCGCTGGCCGGCTGCCGGGTGATGAAGTACCCGGCCGAGCGCTTCCTCCCCGACCCCATCCCCGACCCGCCACCCGAGGTGCTGGAGCAGGTCGCCGACGACGAGGCCGAGCGCCAGCGGCTGCGGGACCAGCGGGCCCTGCTCGACGAGGTCGTTGGCCTGGGGCGCACCCTGGTGGGCAAGGCCGAGGTGGTGCTGGACGACCACACATGGCCCGGGGACTGCTCGGGCTTCGTGCGTGGCTGCTTCAACCACGTGGGCATCGTCATCGCTGGACCGGCCGATCGGGGATCGAGCGGTACCGAGATCTTCTACCGCGCGCTGGAACGCGCCGATGGCCTGCACACCGACGAGCTGCCCGAGCGGGGCGACCTGGTGTTCTTCTCCAACACCTACGACCGCAACGGCAACGGTGCGCTGGACGACGACTTCTCCCACGTGGGCTTCGTGGAGTCCGTGGCCGAGGACGGCACGGTGCACTTCCTGCACTACGTGGGCGGCGCGGTCCGCATCGGCCGCATGAACCTGCTGCGCCCCCACGACCACGTGGACAGCAACAGCGGCACCATCCTCAACGACTTCCTCCGCCGCCGCCGTGCGAGTGATGCCGACGACGTGCGCTACCTGACGTCGGAGCTGTGGGTCGCGTTCGGACGCGTCGCCACCGCCGACTGAGAGCCCCTCGATGGCCGCCTCCGATCGCTCGGTGATGATGACCTTCCGGCGTGGCCTGGTGTGGGCCGTGGGCGCGGGCATCATCATCTACGCGGTGGGGGCCTTCTGGGGCGGTCGCGACGAGGTGATGGGCGAGCTGGCCCGGTTCGCCTGGCTGATGCTGGTGCCGATCTTGGCCCTCAGCCTGGGCAACTACCTGATCCGCTTCCTGCGCTGGCAGATCTACCTGCGCGTGCTGGGCCTGCGCGTGAGCGCCTGGACCTCGATCTCGGTGTTCATGGCCGGCCTGGCGATGACCATCACGCCAGGCAAGGTGGGCGAATTCCTCAAGAGCTACCTGCTGCGTGAGACCGACGGGATCCCCATGACCCGCACCGCGCCGGTGGTGTTCATGGAGCGGGTCACCGACCTGCTGGCGCTGGTCGCGCTGGCCTCGGTGGGGGTGGGCACGTACTACGAGAAGGGGATCTGGATCCTCGCGGTATCGGGAGCGGCCCTGCTGGCTGGCGTGGCCGTGCTGTACAGCCGGACCCTGTGCATGGCGCTGCTGAAGCCCCTGCACAGCATCCCCCGCCTCGACCGCGTGGCCGCGGGCGTGCAGGACACGGTGCTGTCCGCCCACGACCTGACCCGGCCGGTGCCGCTGCTGGCCGGCCTGGCGCTGGGCACGGCCGCCTGGACCTGCGAGTGCCTGGGGTTCCACCTGTGCTTCGTGGCCCTGGACCAGGAGATGGCCACGGGGGCGTCCGTCTTCGTGTACGCGTTCTCCACCATCGCGGGCGTGGTCTCCCCCGGCGGCCTCGGCGCCACCGACGCCTCGCTCGTGGGCTTCGCCATGGGCATCGCCGACGGCCTCACCGAGTCCGCGGCCGTGACCGCGGCGTTCGTCTGTCGTGCCTGCACGCTGTGGTTCGCGATCGCGGTCGGCGCCGTGTTCCTGCTGCGCTTCTCCACGCCCCTGCAGGCCGATCTCGAGACCGTGCGGGGGGAAAAAGAGCGAGGATCCGATGACCCGGTTTCCCCTCCGACCTGATCCCCGGTTCAACGGGTAGATGGCGGCGGCAGCGGGCCGCTCCGCGGTGATGGGAGAAGGACGAGCATGGCCAGGGCAAGCAACAGCCGACCCCAGCTGATGGCCGTGGGCGAACGCGCCGGGCGCTCCGACGAGGAGCTGATGCTCGCGTACAAGGACGGCGACGTATCCGCGTTCGACGTGCTGGTGCGCAAGCACCGAAACGGCCTGCACAACTTCCTGTACCGCATGACCCGCAACGCAGCCATGGCCGAGGAGGTGCAGGGCGATACCTGGTTGCGTATCCACCGCGCCGCCTCGCGCTATGAACCCAGGGCCGCTTTCTCGACCTACCTGTACACCGTGGCCTACCGCCAGTGCCTGACCGTGCTGGACTGCAAGGCCAACAAGGTCAAGCCTGCCGGGGTCGATCCCGAGGCGCTGGACGGCCGCTCGCCCGTGTCGGGCGGCGGCTCGCCCGCCTGGAGCAACCCCGAACGAAAGGCGCAGATCGACGACCAGATGCAGCGGCTCGACAAGGAGGTGGCCGGGCTACCCGAAGCCCATCGCGCCGCGTTCCTGCTGTACTACGTCGACGGATTGAGCTGTCAGGAGACCGCCGAAGTGCTGGACCTGACGGCCAAGGAGGTCAAGGGCCGGCTGGCCTATGCACGCCGCCTGCTGCGGGAGCGGGTGATCACCACCTGACCGCGGGGCGCGGGAGCCTAGATGATGGACTGTTCGACCTTCAAGGAACTCAACGGGCTGCGGCCCGCGGACCTGCTGCCCGACGAGCAGGACGGTCTACGGAACCACCTCGACGAGTGCGAGCTGTGCGCCCGCGAGCAGCGCGATGACGAGGAGTTGCTGGCGCTGGTGGACCGCTGGCCGCGGCAGGATTCGTCGATCACGGCCGCGGACATCCGCGCGATGGACGGGCTCGACACCCAGCTGCCCAGGCCCGGCGAGATCGGCGAGCGCACCGAACGACGCTTCCCCATGCTGCAGGTGGCCCTGGCCATCGCCGCCACGGTGGCGGTGGCCCTGTGGCTCCTGCCCCGGCTGCTGGCCGAACCCACCGCGGAACCCGGGATCACCGAGACCCAGCGCCTCAAGAGCGCCACCGACACGACGGCCCCGACCGCTGCCGTGGACCTGCAATTCTCTGTCGAGACGCCCGTGGCCGGTACGGTCCAGCTCCAGCCGGGCGCGGACGACGGCACCTACGGCGCCGAGCAGGGCATCATCTTTGGCGTGCAGACCGACGACATGGAGGGGCTGACCCTGGTGGAGCAGGACCCGGACGGCACGGCCCTGGTCCTCGGTGCGGACGACGGCGTGCGCTGGGCCCGGGTGGACGGCGGCGGCAGCGCGCTGCTCGGCCCGGACGGCCAGCACGTGACCTGGCGCCCCGACGGTGCGTCCGGCATCTACCGCTACACTGCCCTGGTCACCGAACCACCGGCATCCTCCCTGTCGGATTCCGACATCGGCGCCCTGCTCCGCGGCGAGCCGGTCGCGGGCGTCGAGCTACTCGCCAGCGACAGCTTCGCGATAGAGTGGACCGCAGGAGACCCCGGTGTGGACGTGCACTGATCCCAACCGAACCCTGCTCACGGCCGCCGCCGCGCTGCTGTTGCTGGCGGGGTGCGCCCATACCCGGCCCGACTGGCGCAACAAGGGATTCAGCACGGCCGAGTCCACAGCCGACGCCATCGAGGCCAGCTTCGGCCCCCGCCGCATCGCCCTGCTGATCGGCGTGGGCAGCCATGACGACCCGCTGTTCGGTGACCTGCGCCACGCCGAGGCCGACGCCCTGGAGTTCGGGGACATCCTCGAGAGCCACGACTACGGCGGCTTCGACCGCGTGATCACCCTGACCACGCCGGTACAGACCACGCAGGCGCGCATCCTCACCGAGCTGGTGAGCCTGCGCAACGACCTGCGCAGCCACGACACCCTGGTGCTGTACTTCAGCGGCCACGGCACCATGCGGCTGACCTCGGACGATGAGCCCACCCTGTTCCTGGTCGCCAGCGACACCAAGGCCCGTGACCTGCCGGGCTCTGCGGTGGAGCTGGCCGAGATGCAGCGCTTCTTCTCCCGCATCCGGGCCGAACGCAAGGCGCTGATCATCGACGCCTGCTTCCACGGGGAGGGCAAGTCGCGCCTGCAGCCTTCCGTCCAGCAGCAGATCGAGGCGATGGACGCCTTCCCCACCCTCAGCCGGCGGGTCAAGCTCGGCCAGAGCGAGGCCCACCTGTTCGCCACCTCGTGGGGCCGACCCGCCCGCGAGGACGACACCCTGGGGCACGGCGTGTACACCTACCACCTGCTGGAGGGGCTGACCTGGAACCAGCTGGAGGCGGACGCCAACCACGACAGCCTGGTCACGATCTACGAGGCCCACGACTTCGCCCGCGGCGCCACGGTCGCATTCACCAACGGCGCCCAGGTCCCGGAGGCGTACTTCCGCGTGGTGGGCGAACGGGACCTGGTGGTCACCGGCGAACCGGAGAAGCGTCTCGAGAGCCAGCTGGCGCTGATCTACCACTACGACACCGCCGACAGCGCGTTCGACGGCGCAGCCCTGCTGGTGGACGGCCGCGAGAAGGGGTTCTTCCCCGGCAGCGTGCCGGTCGATCCAGGCCGCCACCGCATCACCATCACCAGCCCCGATGGCGCCATCCTGTTCGACCGCGTGATCGACATCGGCTTCCAGGAGAGCATCCCAGCCGACGCCATCGACCAGCGCACCGAGGCCTCCCGCGGCTACCTGTCGGTGATGGGCGGGCCCTTCGTCCCACTCGGTACCCGGATCCAGCCCTTGCTGGGCAGCGTGGGCGGCGGCGCGGAGGTCAACGGCGGCGTGCGCTTCGTGCGCGACCCCCGCGCAGCCGGTCTGAGCCTCAGCTTCCAGGGCGGATACGCACCGGTAGCCACGGCCGCGGACAGCCAGGTCATCACCCGACACCTGGCCCACCTGGGCCTGGGCTTCGGCTACCGCGTCAGCCACGACCGCTTCTCCTTCGGCCTCAACTGGCGGGTACGCGGCAACCTGATCACCGGCGAGGATGGCTGCGCCGACGGCGCCTGTGATCCGTGGCTGCTGTTCTCCCAGGGCCCCTACCTCGAACAGGTGATCGCCCTCGACCGACGCGTCTCCCTGGTGATCGGCGAGGAGCTGATGGGGGTGTTGATCGACACATCGGGCGCCGGCAACCTCGGCCTCAGCGGCGTGATCACCCTCCGCCTGGGCCTGGAGTTCAACCTGTGAGGTCCGTGCTCACCCTGCTGGCGTTCGCGGTCTGCCTGCCCGCGGCGGCCGGCGCCCAGCAGGACCACGACGGCGACGGCTACACCGTGGCCCAGGGGGACTGCGACGATCACCACGCCGCCACCTGGCCCGGCGCGCCCGAGGCCTGCGACGGCATCGACAACGACTGCGACGAGGTGCTGCCCGAGGACGAGTGGGACAGCGACGGGGACGTGTGGATGCCCTGCCAGGGGGACTGCGACGACGACGACGACACGGTCCACCCCACGGCCGACGAGCTGTGTGACGGCGTGGACAACGACTGCGACGGCGACCTGCCGGTGGACGAGGCCGACCTCGACGGCGACCACTACCTCACCTGCGACCTCGAGACGCCCGACTGCGACGACAGCCAGGTCTCGGTCCACCCCACCGCCGACGAGGTGTGCGACGGCCTGGACAGCGACTGCGACGGCGACCTGCCCGAGGGCGAACTCGACCGGGACTTCGACGGCGTGATGCCCTGCGATGGCGACTGCGACGACAACGACTTCACCGCGCACGCCCACATGCGCGAGCTGTGCGAGGACGGCGTGGACAACGACTGCGACGGCGAGGTCGACGAGCTGTGCTTCGACGACAGCGACGACGTGCCCCCGACCGACGAGTACGGCTGCGCGGTCCGCCTGGGCGGCGGGGCGGACGCCGCCTGGCTGCTGCCCCTGCTGCCCGTGTTCGCCTTCCGACACTACCGCCGCTGACCGCGGCGATTTGACCGCTGTGGGCGCGGGTGAGACGCTTGATCCGCATGCTGAAGCGGTACGGCGAGGTGTTGCGGCTGTTGCTGATGGGAGCCGACGTGGCGATCACGGCCGCGGCGTGGCTCGGCACCTACCAGCTGCGCTTCCTCAGCGGCGCCATCCCGGTGGTGCGCGGCATGCCCCCCGAGGAGCTGTACTACTGGAGCACCTTTGCGGTGCTGGTGCTGTGGCACCTGGTGTTCCGCCGCGCGGGGCTGTACGAGCCGTGGCGGCTCAAGGGCTTCGCCGCCGAGGCCTGGGTCACGGTGCGCTCGGTGGTGGTGGCGCTCGGCGTGATGATCGTGCTGTCGTTCCTCTACCGCTACCAGGAGACCTCCTACTCGCGCCTCTTCCTGATGGTGTTCGTGCCGCTCAACATCGGGGGATTGCTGGCGTTCCGGGCCCTGCTGCGGATGTCCCTGCACGAGCTGCGGCGCTCGGGCCGCAACCTGCGCCACATCCTGGTCGTCGGCTCCGGGCCGCTGGCACGGCAGGTCGTCGACCGCACCCGGTCCAACACCTGGGCCGGCCTGCAGGTGGTCGGCATGGTCGCGGACGACGATCAGCCCACCGAGGATCACGACGGCGTGCCCGTGCTCGGCACGGTGGCACAGCTGCCCGCGCTCATGGAGCAGCACACGCCCCAGCAGGTGTTCGTGGCCCTGCCCTTCGAGCGCTTCGCCCGCATCCGGCAGGTGCTGCAGACCCTGGCCGACTCGTTCGCCACGGTGCGGCTGGTAGCTGACCTCGCCGACATCGGCCTGGTGATGAACAGCTCGGTCGACGACTTCGACGGTCTGCCCGTGATCAACCTGGTGGACAAGCCCCTGGTGGGGCTGCGGGCGGCCCAGAAGCGCATCTTCGACGTCGGGTTCTCACTGGCCGTGCTGGTCGGCCTGGGCCCGCTGCTGCTGCTGATCGCCCTCGGCGTGAAGCTCCGGGTGGGGGGCTCCCCCCTGTACCGCCAGGAGCGCATGGGCCTGGACGGCCAGCGGTTCAACATCCTCAAGTTCCGCAGCATGCCCCCGGGCTCGGAGAAGGACGGACCCAAGTGGTCGAGCAGGGGTGACGCCCGGGCCACCGGCTTAGGCGCGTTCCTGCGAAAGAGCTCCCTGGACGAGCTGCCCCAGTTCTGGAACGTGCTCGTGGGGGAGATGTCCGTGGTCGGGCCACGACCCGAGCGGCCGGTGTTCATCGAGCAGTTCCGTGGCGAGATCCCCCGCTACCACCAGCGGCACATGGTGCGCGCAGGCATCACCGGCTGGGCCCAGGTCAACGGCTGGCGCGGCGCCACCGAGCTCGAGCCGCGCATCGCCCACGACCTGTACTACATCGAGCACTGGACCCTGGCCTTCGACCTGAAGATCATTGCCATGACCGTGCTGAAGGTGTTCAACGATCCCCATGCCGGCTGAATCCCCCACCCCACGACCGCCCTCCGGTCCGTCGCCCTACGCCACGGAGCTGGACCGCGCCTCCCTGGTGATCATGGCGGGCGTGGGCTTGCTGTTCCTGGCCAAGGCGTTCCTGGCGCTGGACGCCGTGTTCGAGGCCGACGAGTTCGACGCCTTCCACATGGGTCGCGAGCTGCTGGACGACCCGTCCCAGCGCCTGCTGCACGTACACCGCCTGCTCAGCGCCGCGCTGTTCGCCGTGGGCGCGGCCATCGGCGCCCAGGATCCGGTGGTGGGCATGATCGCCAACCGCGCCATCGCCGTGGGGGTCTGCGCGCTGGTGTACCTGTGCGTGCTGCGCATCGCTGGCCGGCTGTTCGGCACCCTGGCCGGGATCCACGCGCTGGTCGGGCTGGGCCTGGTGCACGTGTTCGTCGACCACTCGTACACCGCCCGCGCGGACATGTTCACGCTGGCGGCCTTCGTGGCCACCCTGGACCTGATGCTGGTGCGTCGCTCGTGGGCGCCGCTCGCCGCGGGCGTCACCCTGGGGCTGACGCTGTTCACGTCCATGAAGTCGGCGCTCGCGATCGGTGCGCTCGGCGTGGGCGTGCTGGCCATGATCCCCACGCAACGCGGCGCCCGCGGCACCCTGCGCCAGGCCCTGCTGATGGCCGTCGGCCTGGCCATCCCCCTGGGCCTGTACGCGCTGCTGCGCGCCGTGTTCGGCGGGACGGGCTGGTCCCCCGCCCAGGAGACCGCCACCCGCGCGGCCGTCATGGCCGCGTCCGCGGGCGACGTGGAGTCCTTCCGCACCTTCTGGTGGTCGACCCTTCGCCACAACCCTGTGTTCTTCGCCGTGGCCGGCACAGGCCTGGGGCTCGCCGCACACCGGGCCTGGCGCGCGGCACGGCCGGACGACACCCTGGTGGTCCTGGCGGTGACCGCGGCCTACCTGCTCGCCGCGCTGACGTACCCCCAGCCGTGGCCCTACTTCATCGCCACGACCATCCCCCTGCTGGCGCTGTTCTGGGGCAGCCTGTGCGGCGCGATCCACCAGCGCCTGGCCGAGGAGCGTCCCTCGGTGCTGTGGGCCGGTGGCATCGCCGTGCTCGTGGCCGTGGGCTTCGTGCGCCCGCTGGACCGCGTCCGCCACGACCTGGCCATGGGCAACGACTACCAGATCGCGGTGATGGACCGCGTGGCCGAGGTCCTCGGTCCCGCGGATACCTACTTCGACGGCGTGGGCATGGCGCCCGCGTGCGAGCGGACCGTGACGATCTGGCTGGACGCGCCCACCCTGGCCGGGTACCGGCGCGACCCGGCGGCCACGGACGCGCTGATCCAGGCCCTGGCCGAGGCTCCGACCGGCGCCCTGGTGATCAACGAGCGGCTGGACGGCCTGCCCGAGGCGTTCCAGCGGTTCCGCCGCACCTGGTTCGTGCAGGAGTGGGGCAGCGTGTTCGTGCCCGGCCGCTCCTACGAGACCGCGGACCTGCTCGGCTTCGAGGCCCCCCTTCCCGCGCTGATCGACGGCGAGTATCACGTGCGCGGCGAAGACCAGGCCTGGAAGGCGCTGGTGGTGGACGGCCAGCCCCTCAGCGGCAGTGTGCTGCGGCTACCGCGCGGCACCCATCGGATCACGGCCACGGCCGACGTGGGCGCGGTCAGGATCCTGCGGCTCGGCGAGGACTTCACCGAGACGCGGCAGCCCCTGGACGCGTACAAGCCGCTGTTCCCCAAGGAGTCACTGCTGCTGGTTCAGTGAGCCAGAAGGGCATATAAACGCCCGGCCATGCCAGCCCCGCGATTCGTACGATCGCGATCGGGGGGTGCCCTTGCGATTCGCTCGTTCGACAGCGGTCCCGTTCCTGGCCTTTCTCCTCGCCGGATGCGTGGTACCTGCAGGTCCCGGAACGCCCACTCCGCCGCTGATCTCCGATCCCGTGCTGGAGAACACGGACTGTGGAGTGCTGGTGTCCGTGCTCTGGCACGACGAGGACGGCGATCTGGACGAGGCCGTGATGGCCGCTCGCTTCGAGGAGATCCACTTCTCCAGCGGACTGGACGCCGTCGACGCGCTAGATGCCTCCATCTCCATGACCGTGCCCCTTTGCGAGGACGCCTCCACCCAGACAGGTGGCCTCGGCGGCGGGCTTCTACCCCTCACCGAATACGACGTCGCGGTCGAGGTGACCGACCGTTCGGGTCTGATGTCCAACACACAGCTGATCGACGGTCACATCACCGGCGACAACACCGGATGCCCGTGACTGCGCCCCGACACGACCGGATCCGGCGCTGGGTGCTATCCCTGCTGTGCGCGCTGGTGGCCATCCCCACGCTGACTTCGGTGCACCTGCGCTGCCTGGTCCCGACCGCTCCGGCGTTCACCATCGACGAGGTCTGGGGCGACGCTTCCTCCTGGCTCGAACTGTCCGCGATGTCCCCCTCGGCCGACGCCGAGGACGTGTACCTGGACACGATGGTCTCGTTCCGGGTGAACACCTGGCCTCACGCGTTCACCGACATCGAGGTGCTGGTCACCGACACCGACCATGAGCGCCCCCCACTCGAGCTGATCCTGGTCGAGGAACGTACCCGGTCGGAGACGCACCGGATCCTGCAGTACCGCTTGCCAGAGGTCCTGCAACCGGATCGAACCTACGAGGTCGAGGTGACCGTCTGCGCCTCGCCCGAGGGAGACCCACCGACCTGCCAGGCCGCAGTCTGGGGCCTGGCCACCTCCGACATCGGGCAACCCCTGGAGCCCGGCAAGGAGTCGGTGGTCCGAGGGTATGCACTGGCGCTTGGTGACGTCGCCCTGCTCGCGCCAACCAACCTCCCGGGATCGTACCTGGCCCACTACCTCGTGGACGTGGACCCGCTGCTGCTCGGGACCTGGCCCAACGGGGACGGCGTGACCATGGTGAGCACGCTGACCACGGACGGCAACGAGCCCTACGAACCGGATCCCTGCCTGGTCACCCTCTCGTTCGAAGGCAGCGGCGAAGGCGATCCGCCGGTGTACCGGCTCGAGGGCATCGACCTGACGCTCGAGGGGGGCAGCCTACGCGGGGGGATCTGGGACCTGCAGGGTGAGCTGATCCCGGCGCCGGACCTGTCGCGGGCCTGGCTGCAGGACGTGTCCGCCACGTTCGACACGCGCCTGTTCGACCAGGCCATGATCGCCGACGGTGCGTCCACCTGCGAGCCACCGACCATCTGTGCACCCGATGACCTGCGGTCCTTGCGTGTTCCGGCCCTGGGCTGGCAGCTACAGCGGCAGGCCCGCGACCAGGGCTGGCCGATCCGCGATGACTGGTACGAGGGCTACACCTGCGATCAGCTGGGAGGATTCCTCGGGCTGGATTGCTTCGAGTGCCCGGACGGCAGCGGTCCGTTCTGCAGCGAGGTGATCGCCGGAACGATGGTGCTGCCGGCCATCGACGCGCCCGTACCGGCACGGACGGCCGAGGAGATCGCGGAGGATCCGGAGTGTTGAACCGGGTCCTGGCACCTGTCGTGCTAGCTCTGTTGGTAGGCGTCGCCACGCCTGCAGTCGCTGGCGCGGATCCGACCAGGAACTCGGGCGGCTTCGTCCTGATCTCGGCCGGGGGCGGGACGTTCTTCTCCGTCCCTCGCGAGATCACGTGGATGGACCGTCACGCCACCAGCTGGTTCACGGACTGGGAACTCCACCCCTGGGATTCCTTCGGTGCGATCGGTCTGCACGTCCGCTACGACGCCCATCGCTACTGGACGTGGGAAGGAGACCGCTACGGCACTCATCAGGCCTATCAGCTGCAAGTGTTCCGGGCTGCGACCGTATCGCCCTACGCGGAATTCCACGCGGTCCATCACCGGTTCCTACGCGTCTCCCTGTCGTTCTCGGCCGTGGGATTCGTCTACGGGTGGCACCGCGACGGTTTCGCCGCAGCCGGCGGGCAGGTGGAGGCATGGTTGGGGGCTCCATACACCTCGCCCTCCATCTGGACACCGTCCATCGGGTTCGAGACCGCGATCACGATTCGCCGAGAGCTGGTCCTGTCCGTGCACGGGCAATACGCGTTCTGGCCATGGGGCCACTCCCAGGCGCACATGCGCCTCGCGGCATCCATCGGGTGGATGGTGCGGTAGCGGAACCGAAGCTCCTACGCGAGGTGGACGAGGTACGGCCCCAGCACCAGCGCGTCGAGGTGCGAGCGTCGGGCCGCATCGAGCACTTCGGCCGGCGTGCGCGGAGCGGGTGCGCCCGCCAGGTGCAGGTCGAGGGCGCACAGGGCCGGGATCCCGGTCTGCTGGACGAAGCCGCGCAACACCGCGCCCACCCCGGTGCCCTCCTCCGCGCCCAGCAGCAACGGCCGCGCGCTGCCATCGCGGGCCAGCACACCGCGGCACCGCACGCGGAAGCCCGTCGCCGGTTCGAGCTCCGCGGACGCGAAATGCGCCGCCGCGGCCACCCGCGCGAACCCCGGGAAGTGCTGCTGGACGGCCCCCGCCTCCACCAGGCAGGTCGGAGGTACGCGGGGATCATGGCCCAGCTGCCGGGCGGCGCGGGCCACGACACCGGCATCGGCCGGGCTGCACAGCACGCATCGCCGCCCCAGGGGATCGGTGCTCCACGCGGCGCGCCCGCGCGCCCAGCCGACCAGGGCACCACGCTCCAGCAGGGACGCCACCTCGGCGGCCAGATCCCCGGGCTCGTGGTGCGGCAGGCCCGCCGCCTGCAACGCGTCGCGACACGCCCGGTCCGACAGGTCCGCGCCGCAGAACCGCGGCGGGTGACTGAGCGGACCCAGGTCGGCGAACCGCAGGGCCGCGCCCAGGGCCACGGCCGGCTCGCCGTACCGGGGCAGCACGTGCAGCGTGTCCACCTCCTCCATGCTCGCCAGCGACCGCACCAGCTGCGGATTGGCGAACACCTCGCCACCCACGGCCAGGTGGCCGACACCGGTGCGCTCGACCCAGTGGCGGACAAGCCGCCGGAACTGGTGCTCGAGGTTGGCCTGCCAGGCCGACGCCAGGTCCTCCAGCCGCCACTGCTGCACCGACAGCTCGAAACGGCGCGCGCCCGGAGAGACCGCCAGGTTGAACCCACGGCCGGCGAAGTGCAGGTGACGGCGGAACACGCGCACCAGGTCGCGCGGCGGCTCGTCGTCGTCCGTCAACCAGGGCAGGGGATCCCGGTGGGGCTGGCGCGGCTCGGCGAGCCGGTGCGCCAGCAGCCGCCGGTAGTCCCGCAGGCTCGACAACCCACCCTGTCGGTACCTCAGCTGCAGCCCGTCGTGGCCACCGACCATCACGGCCACCGTGGTCCCGTCGCCGCCGCCGGCCGCGGTCAACACCAGGCAACGCTCCCGCCCCTGCGTACGCCACGCGGCCTCGGCCAGCGCGTGGAAGTGGTCGATGGACCTGGCGTCGCCGTCGAAGCCCCCGGCGTGCAGGTGCTCGGTGATCTCCCGGCGCCGCCGGTTGGCGGGCAGGGTCCACAGCCCGGTCTCCTTGAGCACCACCTCGCGCAGCAGACGCAGCCGGCCGCGACGACCCACGCGCGGCGCGGTCCTGCCCATGTGGGAGCCGAACACGACCCGCTGCACGTCCCACAGCTCACATCCGGCCACGTCGAGCGCGGCGCGCACGACCGCGTCCGGGTCCTCGGGCGCATGGGGATCGGCGAACGCCACCGCTGCGAGGTCGGTTCCGTCGACCAGCACCGCCGCGGGGCTGGGGCCGTCGCTGAGGCCGAGGATTCGCATGGGGCGTAAGGATACTGCGAAGGGGGCCTGCGGTGCAGGTCAGTGGTGAGAACAGCCGGAGCAGCTACCGGACGCGCAGCCGGAGCAGGAGGAGTGGGCGGAGCTGGCCGACGGGCGCTCCGAACCGGTGGACTTGAAGGCGAACACCGACAGGCGCTTGTCCACGTCCTCGGAGCCGCAGTCGGGGCAGGGCGGGGTCTCGTCGCGCGAGAAGACCAGCTCCTCGAAGTCGCTGCCACAGCCGGCACAGGTGTACTCGAAGATGGGCATGTCGTTCTCCGAGGGAGAACGTTGGCACGGATCAGCCGGCCGTCAAGGAGGCGCGCTCAGGTCTGGTTGTACGGATCGCCGCCCAGGGCGGTGTGGTCGTGTACGCCACCATCTTCGGTGGCCGCGGTGAACGGCCAGTCGAAGGTGCCCATGAAGATCACGTCACCCTCGTCGATCGACGGGCCCTGCCAGGTGTGCAGGGACGCGCCGTCGTACCACACCGATACCTGCGGGGCGGCGCCGACGCCGGTGTCCCAGTCGTTGTGGTAGGTCACGGCCACGGCGTACGTGCCATCGGCCGGCTCGAGGATGTTGATCGACTCGGGGCCGTAGCCGTCGTCCACGTCGTCGATCAGGATCGGGTTGTCCAGGCCCTCGCCCGGCAGGCCCCAGTCCGGCGACGGGTTGCCGAAGTAGCAGTCGTTGGCCGTCCAGTAGCTGCCCTGCAGGGTGTTGCCGTTGATCAGGTGCAGGTCCATGTCCGTGGTGTCCTTGTCCCACGTCAGCCGGACCTCCAGGCCCTGCAGGTTGATGGCGAAGGCCGTGGCCACGGCCAGGTTGGTGCTGACGCCCGTGTTCTCACCCGCGGCCTCCAGCGAGGCCATGTACACGCCGAGCACGTTGGGCGTGACCTTGGTCTGCATGGCGTTGGGGGAGTCGATGCCGTCGCTGGAGCCGATGGCCCAGCCCGTCTCCTCGGGCACGTTGTACCAGGTCCAGGTGAAGTCCGAGGCCTGGCCGTCGCCGTTGCCGGTGTAGCTCTCCGAGCCGTCGAACGTGATGGCCATGGGGTAGGTGATGGCCGCGGACGGCACCAGGAAGCCGTCCCCGTCCACGACGCGGGCCACGGCCGTCGCCGAGCCCGCAGACAGGTCGTACTGCACGCACCCGGCAACACCGAGCACGACGGCAACACACACCATCAGGGTCGTCCGCATGGTCACACCTCCCGTCCGCGGCGTACGGCCAGGGCGAGTAGCAGGATCAGTGCCAGCCCACCGGCCCGCGCCGCGCCCCGCCCCCGCTGGTCGCAACCGCAGCCCTCGCCGCCGTCGAAGTCGTTGGGTGAGAACTCCGACGAGTAGGTGAACGTCAGCGGCGGCAACGCCTCCACACCGCTCGGATTGACCGCCTCGACCACGACCACGGCCTGGGTCTCCTCGCCCGGGTAGGCGGGCAGGTCGCAGGACGCCTCGAGGCCGGCGGGGTTGACGCTGCAGTCGGCGTCCATGCCATCGAAGGAGAACGCGGTCCCCGCCTGCAGGTTGCCGCCGCGGATGGTGACCTCGATGCCCCCCTCCAGCGGGCCGACCGCGGGTACGATCTCCGCGAGCTCGGGGGGCAGCGTACCGGCGGCCGCGTCGCTGTACGTGTAGCCGTTGGCCAGGGTGTCGTCGAAGATGTCGGACCACACGCGCACGTCGACCATGCCCTCGGCGTGGGCCGGGGTGACCACCTGCAGGCGCTCACTGCTCTGCAGCGAGATGTCGCCCTGGGCCACCTCCTGGCCATCGAAGCTCACGTGGCAGTCCTCGGCGAACTCGTTGCCGTAGATGACCGTGGTCTGGCCGCCCGCGGTGGGCCCCACCTTGGGCGAGAGGAACTTCAGCGAGATGGGCTCGGCCGCGTGGGGGTCCTTCTCCTCCTGCTCGCGCCACTCGAACCCGTCGATGAACACTGCCGAGTCGTAGATCCCGTCGGACAGGTCGCCGATGGAGAAGATGAGCGTGAACGTCTCGCCCGGCGAGCACGGCGAGATGGTGGTCAGCCAGCCCGTACCGCCACCACGGTGACCACAGTCGAACCCGGTGTCGGTGAGCAGCGCCTGGTTGGTGACCGTGAACAGGGCGGAGTTGACGTCGATGACGTTGCCGCCCTGGTCGAACACGATGTTGCCGTTGTACACCGACGACTGCTGCGTGACCGAGAACACGTCGTTGTACACGCTGCCCACGAAGTCCGGGTACTCGCGCGACAGGAAGTAGAAGTTGAACTTGAACGAGTGCATGCCCGACGGCGGGGTGAGCTCGATGCGGATGGTGGCCGTGTCCCCGTTCTGTCCCCCGGGCGGCATGTCGTCGTCCTCACAGGACGTCATGTTGTTGACCCGACCGGTGTAGATCAGGCCCATGGGCGGATCCGTGGCGGAGATGACCCCCTGGTCGGACAGCGAGCCCAGCATCTGGTCCGTGCCATCGTTCAGCTGCACGCTGACCGTGTCGCCCGCCGGCACGCCCAGCGAGAGGACCACGTCCTCGGCCGTGGCCGCCGCGGCCGTCCCGGCGGCCAGCCAGGCCAGGATCAGGACGGGAACGGTGAATCGCCGCATCGGACCTCCCTCGAGCTGGCTCGGATCCCGGCCGGAGCCGGGGCGGTGGCATGCTAGCAGACCCCCAGGGGGGGTGAACAGCGCGACCCGCACCCGCGTGCGCACGATTTCCCTGCAACCGCGCGGGGTTCCGCCATCGTAGCCGGCGCACGCCGAGCCGTTTGCAAAAAAAATCAAAAAAGATTTGGCGATCCCCGATCTTCCGGTCACAGTGTCTGTTAAAAGCGCCGGGTAATGTACCTTACCGCATCGAGCCGCCCGGTCAAACCCGCTCCCGCCCCGGGTGGCTCTTAGCCGGCCCGCCGAGAATGAGCTCGGCGGGCCGGCTTACGTTCTTGGCTCCTGATCGGCGAACAGTGCCTCGATCGTCGACTGCCAGCGATCCAGCTCGAAGACGTCGTAGCGCCGCGGGAAGCGAGCGTGATGCGCCCTCACCCGGACGGCCCGACGGACCAGGTCGATGAACCGTGCGCTGACCGCGCCGGGCAGAGCGCGAGCCCTCGGCGAGGCCGTGATCAGAGGAAGGGTCAAGTCACCGCCGCCGACCGCGGCGTGCCAGGCGATCGGCCCCAGCGCGCCGCCAATCAGGACCGCCTCCCGATGCTCCGGCAGCAACCGGTGCAGGAAGCGCCGCACCAGGCCGCGCACGGCGATGGAGGCGCCGATCGAGCGCTGGAACGCCGAGGTGACGCCGAACAGCGCCTCGGTGTGCACGTCCCCGCGCGGCGCGCAGGCCATCGTCCGGTCGACGAGATCCGCGGTCCCCAGCAGCAGGGGCAGGTCCACCCCGGTCAACGGGTCGAGCGCTGCAGCCGCACCGCCCAGAGACAGCACACCGGCGGCGGAGACCACGTCCAGCGGCCGCCGACAGGCGCGCCACGCAACAGCGACGTCGCCGTCGAATCCGCCCGTCACGGCGCGAAGCACGTCCACACCGCGCGCGCGGGCCGCTCCCGGCCCGGCCGTGGCGGCCACGTACAGCGCGTCCCCCCGTCGCGGCACCACACGCCAGGCCATGGCACCGGGTCGATCCACGTCCAGCAGGAGCTGCGCTCGTCCGGCCCAGGAGGACTGCACACGGTCTGGTCGAACGGCCGTGGTGGTCGCCAGTACGGCCTCCCGGTCCTCCATCTCGAACCGCCGCGCGCGCAGCCCGCTGCCGGCCAGCGCGCCGAGCAGGGCACCGCTACCGGTGGCGTCCACGGTCAGGGTGGCGGGGATCTCGGTACCGTCCTGCAGCATCACACCCGCGGTCCGCCCGCCAGCCCGCAGCGGCGCGCGAACCGAAGCGCAGCGGCGGAATGCCACCCCGGCCGAGCGCGCTCGCCGCGCCCAGGCGCCCACGAGCGCGCGCCGGTCCACCAGCGCGAGGCGCGCGGGCAGCGTCATCCGCCAGTCCCCGGGCAACACCACGTCCACGGCCAGTGCCGAGTCGATGATGGAGGGGGGCGGCAACTGGTGAGCCATGGATGCCGGAACGAGCAGCCAGTCCGGCCGCTGCGGGCGGTCGTCGGCCGGGGATTGCAGGAAGGTGACCTGCCAGCCACGCCAGGCCAGCAGGCGCCCCAGGCCGAGCCCGGCAGGGCCAGCGCCGGCGACGAGCACGTCGGGTCGCGATGGGTCAGTCACGGCGCGGAAGCGTACCACAGCGACGGGATGGAACCATGCAACGCGCCACCACGCGTGAAATAATGGCTCCCACGCCCGCGTATGCACGTGTCATGAGCACGAGTACACTGGCGCAGCAGACCCACGGCAACCCCATCGGACAGGCGGCCATGGCCCTCAAGGAACGGATCAAGAAGCTGCCGGTGCCGATGCAGGTCTTCGTCACCCTGGGTTTCGGGGTCCTGCTGATGATCGACCTGGTGGTGTTCGACGGGATCCCGCTGCTGGACGAGCTGCTGCTGGGCTGGCTGCTGTACACCGGCATCAGCGCCTCGCTCGAGGGGGCGCGTGAGCGCAAGGGACTACCCGAGACGCCGCGGCCGCTGGATGTGCGCGACCAGCAGACGGCGCCCCAGACCGATCCGATGATGCACGCGGCCGAAGCCGAAGTGGAGGCATTGACCGGCTCCCCTTTTCGGTAGCCGAGGAGGCTCCCGCCGCCCGCCGGGCGGCGCCAAGGCTGATCCCCCTCGGCGAGGAGACCTGGCGCATCTTCGAGCTGCTGCGCAAGTGCCGCAAGCTGGCCCGCTCGCTGGAGAAGGACGGCTTCCCCGACTCGGGCAAGCAGCGACTGGTGGCCATCGAGAAGCGCGTGGGCGACCTGCGCAAGCGGTTCAAGGAACTCGAACAGCTGTTGCGCACCCGGGAGCTGGACATCAAGCTCGCCGAGCACGAGATCGCCAAGCTCGACAAGGCCCTGGCCCAGCCGGGCCGGCCCGAAGAGGAGATCGCGCCCCTGCGACGCTCCCTGGACCACGCGGAGCGCCACCGGGAGCACGTGCTCTCCGTGATGCAGGCGCGCAACACCTACGTGGTCCGCCTGGGCGAGCTGTACCACCACGTGCGCCAGCTCCACTCCCACATGATGATGATGGACACTCCAGCCCTGGTCGAGTCCGACGACCTGATCGGCGAGATCGACGCGCTGGTCAGCGCGGTCGACGCGGTGGACGTGGTGCGCAAGGAGGTGCAGTCGTCCCTGTCCGAGCGCAGCGCTGGGGCTGCTGCCGCGTCACGCCAGAAACACTGACCGCGCCCCGATTTCACCCCCTCCTGGGAATTCGCGCCACGCCTTGACACCGACTCGGGCCGCTGCTAGCTTGCGGCCGTCGAGGCAGGGCTGGTCGCGGGGTCAGGGGCAAGCTGCAGCGGAAGCGAATGCGAGCAAGGTAGAGCTGGGGAGCCCTGTCTCGAAGCCCCCACCTCCAGATTCAATGACAGGCAGCCGCCTCGACCTCGGAGACCTCTTCGAGGCCGTAGAAATCCAGCAGGTAGGCATCCACGTCGCGCAGCTCGAACTCGATGCACGACTGGGCCTGGGGGTTGCCCGGGCAGGCCGTACACGGGTTGCCGAGCTTGGCCAGCAGGTCGCAGGTGCTGCCCTGCCAGTAGGTGTCCTGGTCACCGCTCAGCCCGGCCAGCAGGCTGTCGAGCTGGAACCCGTCCACGACCCCCTCGATGCGGCCCTCGGTGAGCTGCTCGCCGTCCGGGGTGAACTCCGCGTCGAAGGCGAGCTGCGCTCCCTGCAGCCAGAACTCGCTGTCGTAGGACCACTCCTGCTGCTGGAACGGGATGTCCATCGCGACCGGATCCAGGCGCAGGTGCGCGCCGCCGAGCTGGGCACCGCCGTGGGTGGTGAGCTCCGCGGTCATCGAGCAGGGATCCTGCTCCAGTGCGCCCAGGTCGAGTCCCGCAGCCATCAGGCCCAGCTCGGGGCCGTCCACCGCGGTCACGGCCAGCAGGAACGGGTCCAGCGCCAGGGTCTCCAGCAGCCAGTCCAGCCCCACGGGCTCGACCAGGTCGGCCTGCTCCGTGTACACGATGTACACCGCGTCGAGCAGCTCCACGCCATCGTCGAGCGCCGTACCCAGCACGCTGGTGGTGAACGCCCACTCGGCGGAACATCCGGGCCACGTGACCTGCACCCCATACCCGGACATCGGTGTCAGGTGCTGGTCCGGGTCGTCCCCGTGCGGATCGAAGGTGGCGGTGGTGCCGTCCGCGGACAGGCTCACCTCGCCGGGGACCTCACCGTCGGGTCCGGTCACCACGAAGGTGGCCGACTCGACCGACTCGCCGAACACGACCACCAGGGGATCGCGATAGTAGGCGGTCGGGTCGCCATCCACGGGGGTGGTCCCCAGGATCTCGCAGCCGCCGCTGAGGTCATCGTCACCCCAGGCGTCGTCGTCGTCACCGGCCTGACTGTCGTCGTCGTCGAGTTCACGATCGTTGATCGCGCCCATCTCGTAGTACGAGCCGCTCGCGCAGCCGACCAGCAGCGCGAAGGCGGAGACGATTCCGAGGAGTCGTGTGGACATGGTCATCCACTCCTTCCTCTCCCATGGGCATCCGAATATGCAGGATCCGGACCAAACCCGAGGCGAAGAAGGTGCCCGGACCGCGATCCACCCCGCGATCCGACCGGTGGGGGGCTCTCCGCCGGTTCGCACACCCTAGCCCAGAACGACGGCAGCCGCCGCGGGAAACCCCGCGACGGCTGCCGTGGATGTCGATCAGATCAGGACCGGAGGATCACTCTGCGTCGCAGAAGCCGCCGGCGACCCACTCGTCGATCTGGGTCTCGCTGACCTCGGTCATGGTGTCGTAGACCTCGCCGGTCTCCGGGTTCTCGCCGATGACCGAGACCTTTTCGCTGTAGATGCCATAGGCGCTGACCGTCAGGCAGAAGGCGCCGGAGCCGTCGGGGCAGTCCTCGCAGTCGATGCCCAGGCTGCTCAGCAGGTCGCAGGCCGCGCCCTCGTCTGCGCCCGGATCGATCAGCTCGTCGAGCACGCGGGTGTCCATCATGCCGTCGAAGGTGCCGCCGACCATGGCCGAGGCGTCCGGGGTGAAGCTGCCGCCGATCTTCAGGTCGGCGATGGTGGCCTCGTAGCCCTCGATGGCGAGGTGGAAGTCGGTCGGGCCGATCTGCATGTAGGGGTTGTCCCAGGTACCCGGCTCCTCCTCGGTCATGGCCAGGGTCGGGTCGCACAGGTTCTGCACGTAGTCGTTGCCTTCCTTGTCCACGATGCCGCCGAACACGTCGATGTTGCCCGTGCCCTCGTCGATGGCGACCACGTGCACGATCACGTACACGTCCGCGATGTACTGGCTCAGCAGCGAACCCACGCCCGGGGGCTCGGTGAAGGTGGCGGAGCCCAGGTCGAGGAAGTAGTCGAAGCCGATGATGTCGGCGATGTTGGTCGCGGTGCCGACTTCGCTGGTCTGGAAGTGCAGGTCGACCGGCGCGTGGTCGTCCCAGGTGATGGTCGCGGTGTAGGAGGTGTTCGGCTCGAGGTGGTCGGTGTCGCTGACGCCGAACGGGTTGAACTCCAGCATCGTGGAGTTGTCGTTGAGGGCGTTGTCGCCCGTGACGGCCGTGCCGCCGTCATCCACCAGGGTGATCTCGGCGGCGGTCACGTCGTCGGTGAACTCCACGAAGATGCTGTTGCGGTGGTAGAAGTCGTTGTCCCCCTCCTGGGGCTCCGTCTCCTTGATCTCGGCGTCGTCGTCGTCGTCGTCGGTGACGTCGTCGTCATCGTCGGTGACCGACGTGTCGTCGTCGTCGTCGTCGCCGGTCGGGCAGCCCAGCATCAGGCTGGCCCCGAGCAGGCCGATCAACAGCAGCAGCCAGTGGGTTTTCTCGACTCGCATGTGGTACCTCTCCCTTGCGCTGGAGACCCGGTCCGGGCCTCTCGAATTCATGCCCCAGATTCCCTTGTGATTACGTACGGTTCCGTTATCTCATGGGGGGAGTCCCGGAACGGGCGGACCCTATCGGAACGACCCATGGATGTCAAACGTGGTTTTCATTATGCTCACGTAGGGTTTCGCGGCTCCGGGCAACCATTTGCCCGGTGTACGGCGACCCTGATCTGGGAGGTAGTCGACCCGTGACGGAAGAGGTCACCGTCCTTCGTGCAAGATTGTTGGATCCCGCGCGCGTGAACGCCGGGTTCTCCACCCGCCGCGGTGGCGTCAGCGAGCCTCCGTTCGACGCACTGAACCTCGGATCGAGGGAAGACGATCCGGGCGCGGTGGCCGCGAACGTGCTGCAGTTCGCCAGGGCCTGCGGCCTGGGCCGCTGCCCACCAGCCGTGCAGCGCCAGGCCCACGGCCACGAGGTGACGTGGGTGGGCGGCGAGGACGGCCCCTCGCCCGCCGCGGTGCGTGAGGTCGAGGCCGACGCCCTGGTCACCCGGACCCCGTCGATGCCGGTCGCCGTACTGACCGCCGACTGCGTGCCCCTGCTGATGTGGGATCAGGTGCACGGCGTGGTCGCCGCGGTGCATGCGGGCTGGCGCGGCACCGCGCTGGCCATCGCTGCGGCGACTCTCGAGTCGATGGCCGAGCGCGCCGGGACCCGGGCCGCCGAGGTCCGGATCGCCATCGGCCCGGCGATCGGGGGGTGCTGCTACCGCGTCGGGCCCGAGGTGCTCGCTCAGCTCGACGCGGGGATCCCGGGGGACGCATGGCTGCGCCTGGACGACGACGGCCACCCGTACGTGGATCTGAGGGAGGCCAACCGCGCCGCGCTGGTGGCGCTCGGGGTGCGCCGGTCCTCGATCGAGGTGGTGGGGCCGTGTACCTGCTGCGACCCGGACCTGTTCTCCTACCGCGGCGACGGGCCGCGCACAGGGCGCCAGATGGGGGTCATCGAGCTGCGATGAGGGGAGTGACCTTGCTGGGCCTGATCGCGCTGCTGGCCGGGTGCGGCGATCCACCACGACCCGCGACGCCGCAGGAGACCTTCGGCCTGGCCATGGCAGCCCTGGACGGTGGGGACCCCGGTGGCGCCGAGGCCCTGTTCGGCGCCATGGTGGAGGCGGATCCCACCGACCCGGTAGCCCGCGCCGGGCTCGCGCGGGCGCTGGCGCGCCAGGGGCGATACGGCGAGGCGATCGTGCAGGACAAGCTGGCCCTGGCCGCGGACGCGCGCCTGCCCGAGGTCAGCTACAACATCGCCTGCTCGTACGCAGCCCTGGGAGACATGGACGAGGCGCTGCGCTGGCTGGCGCGGGCGTACGACGGGGGCGTGCGCGACCTCAACCTGATCGAACAGGATCCAGACCTGGCCCCGCTACGCCAGGACCACCGCTTCGCGTTCTTCCTGGCCACCGGCGCCCTGTCGCTGGCCGAGCAGGAGGCACACGTGCGGGTCACGCCGACCTCGGCGGCCACGGGCGACGAGATCACGGTCGACGTGATGGTGGTGGGCCTGAACCGCCCGCTGATGGCCTCGCCCGAGCAGCTCTCCGTGGCGTTCACCGGCGAGCTGCCCGAGGGGGCGTTGCTGCCGCTCGACCGGGTGGAGCGGTTCGAGGCCGGGGAGATCGGGGGACGGGAGTACTTCGAGCGGCGCCTGCGCTTCACCTTCGAGGCGCGCGAGGCCGTGGAGAGCCTGCTGGGGCCGCTCGAGGTCGCGCTCGACGGCGAGGCCCTGCCGGTGCGACCGGCCTGGCTGTCGGTCCGCGAGCTGCTGCCCGGGCTGTTCCCGGAGGACGAGGCCGCGCACCCCGAGCCCGTCCCCGACGCGGGAAGGTGGTTCGCCTCGCCGGGCACGCTGTCGGAGGTCTCCCACCCGTTCGCGCGCTGGGAGCGCGGCGCCGGCGGCGCGGGCGGTGCCTGGGACCTGGTCGTGGGCGTGGACCTGGACACGAACGGCGAGGCCATCCCCGCCGACCTGGTGCTGGCACCGCTGGACGCGCGCTGCGGTCCGTGGGTGCACCCGCGACGGACCGCGTTCCTGCGGCGCAAGGCCGAGGGCCGCTCGCGGGTGTGGTTCCACCACCAGCTGGCGGCCGGCAGCTCGTGTCCCGACGGGGTGAGGGTGGAGGTGACGCTGGGGGACGTTGGGCTGTTCGCCGAGGACGTGGCCGCCCCCGGTCCCTGATCAGGTCAGGTCGTCGCGACGCCGGTAGGCCGAGAAGGTGCCGGTCTGGGTCAGCTTCTCCACCCGCTCTGCGGTCTGCAGACGGAGCGCGCCGAGGATCTGACGGAACACGTTGCGGTCCGGCACGACGCGCTCGGCGTCCTCCTTGGTGACGCGACCGGCGAGGTAGGCGGTCGCGGCGGACCGCTCGAAGGTGTACATGCCCTCGCCCAGGGACGTGGTCAGCACCTGCTTGAGCTGGTGCAGCTTGTTCTCGCGGATCATCGACGCCACCGCGAAGTTGACCTTCATCAGCTCGATGATCGGGACCAGGCCGATCCCGCTGGCGTGGGTCAGCAGGCGCTGGTTGACCACCGCGCGCAGGCTCTCGCCGAGCTGGGCCCGGGCCGCGGCCCGCTCGTGCTCGGCGAACGCGTCCACCAGCCGGGTGACGGCGTTGTTGGTGCTGTTGACGTGCATCGTGCCCATCAGCAGGTGGCCGGTCTCGGCCGCGGCCAGCGCCATGGAGATGGTCTCCCGGTCGCGCAGCTCGCCCACCATGATCACGTCCGGATCCTCGCGCAGGGCGTCGCGCAGGCCGCGGGCGAAGTTGGGCGAGTGGATCCCCACCTCCCGCTGCTGGATCAGGCTGTTCTCGCTGCGGTGGATGTACTCGATGGGATCTTCGAGGGTGATGATGTGGCGGGCCTGGCGCTCGTTGATCATGCGCACCAGGGCTGCCTGGGTGGTGGACTTGCCCGACCCTGTGGGACCGCAGAACAGCAGCATGCCGCTGCGGTGCTCGATGAGCTGGGCCAGGTTGTGGGGCAGGCCCAGCTCGACCAGGGTCTTGGCCTTCTCCGGGATGTGCCGCACGGACACGGACGGGCCATTCTGCTGCTGGAAGGCGCTCAACCGGAAGCGGCCCACGCCGGGCAACGAGTAGCCCAGGTCCACGCTGGACTCGCGCTCGAACTCGGCGCGGTCGTCGGTGGTCAGGATCCCGTAGATCATGGCGCGCAGCTGGTCGGCGCTCATGGTGCCGAGGTCGCTGCGCCGGAACAGGTTGTCGATGCGCAGGGTGGGCGCGAAGTCCGGCGTCAGGTGCATGTCCGTGGCCTTGTTGCGCACCATCCAGTCGAGGTAGGAGTCGATGGCGTTGCGGCCGGCCTTGATCTCGGTGCGGGGGATGCCCTCGAACTTCGGCTCCTCGATCTCCTCGGCGCCCGGCACGGGCGGACGGATCATCCACGGGGGCTCGGTGTAGCCGGAGTGGGACGGCTCGTCCTCGGGCTCGGCGGCGTGCAGGGACGCCTCCTCGGCCACGATGTCCACCGACATCTGCATCGCGTCGGTGTCGATCAGCGTGAACGTCACCATGGGCACGTCGCCGTGCCGCACCTCGCAGTCGAAGTAGCGGCCCTCGTACTCGTAGAGGATCTCGCAGGTGCCGGTGTTCTCCAGCAGGTCGCCGTCCTCCTCGGTGACCAGGCGATCGGCCAGCACCGCCATCTGGGACTCGGTGAGGCTGGGGCCGTCCATCTCGATGTCGCCGTCCGGTCCCCAGGCCCGGGGTTCGTGGCCCGGCATCAGCATCAGGCCGTTGCCGCTGCCGTCCAGCAACGAGCGCAGCATCGAGCGCAGCAGGGTGTCCAGATCGGCCATGGTTCCTCCCCGTCAGCCCTCCGGGCTGCCGTGGTGCGCGGTCAGGTCACTGCGGGGTGACGGTGCAGGCCAGCACGCAGCCATTCTCCTCGAGCAGGTCGCCGAGGAGGTTGTCGGCCATGGTGTTGGTGCACTGGTTGAGGGAGACCGACGACGAGTCGCACCGGATCCCGTACTCGGTGTTGCCGGTGATGGTGTTGCCGACGACCACGCCGCTCACCGAGCCGGTGAGGTACAGGCCCTGGGCCGTGTTGTCGCTGATGGCGACGTTGTCCTCCAGCGTCAGGTCCATGGCCGAGCCGCTGACGTACACGCCGCTGGCGCCGGCCGACGAGAGGCTGGAGCCGGACACCGCATAGATGCCGGTACCCGTGAGGTACAGCGCGTCGGACGCCGCCCCGCTCACGGAGAGGCCGTCGACCGTGGTGGTCTCGATGCCCGAGAGCAGGACTCCCGCACCCGACGTGGTGCCGTCGACGACGTTGGCGCCGCTGATCTCCACGGTCTGCAGGCTGCTGAGATCGATGGCGGTCGAGCCGGTCGCGGTGAAGGTGTTGTCCTGCAGCAGGACCGAGGTGTCCGACGGGGTCCAGTCGGCGAGGTCCACGGGCGCGTCTACGGAATCGAAGGTGTTGCCTACGATCTCGAGTTCACCCGACAGGTAGTAGGCGTAGACTCCGTAGCTGCACCCACCGAAAGTGTTGTCGCTGATGACGCCGGTGCCTGTCATGTAGGACGTGTCGTAGCCGTACAGCTGAATGCAGTAGCCGGGGACGCTAAACGCGTTGTCTTCGATGGTGCCGGAGAAGTGGCCGCCGTAGATCCCGTACCCGCTGGCCCCGATGAACGAGTTGCCGCTGATGGTGCCGTCCGTGGTGTAGGCGGTGACCCCGGCGTAGCTGTGGTCACCGAACTCGTTGTCCTCGATGTGGATCGGGTACCCCTCGGAACTATCCGAACCATAGACGTACACGCCGTACGTGTTGTTGTCGAACGTGGACGACGTCACGGTGACGTCGCCCTCGGAGATGTACACGCCGTAGTCGTCGTTGTCCGTGAACGAGCTCGACGCCACCGTGCCCTGGGCGTCGTTGTAGACCACGGCCATCGTGGGGTAGGCGTAGGCCTCGGGGTCGTCCCAGTTGCCCGGGTCGATGGCCTCGTAGAACCCGGTGAACGTGCAGTTGTCGAAGTCCACGTCCGACGTGCGTATGTCCAACCCGTAGATGGCGATGTCGTGGGCGTTCAGGTCGGTGAACGTGCCCGACGACTCGTTGATGTACGCGCCCCACATCTTGGTGTCGGTGATCTCGTCGCCCACCGAGGTGAACTCGCAGTTGTTGATGAACATGCCGACCACGTCCACGTTGTCGACCACGTTGTCGGACATGGTCAACGAGTCGATGTCGAACAGGCCCATGCCCATGCCGGTGTCATAGGTGTTGGCCTGGGGCTGCTCACCGCTCCAGTACAGTCCGTCCACGGTGTTGCCGCTGAACGTGACCTCGTCCAGGGACGACACGTACAGCCCGAACAGCTCGCACTCGGTGACCGTGTTGCCCGTGATCACCGCCGTGCCGCCCGTGGGCTCGGGGTCGTACGGGTACTGCACCCACATCGAGTACAGGGCGTAGCCCTCCACGTGGTTGTCGGTCACCACCAGGTTGCCGTCGGGGTTGCCCACGGCGATGCCGATGGAGTCCTCGACCATCGCGTTGGTGGCGGTTACGGTGTTGCCGCTGACCTCGGAATCCTGCTCGATGACGTAGATGCCGTAGAACGGCACGTCGGTCAGGGTGTTGGAGGTCAGCACCGAACCGTCGTCGCCCTGGCCGATGCCGATGTAGCCGTAGTTGGACTCGCTGATGCTGCAGCCGCTGGACTCGACGTCGGAGTAGAACCAGTACACGGCCACGCGCAGGCAGTGGTCCATCATCACCGAGTCCAGGGTGATCGGTCCGCTGGCCTCTTCGGCGTAGATGCAGGTGCCGTCGTAGTCGTCGCTCTCCTCGGGCACGGTGACGTTGGAGATGACGGTGTTGCTGATGTCGGCCGTGGACTCGATCAGGCGGATGCCGTAGCCCTCGATGTCCGTGATCTCGGAGCTGGTGACCGTGAGCACGCTGTTGTGCGCGTCGATGGCGCCGAACGGGTGCAGCGACAGCTGGGACCCGTTGATGGTGGCCTCGCAGTCGGACAGGGAGATGCCGAACTGCCCCGACTCGTTGACGATGACGTCGTCCAGCAACAGGCCGGTCGCGCCCTCGGCGACGATCCCGTTGCGGGTGCTGCTGACGCTCACGTGGGCCAGGGTCACGTCCGCCGCGGTGATGGTCACGGCCATCTCGTTGACGTCGCCGACGATCACCGTCTCGGTGGAGCTGACGCCGATGATCGACACCGACTTGTCGATGGTCACCGAGCCGGTGTACTCCCCGGGACAGATGGTGAGGCTGTCGCCGTCCTGTGCGTGCAGCAGGGCGTCGGCCAGGTGGGCGTAGCCGGGCTCCACGCCGTTGACCAGGATGCACCCCTCCTCGTACTCCACGGCGGTGTCGTCGTCGTCGTCACCGACGGCCGAGTCGTCGTCGTCCCCCGTGGGGCAGCCGAGCAGGGAGAGGGCGAGCAGGACACACGGTCCCAGGCGGATCAACAGGTTCACAGGCATCGGGTCCTCCGCAGATCCGCAGCATAGCCCACGGGTGCGGTGCGTGAAATCCCGCCTCCTAGTGAATCGCGCACCCGAGCACGCAGCCGCTCTCCTCGAGGAAGTCGCCCAGCACGTTGCCCGACATGGTGTTGACGCAGTCGTCGAGCAGCACCGTGGCCGCGCCACAGGAGATGCCGTACTCGTCGTGGTCGGTGATCGTGTTGTCCAGCAGGGTACCGCCGACCACGCCCTCGAGCCGGATCCCGCTGGCCCGGCCGTCCGTGAGCGCGCCGTTGGCGAGGTCGAGTATGGAACCGGTGACGAACAGGCTGTGGTCCTGCGACCCGTTGACCACGAGGTCGGGCAGGTCCACGTCCGAGCTGCGCACCTCGACCCCCCGCCCGGTCGACCCGGCCACATCCAGGGCGTCCAGCACGCCGGTACAGCCGTCGAGCACGACCGCGGGTCGGGCATTGTCCACGCCGTCGACCTGGTTGCCCGCGGACGCGCCCAGGTCCACGCCGTACAGGTAGATCGCGCTGTTGGCCGTGTCGGCGAAGCGGTTGTCCACCAGCTCCACCACGGCCTCGTCGGCCTGGTAGTCGGCCACGTAGACGCCGTAGCCGTCCCCCAGGTACCCGCCCACGTCGTCGGTGAGCTCGAACACGTTGTCCAGGATCTCCAGCCGGCCGGCCACGTAGTACGACTGGATGCCGTCCCCCACCGACGAGAAGGTGTTGCCCTCGATGGTCAGATCGCCGATCTGCGACTCCGCGTCCAGGCTCATCAGGTACACGCCGGTCTCGGCGTCCTCGATGGTGGTGTCCGTGATCTCGCCGTAGAGGTAGCTGGCGTATATCCCGTAGGTCGACCGCCCCTGCAGCAGGCAGCCCTGCATGGTCAGGTCGGTCTGGTCCAGGATCAGGTGCATGTAGTCGGTGTCGGTGAACGTGGTATCCACCACGTTGCCCTGGGAGTCGGTGTAGCTCAGCGCGTACCCGGGGTACTCGTACGGCTCGGGATCCTCCCACAGATCGGGCGGGATCCCGCTGTCCACGCCGTCGAAGGTACACGAGGAGAAGTCCACGTCCGCGGTGCGCACGTCCGCTCCGTAGATGGCGCTGTCGGCCAGGCGCAGCTCCGTGAAGGTGCCCGATCCGTTCTGCGCGTAGATGCCCCACAGCCACGTCTCGGTGATCTGGTCGTCGTCCGACGTGAAGCTGGTGTCGTCGAGGAACAACCCGACCACGTCCACGTCGCGGATCACGTTGTCGGACAGGGTCAGCTGCTCGATCCGCCACAGGCTGACGCCGAACCCGTCGCTGTACGACCCCTGGTACAGCGAGCCCCCCCAGCGGATCGACTCCACGGTGTTGAGCGAGACCGTGGCCTCGTCGAGGTCGGTGGCGATCACGCCGTACAGGTCGACCCCGGACACGGTGTTGCCGGTCACCGTGGCCGAGCCGCCCACCGGTGCCGGGTCGGCGTAGGGGTACTGCACCCAGATCCCACAACGGCCGTACCCGCTGACGTGGTTGTCCGTCACCTCGAACACCCCGTCGTCCGATCCCACGGCGATGCCGAAGGTGTTGTCCCCGGGGTCCTTCACCGACAGGGTGTTGCCGATCACCGTGGCGTCCATGGCCGCCACGAGCACGCCGAACAGCGGGACCTCGTCGATCGCGTTGTCGGTGAACGTGGCCGCACCTCCGGGACCGAAGGCGATCAGGCCGTTGGCGCCCCCGGTCACGCTCGAGCCGGCCACGGTCACGGTCGAGGCGAGCGCGTAGACCCCCACCCGCTCGCAGCCACTCATGTCCGTGTCGTCCACGGTCAGCTCGCCGCCGTCCTCGACCAGCACGCAGGTACCGTCTTGGTCGTCGGTATCCGCGGGCACGGTCACGTTGTCGAAGGTGCTGTCGGTCACCAGGGCGTCGGACGCGGAGAGGCGGAGGCCGTAGCCGATGTTGTCCGTGAAGGTGCAGTCCTCGACCGCGATCGTCGACGCTGCCGCGGACAGCCCGGCGAACGGGTGTCCGTCGATCGTGCAACGGCTGACCGTCACCTCCGATTGGTCGAACTGCAGCCCGTACTGCCCACTGTCGGAGATGACCAGGTCCTGCAGCGTCACGCGCTCGCAGCCCTCCACCACGACCGCGTTGCGCGTGCCGAGCACGGTGAATCCGGAGATGGAGACGTCGGTGGTGTCGCGGATGGTGACGGACATCTCATTGACAGCGCCCTCGATGATCGTGGTCGCGGCATCCTCGCCCACGAGGATCAGGGACTCCTCCACCACGATCGAGCCGGCGTACGTGCCCGGACACACCGAGATCACGTCGCCGTCGACCGCGTGGTCGATGGCGTCCTGCAGGTGGGCGAACCCGGGCACCTCGCCGTTGACCGTGATGCATCCCGGCTCGTGAACGTCGTCGTCGCCGGTGTCGTCATCCGTGGCCGTGTCGTCGTCCACGGCCTCGTCCGGGCACCCACCACCGACAACCAGCATCACCCCCAGCAAGCTGGCCATCGCTCCACGCCGCGGCAGTCCACTCATCGTCGCTTCCTCCCCGGGGCCGGGCCGGCCCGGTCGCCAATCCTATTGTACCGGGCGCGCACGATGCAGAGTCGGGCAGAAGCATGCCAAGATGGAGGCCTTCCCTGAGAGGAGAGCTCGATGACCACGAGGACCCCCTGGTTGATGACACTTCTGCTGGCGGCGCTGACTTGGTGCTCCGGCTGTCCCGCCGGTGACGACGACGACGCAGCCGACGACGACGACGGCGGCACCGACCTGCAGGGACTGACCTATTTCTTCGACATCCCGGGCGGCGGGTTCGACTTCACCGAGCCCGAGGGGGTGGGGCCGCTGTTCGAGACCATGTGGCCCGGGGACACGGGCAACGTCTTCTCGCCGCTGTCGATCGACGAGGGGGCGGGCACGCTCCAGCTGATGATCGGCTCGGGATCGCTGGTGGACGGCGACGCCGATCCGCCCGTGTGGGAACAGGGCACGTTGCCCACCGTGACCACCGGGGGCACCTACGCCGACCGGACCTTCGAGGCCGGTCCGGCGGACATCGTCTTCGAGTTCGACCTCAGCCCGGCCTACCTGTGGGACGTGGTCATCGGCGGCACGTTCCAGCCCGACGGCAGCGAGATCACCGCCACCTACTTCGAGGCCATGGCCGACACCGCGCCCTACGCCCAGTACCTGGGTCTGGACGACGACGCCCTGTGCGAGACCCTGGAGTCGGCCACGGACGCCGAATGCGTGGAGTGTCCGCCCGGCGGTCCCAACCAGGGGCCGTTCTGCGTGTTCGTCGCCGCCGAGGGGGGAACCTGTCCGTTGCTGCACGGGCTGACCATGCACGCGGTGGACTGACCCCACCGTGCCCCTGTGGCCCGCCCTCGCCTGGATCGGCCTGGCCGTCGTCCTGGCGTTCCTGCTCGCCCTGGCCGCGCTCCGGCTCGCACTGCACGTGCGCGGCGTGCCGCTCAGCCCCCGCCGCAAGGTGGCGATGGCGCTGTGGCGCGGCCCACGCGAGGGCTACATCCACGCCCGCCTGGAGGTGGACGTCGAGCACGCCCTGGCCTACCTGGCGTGGGTGACGGAACAGACCGGGCAGCGGGCGTCGGTCACCCACCTGGTGGGGAGGGCCATGGGCGAGGTGCTCGTGCGGGTGCCCGAGCTCAACCGCACGCTGGTCTGGGACACGCTGCAGCCCCACGACAGCGCCGACCTGTCCGTCCTGGTCGGGCTCGGCGACGCCGAGGACGTGGACTGGGTGAAGATCGAGGGCGTGGACCGCAAGGCCGTGGCCGACATCGCCGCGGAGGTGGACGAGGGCGCGGCCCGGCTCCGCGAGGCCGAGCGCCAGGGCGGGCGGAGGCGGGGCGCGATCGAACGCCTCGCGCCGGTCTGGCTGCTGCGGCCGCTGATGGCCCTGTCCGGCTGGTACAGCGCGGGCCTCGGCCTGGGCCTCGGGCCGTTCGGCGTGCGGGGGCGGCCCTTCGGCAACGCCGTGATCACCACCGCCGCCACCTTCGGCATCGACGAGGTGTACGACGCGCGCACCTCGTTCGGCCACGTGCCGATCAACGTGGTGGTCTGCCGCACGCGGGAACGCGCGGTGGCGCGGGACGGCCACGTCGAGGCGCGGCGCTGCGTCAACCTGTGCATCAACGCGGACCACCGCTGCATCGACGCCGGCCACCTCGGCCGCGCCCTGGACGTGTTGCGCGAGGTCCTGGAGCACCCCTGGCGGCTGGAGGGGATGCACGGTCCGCCCCGGGACGACGGCGAGGGCTGATCGGTTGACCACCCCCTCGACCTATGCGGAGGTACTGCGACGTCAGGCGGCCCGGCGACCGGACGTACCGGCGTTCCACTTCCTTGCCGACGGCGAGGTCCACGGTCGGATCGAGACACTCACGTTCGCCGACCTGGACCGCCAGGCGCGCGCCATCGGCGCGGCGCTGGCCGATCGGGGCGCATGCGACCGCCCCGTGCTGCTGCTGTACCCGCCCGGGCTGGACTTCGTGGCCGCCTGGTTCGGCTGCGTCTACGCCGGCGCCATCGCCGTGCCCGCCTACCCCCCGGACCCGACCCGGCTGGAGCGCACCCTGGCGCGGCTGCGAGCGATCACCGTGGACGCGGGCGCAGCTGTCGTGGCGACCGACGCGCGCATCGCCGCGCTGCAGCCCCTGGCCGCGGCGCAGGCGCCGGAGCTGGCCGCGCTGGACTGGGTGACCACGCCCGAGGTCGACCCGGATCTCGCCGGCCGCTGGAGGCCGCCGCCGCACGACCCGGACCGCCCCGCCATGCTGCAGTTCACCTCCGGGTCCACCGGCGCGCCGCGCGGCGTGGTGCTGGGCCACGACAACCTGCTGGCCAACGAGCGCCTCGTCCGGGACGGCTACGACCTGGACGCCGACGCCCTGGCCGCGCGGGACGGCGCACCCGGGGTCAGCTGGCTGCCCCTGTTCCACGACATGGGCCTGATCGGCCACGTGCTGCAGCCGGTGAGGCTGGGCGTGACCTCGGTGCTGATGTCGCCCCTGGCGTTCCTGCAGCGGCCGCTGCGCTGGCTGGAGGCGATCCACCACTTCCGCGCGCACACCAGCGGCGGCCCCTGCTTCGCCTACGACCTGTGCCTGCGCCACGCCACGGAGCGCGACCTGCAGCAGCTCGACCTGGGGTGCTGGGAGGTCGCGTACTGCGGCGCCGAGCCGATCCGCGCTCACGTCATGGCCGCCTTTGCCGACCACTTCGCGGCCGCGGGGTTCCGCGGCTCGGCGCTCACCGCCAGCTACGGGCTGGCCGAGGCCACGCTGTTCGTCACCGGCGGGGCGCCCGACCGCGTGGACCGGGTGCGGCACCTCGACGCCGACGCCCTGCGGCGCGGCCGGGTCGAGCCCTGTCCACCGCGCCGGCGTGCGGCCCGCGCCGTGGTCAGCTGCGGCTGGCCGCGGGGCGCCTCCGAGGTCCGCGTGGTCGCCGACGGCTGCGCCCAGCCCGACGACCGCCTGGGTGAGGTGTGGGTCAGCGGACCGACCGTGGCGCGGGGCTACTGGCGCAAGCCCGACATCACCGCGGCCACCTTCGGCGCGGTCCTGGACGGCGACCCAGGCCGCACCTGGCTACGTACCGGCGACCAGGGCCTGCTGCACGACGGCGAGCTGTTCCTCACCGGCCGGCTCAAGGAGCTGCTGGTGATCCGCGGCCGCAACCACTACCCGGCGGACATCGAGGCCACGGTCGAGGCATGTCACCCGGCGGTGCGGCGTGGCTGCTGCGCTGCATTCCCGCTGACCGGGGGGGGGGAGGAGCGACTCGGCCTGGCCCTGGAGGTGGACCGTGACGTCGGCGAGATCGACCCCGCCGCCCTTCACGATCTCGTACGAAGCGCCGTGGCTGCCGAGCACGACCTCCACGTCCACCGCGTGGCGCTGCTGCCCCGACGCACGATCCCCAAGACCTCCAGCGGCAAGCCCCAGCGGCTGGCGTGCCGCGACGCACTGCTGGCCGGCGAGCTGTCGGAGCTCGGCGGTGGATCGACACCAGTAGCCGCGGCCGAACCGGACGAGCCGATCGCGGTGGTGTCCATGGCCTGCCGCCTGCCCGGCGGCGTCACGGATCCCGACGCCTACTGGGACCTGCTGACCTCGGGACGCGACGCCCTGACCGACGTCCCGCCCGACCGCTGGGACATCGACCGCTGGTACGACCCGGACTGGGAGGCCAGGGGCAAGATGGTCAGCCGGCGCGGCGGGTTCCTGCAGGGCCTGCACGAGTTCGACCCGGTGTTCTTCGAGATGTCCCTGGGCGAGGCGCCCACGGTGGATCCCCAGCAGCACCTGTTGCTGGAGACCTGCTGGGAGGCGCTGGAGCGCGCAGGCCGCACCCGGGAGCAGCTGGCCGGGAGCCGTACCGGCGTGTACGTGGGCCTGTGTGGCACCGAGTACGGCTACGAGGTGATGCGCGACGAGGCCGCGATCAACGCCTACAGCCTGCTGGGCACGGCCCACAGCGCGATCGTGGGGCGCCTGTCGTACTGGCTGGACCTGAGCGGCCCCAACTTCCCGGTGGACACCGCGTGCTCATCGTCCCTCGTGGCGGTGCACCTCGCCTGCCAGGCCCTCCGCGCCGGCGAGTGCGACGAGGCCGTGGCCGCGGGGGTGAACGTGCTGCTCAGCCCGGCGGGCAGCGTGTACTTCTCGAGGCTCGGCGCCCTGTCCCCGGACGGCGTGTGCCGCCCCTTCGACGCGGGCGCCAACGGGTACGTGCGCGGCGAGGGCTGCGGCGCGGTGATCCTCAAGCGGCTGGCCGACGCCGAGCGGGACGGTGACGAGATCCTGGCGGTGATCCGTGGTTCGGCCGTGAACCAGGACGGGCGCAGCAACGGGTTCACCGCGCCGGACGCCGGGGCCCAGCAGGCGGTGCTGCGGGAGGCCCTGGCCCGGGCCGGGCTGGAGCCGGGCGAGGTGGACTACCTGGAGGCTCACGCCACCGGCACCGCGGTGGGCGATCCGGTCGAGCTGCGCGCCGTGGGGGAGCTGATGACCGCCCGACGCCCCGGCGACCGGCCGCTGCTGGTCGGCTCGGTCAAGGGCACCATCGGTCACCTGGAGGGCGCGGCCGGCATCGCCAGCCTGATCAAGGCGGTATTGCTCGCACAGCACGACCGGGTCGTGCCCAGCCTGCACTGCGAGCGGCCCAACCCGGCCGTGGACTGGCAGACCCTGTCGCTGCAGGTGGCCCGGGCCGGCGACCCGGTCACCGAGGCGGCACGCCCGCGCACCATCGGGGTCAGCGCGTTCGGCTTCAGCGGCACCAACGCGCACGTCGTGCTGCAGCAGTGGCCACGGCAGGATCGGCCGGAGCACGACACGGCGAGCCCCGACGGGCCGTTCCTGCTGCCCCTGTCCGCACGCGGCAGCGAGGCGCTCGCGGCCCAGGCACGGATCCTGGCCGAGCACCTCGACCGGCACCCCGACCTGGACCTGCACCCGCTGGCGTGGAGCCTGGGCCACCGGCGCTCACACCTCGGCCACCGCCGCGCCCTGCTTGCAGAGCACGGGAACGACGTCGCTGCGATGCTGCGCCAGCGGGCCGACCAGTCAGCCTCCGTGCACGCCGCGCGCGGGGGACGGATCGCCTTCCTCTGCACCGGGCAGGGCGCCCAGTACGCACACATGGCCGGCGGCCTGCGCGACCGCTACCCGGTCTTCCGCGACGCGCTGAAGGCGTGCATCGACGCGCTGGCCCCCCACCTGGACGGATCGCTGGAGGCGGTGCTGTTCCCCACGGATGGAGGGGACCGGGAGCGCATCCACCAGACCGGCTGGGCCCAGCCCGCCCTGTTCGCCGTGGAGGTCGCGCTGGCCCGGCTGTGGCGAGCCGCGGGCGTGGTCCCGGACGTGGTCCTGGGCCACAGCGTGGGCGAACTGGCAGCGGCCCACATCGCTGGCGTGATGTCCCTGCAGGACGCGGCTCGTGTGGTGGCCGCGCGCGGTGAGTTGATGCAGGCGCAGCCTCCGGGCGCGATGGTCTCCCTGCGGGCGAGCGAGGCGACCGTGGCCGACCTGCTGGCCGGGCAGACCGAGGTCTCCCTGGCCGCGGTCAACGGCCGCGAGCAGGCGGTGATCTCCGGCCCCGCGCCCGCGGTGCAGCGGTTCGTGGCCGACGCCGAGGCCCGGGGGATCGCGGCCACCCGGCTGCAGGTCTCCCACGCCTTCCACTCGCCGATGATGGAGCCGATGACCGCGGCGTTCGGCGAGGTGTGTGCGGCCACGGCGGCCCGCCCGCCCTCGATCCCGCTGATCTCCAACGTGACCGGGCGGGTCGAACCGGACCGGATCACCACCGCAGGCTACTGGGTCGACCACGTGCGGGCGCCGGTCCGCTTCGCCGCCAGCGTGCAGACCGCGCGACAGCTCGGCGTCACCGCGTTCGTCGAGGTGGGCCCCCGGCCGACGCTCTGCGCGCTCGGCGCGGCCGCCACGACCGCGGGCGACGACGTGACGTGGCTGCCCTCCCTGGTCCCCCCGACCGACGACCGCCGCGCATTCCTGCGCGCCGCGGGCGACCTGTTCGCGCGTGGACACGACCTGGACTGGAGCTTCCTGGCCGCTCCCGACCCGGGTCGGTACGTCTCGCTGCCCACCTACCCGTTCCAGCGGCGACGCTTCCGGGTCCCGGAGGGCGGCGGCACGGTCACGGGTGGCGAGCTGGCCCGGCAGGGCGGGCGCTACGCCCTCTCCGGCCAGCCCCTGGACCTGCCCGGTGAGGAGCGGCACCACCTGCTGACCCTGGCACCGGACCGTCCGGCGTGGCTCGCCGACCACGTGGTGCACGCCCGCGTGGTGGTCCCTGGCGCGCTGTACGTGGCCTCGATCCTGGCCGTGGCCAGCGATCGCTACCGCTGCGACGAGGCCACGCTGCGCCACGTGCGGTTCCTGCGTCCGCTGGCTGTCGAACGCCCCACCCGACTGCACCTGGTGCTCGCGCCGGAACCGGACGGGGACGGCGTGCGGTTCTCCTTCACCTCGCCCGCGAGCGACGGCCACGCCACGCTCGTGACCGGCCTGCTGCTGCCCGGCCTCGCCGGGGACGCCACGCCCTCGCTGGCCTCCATCACCTGCGACGAGCCCCTGGCCGCGGACACGCTGTACGAGCGCATGGCCTCCATCGGCATCGAGCTGGGGCCGACGTGGCGCTGGACCAGCTCCCTGCACACCAGCGCCGAGCAGGGCGCGGCGCTGGGATCGCTGCGCCCGCCACCGCAGGCCTCCCCGGACGAGGCGCCCCTGCACCCGGCCCTGGTGTACAACCTGTTCGCGGCCGGTCTGGCCGGGGCCGGGGCGGGCCCCGCCGGACAGACCACGGAGCCTTACCTGCCCTACGCCATCGACGAGGTCCACTGGTACGGCCCGTCCCACGGCCCGGCCTGGAGCCGGGCCCGCCTCGCCGACCCGGCGGCCGCCGGGGACGACCCCTCCCTGGTCGTGGACCTGGAGCTGGCCGACGAACGCGGCCGCCCCCGCCTGACCATGACCGGCTTCGAGGCCCGGCGCGCACCGCGGTCGCTGTTCCTGCGACTGGCCGGCGTCACCCCCGAGCCGTCCTCCTGGGTGCTGGCGTGGCAGGAGGAGGACGCCGAGGAGCGGGATGCGGCGCTGTCGGGCCGATGGGCCGTTCTCGGTGAGACTCCCCTCCGCGTGCCGACTACCCGGGCGATCGAGGCTGCCGGCGGCGACGTGCGCGACGAGCGCGACAGCGGTGAACCGCTCGACGGGGTGGTGATCGCGCTCGACGGGGGAGACGGCGGCGATCGCGCCCTGGCCGTGGCCGAGCTGGCGCGACAGGTGATCGCCCGGGTCGAGGCGGTGCCGGGCCACCCCCGCGTGGTCTGGCTGACCCGCGGGGCGCAGGCCGTGCGAGCGGGCGATGCGCCGTCGGCGGTCGACGCGGCCCTGTGGGGCCTGGTGCGATCGTGGCGCAACGAGCGCTGGCCCGCAGCCACCACCCTGGTGGACCTGCCCGGCGATGACGCCGGGGCCGATGGGCTCGGTCCGTTGCTGGCGCGCCCGGGTCCGGAATGGCAGCTCGCGTGGCGCGAGGGGAGGGTCTGGATTCCTCGCCTCCAGCGCGCACCGGCCGCGACCGAGCCCCTGGATCTCTCCGGTGGCTCGGTCCTGATCACGGGCGGCACCGGGTTCCTGGGCCAGGTCGTGGCCGAACAGCTCACGAGGCACCACGGCGTGCGCCACCTGCTGCTGCTGGGCCGGCGCGGGGCCCCGGCCACCCCGCCAGCGCTGCTGCGCGAGCTGCAGACCGAGGGCGCGGAGGTGACCTTCATCGAGGCTGACGTCACGGACCCCGAGGCCACGCGCAGGGCCGCGGCCTTCCTCGCCGCCCTCCCGCCCCCCCGCGGCGTGATCCACGCCGCAGGCGTGCTCGACGACGCGCTCGCGGCCACCCTGACCGCGGAGCAGCTCCGCAGGGTCATGAGCGCCAAGGTGCTGGGCGCTTCGAACCTGCACGAGGCCACGCGGGCCATGGACCTGGTCCTGTTCGCCAGCTTCTCCTCGATCGCGGCCGTGCTCGGCTCGCCCGGCCAGGGCGCCTATGCCGCGGCCAACAGCTACCTCGAGGCGCTCGCGCTGCGCCGCCGGGCCGCGGGACGGCCGGCCCACGCTCTGGCCTGGGGCCCCTGGGCTGGCGGCGGCATGGCCGCCCGGGTGGTCGACAGGCTGACGCGCCAGGGGATCTCGCCCCTCGACGTGGACGAGGGCGCTGCCCTGTTCTCGCAGGCCCTGAGCCGCCCGGTTGCCCTGCAGCTGATCGCCGGGTTCGACATCGCGACCATGGCGCGTGTCATACCTGCGGACGCCGCTGGGCCGCCGCTCGCCGACCTGCTCGGCCGATCCGGCCAGCCCCCGCCACGGACGAGCCCCGGCGCCGGCCTGCCCGCGGACCTGGATCGCGACCACCTGCGCCAGCTGCTGCAGCGGGAGGCCGCGGCCGTGCTGGCCGTGGCCGACGCGGCCGAGGTCCCGCTGGACCGTTCCCTTCGCGAGCTGGGCCTGGACTCGCTGATGGCCGCGGAGCTCCGTACGCGCGTGGCCGATGCCCTGGGCGTGGACCTGCCGCTGACCGCGCTGTTCGAGCAGCCCACCATCGATGGGCTGCTCGATGTCCTGCTGCGAGCCCACGCCGATCCACCGGCCGCGCGGGAGGCCGACACACGGCCGGACCGCCCCCGCCTGTCGTCCGGACAGCGGCGGCTGCTGTTCCTCGACCGGCTGGGCACGCGGCCGGAGCTGTACCACGTCCACATGGAGCTGGACGCCCGCGGCCCCGCCTCCGTACCCGCCCTGGGCCAGGCGCTGGCCACCCTGATCGACCGGCACGAGGTGCTGCGCACGTGCTTCCCGCAGCGCGACGGCGAGCCGGTCCCGGAGGTCTTCGAGCCGTACGAGCCGTCCTTCGAGGTGCTGGACCTCGGCGACATGGAACCGCAGGAACGGGAGCGCCGCCTCGACGCGCTTCGCCACGACCAGGTGACCGCCCCCTTCGACCTGGTCCGCGAGCCCGCGATCCGGTTCGGGCTCGTGCGGCTGGGCGAGGGCCACCACCGGCTGCTGATCACCCAGCACCACGCGATCACGGACGGCTGGTCCCTGGGCTTGTTGATCCGGGAGCTAGGCACGCTGTACGCCGCGGCCGCGGTCGGCGAAGCCACGGCCCTGCCCCCACCCCGGAGGCAGTTCGCGGCCGCCGCCGCGGACGAACACCGTTCGCAGTCGTCCGAACGGCGCGCCCGGGAGCTGGACTGGTGGCGACGCCAGCTCGCCGACCTGCCCACCCTGGAGCTGCCCGCCACGCACTCGCCGCAGGGCCCCCGCACGTTCACCGGAGGCCACGTCCCCGTGGACCTTCCCGACGGGCTGCTGGCGTGCGCGAACGACGCGGACGTCACGCCGTTCGCGGCCGTGGCCGGGGTGTTCGCCGCCCTGCTGGGCCGGGTGAGCGGCAGCCTGGACGTGCCCCTGGGCACGGTGCACGCCAACCGGCCCCATCCGGACGACCGCGACGCGCTGGGGTTCTTCGTCAACACGGTGGTCCTGCGACTGGACCTCGGCGGCGACCCGGACACGAACACGCTGCTGCAGCGGGCGTCACGGGCCACGATCGAGGCGCTGGAGCACGGCGCCGTGCCGTTCGACGAGGTGGTCCGCGCGGTGGCGCCGGACCGGCGCGGCGAGGGCAATCCGCTGTTCGATGCCTGCGTGGTGCAGGAGACCCCACTGACCGGGATCGACACGCCTGCGCGGCTGCGTATCGAGCCGGTGATGCACGCGCTGGACGGCTCGGTGCCGGGCACGGCCAAGTTCGACCTGACCCTGCTGTTCGAGGTCGACCGGGGATCGATCCGGGCAACGCTGGAGTATGCCGACGACCGGTTCGACCGTGCCACAGCCCAGCGCCTGGCCGGGCAGCTCGCCGTGCTGGCGCGGGCGGCGGTGGACCACCCGGGCGAACCGCTGCAGCAGCTGCCGTTGGACACGCCGCAGCAGCGCGAGGCGCTGGTCAGGGCCGGCCGCGGGCCGGCCGAGCCCCGTGCCGCGGACCGCTTCGTGCACGACCTGTTCCGCGAGCGGGCCGAGACCCATCCCGAGGCTCCGGCCGTGGAGGCCGCTGGCTCCACCCTGACCGCGGCCGAGCTGCAGGGACGCGCCGACCAGCTGGCCCACCACCTCGGCGTGCTCGGGCAGGGGCACGGCCGCCGCGTCGGGCTGCTGCTGGATCGCTCGCCGGAGCGGGTGGTCGCCATGCTCGGGGTGCTGGGCGCGGGCAGCGCGTTCGTGCCGCTCGATCCGGACGATCCGCCAGCCCGCCTGGCGCAGCAGGTCCGCGCCAGTGCCCTGCACGCGGTGGTCACCTGCGAGACCCTGCGCGCGCAGCTCCCCGACGACGTGGCCGTGGTCGACCTCGACCGGGACCGGGGCGACATCGCGGTGCGCGCCACCCGCCCACCGCCCCGGCGCGGCACGCCCGACGACCTGGCGTACGTGGTCTTCACCTCCGGGACCACGGGCGAGCCCAAGGCCGTGGGTGTACCCCACCACGCCCTGGTGAACTACGTGTCGTGGAAGGTGGGCGCGTTCCCGCCCCTGGATCACGACCGGATGCTCCACCGCACCCCCCTCGGCTTCGACTCGGCCCAGGGCGAGCTGTGGTGGGCGCTGGCCGGCGGGTGTCCGCTGGTGCTCGCTCCGCCCGGGGCCGGGCGCGATCCGGAGCGGCTGGGCGAGGTGATCCGCGACCAGGGCATCACCGTGTGCAAGGCCGTGCCCTCCTTGTACGGAGCCCTGCTGGCGATCGGCGCGCTCGAGGGCTGCACCGGCCTGCGCCTGCTCTTCGCCGGCGGCGAGCCCCTGCCTGCCGCGACCGCGCGGTCCCTGCACGATCTCACCGGCGCCACCGTGGTCAACCTGTACGGCCCGGCCGAGGCCACGGTGTCGGCTACCTGCGGCGTGTTCGACCCGGCCGACCGCAGCGACCCGGTCCCCATCGGCCGGCCGATCGCCAACGTCCGGGCGCTGGTGCTGGACGGAGCCGGAGGGCCGGTCCCCGCTGGCGTGACCGGCGAGCTGTACCTCGGCGGTGCGGGCGTGACCCGGGGCTACCTGGGCCGGAGGCGGCTGACCCGCGAGCGGTTCGTGCCCAGCCCGCTCGATCCGGACGATCGGCTCTACCGCACCGGGGACCGGGTGCGCTGGCGAACGGACGGCCAGCTCGCGTTCGTCGGCCGCGACGACCTGCAGGTGCAACTCCGCGGCCGACGCGTCGAGCTGCAGGAGGTGGAGGCCCACATCGCGCGGCTGCCGGGCGTGACCGGGTGTGTGGCCGCGCTGCGAGGCCGGGATCCGGCCACGGCGTCCCTGACGGCCTGGGTCCAGGTGGACGACGAGGTCGGCGTGGCCGACCTGCGCGACGCGCTCCGGGAACGGCTGCCGCGGCCGCTGGTGCCGTCCCGCTTCGTGGTGGTCGACGCACTGCCGCGGCTGACCAGCGGCAAGGTGGACCGCGGCGCACTGCCCGCGACGGACTCCAGCACGGCGGCGGCGGCCGCCGGCAATCTCTCGTCAACGGAACAGGCCCTGGCCGACATCTGGTCGGAGGTGCTGCAGCGCGACGGCGTGGGCCCCCACGACGACTTCTTCGACCTCGGCGGTCACTCGCTGCTCGCCGTGGCCGCCATGATCGAGGTCCAGCAGCGGTTCCCCGGGCGGGCAGCGCTGCACGACCTGTTCCGCCACCCCACCCTGCGCGCCCTGGCGAGGTCCATCGAGGGGGGGCTGGTGGACGATCGCGCCACGGTCGCTGCACGCATGCGGCGCGACGTGCGCCTGCCCCAGGACATGGCGCCCGAGGCCGCGGCGCCGGCCGACCCGGCCGCGCCGGCCGACGTCCTGCTCACCGGCGCCACCGGATTCCTGGGCGCGTACCTGCTGCGCGACCTGCTCGAGTCGGTGCCGGGGCGCGTGACCTGCCCCGTGCGCGCGCGCAATCCGCAGGAGGCGGCGAGCCGCATCCAGCAGGCCATGACCACGCAGGAGCTGTGGCAGGACCGCTACGCCGCCCGCATCGCGGCCCTGCCCGGCGACCTGGTCCGCCGCCGGCTGGGCATCGACGCCGAGACGTTCGACGACCTGTCCCGCTCGGTGGACGCAGTCGTGCACTGCGGGGCGTGGGTGCACCACGCCCACCGCTACGAGACGCTGCGCGGGGCCAACGTGGGCGGGACCGTCGAGGTGCTGCGGCTTGCCGCGGCCCACCGGCGCAAGCCCGTGCACCTGGTGTCGACCCAGGAGGCCGCTGGTGACGCCCCCGCGCACACGGGGTACGCGGCCAGCAAGTGGGTCGCCGAGCAGGTGGCGCAGCGGGCCGCGGACCGCGGCCTGCCCGTGGCCGTGTACCGGCCGGCCCTGGTGCTGGGGCACTCCGAGACGGGCTGCTTCGTGGCCGCGGACAGCTGGCTCGTGCTGCTGCTGCAGGCCTGCCTGCGGCTGGGCAGCCTGCCCGACCGCGGCCTGCCGCCCATGCACCTGGTGCCCGTGGACCGGGTCAGCCGGGCCATCGTGGACGCGGTCGTGGCCGGGCGGACCGGCGTGTTCCCGTTGACCCACACGCACACCTGGGACGAGGCCATGATCCGGCGGGTCCTGCAACGCCGCGGCGTCGAGCTGCGAGAGGTGACCTGGGAGCGCTGGCAGCAGGACCTCGCCCTCGCCGCCGCCGATCCGGCCGGGGCAGCGCTGCAGAAGTTGATGGCAGTGCTCCCCCGCGAACGCCGCGGCGACCCGCACGCCGACGAGCCGACCGCCTTTGCCGACGACCTGCCCGACCCCGAGCTGCTGCTGGACCGCACAGTGGCGTGGCTGGTGCGCGCGGGCGCGCTCGAGCAGGGAGACGACCCATGAGGATCCTGCTGCTGCAGCCGCCCAAGTCGGACCGCACCATCGGCGGCGAGGACATCCACGTGTTCGAGCCCCTGTCGCTGGAGTACGTGGCCGCGGGCGTGGTCGGCGACCACGAGGTGGAGCTGCTGGACCTGCGCTTCGACCGCGACCTCGAGGGCACGCTACGCCGGTTGCGACCCGGGGTGGTCGGGCTCACCGCGCTGACCGTGCAGCTGGATGCCGTGCACGCGCTGGCCGCCCAGGTCAAGGCGCACGACCCGGCCATCACCGTGGTGGTCGGTGGCCACCACGCCACGGTAGCACCGCAGGATCTGCGCTCGGCGCACATCGACGTGCTGGTGCAGGGCGAGGGCATCGCCACGTTCGCCGAGCTGGTCCGCCGCCTCGAGGCGGGCGAGGGCTGGCACGACCTGCCCGGCGTGGCCTACGAACGCGACGGCGAGCTGGTCTCGATCCCCGATCCCACGCCCGTCGACCTGGACGCGCTGCCCCTCCCCGCCCGACACCTCACCGCCCGGCACCGGCACCGCTTCTTCTCCCAGTGGATGCGGCCGATGGCCGGGGTGATCACCTCCATGGGCTGCCCGTTCCGCTGCTCGTACTGCGCGATCTGGAAGCTGACCGGCGGCAAGCGGCTGACCCGCGACACCGAGGCCCTGGTGGAGGAGATCCGTGGCCTGGACGAGGACTGGGTGTTCTTCGCCGACTACGAGTCGCTGATCGAGGTGGACCGCATGCGCCACCTCGCCCAGCGCCTTCGCGAGGAGGGGATCCGCAAGCGCTACAGCCTGTACGGCCGCGCCGACACCATCGCCAGCCACCCCGACCTGCTGGAGCTGTGGCGGGACGTGGGCCTGGACCTGGTGATCGTGGGGTTCGAGTTCTTCCGCGACGAGGACCTGGCCGACGTGAACAAGAACACCACCACCGCGGACAACGAGCGGGCCATCGAGGTGCTGCAGGACCTCGGCATCAACATCGGCGCATACTTCCTGGTGAAGCCGGAATTCGACGACGACGACTTCGAGCAGATGCGGCGCTACGTGGTCGGCCTGAAGCTTCGCTTCGCCAGCTTCTTCGTGCTGACGCCCCTGCCCGGCACCGACCTCCACGACGAGCGCTGCGGTGAGCTGACCAGCACCGACCCGGCACTGTACGACTTCTTCCACGCCGTGCTGCCCACGAAGCTGCCGCTGCCGCGGTTCTACGAGCAGATGTACCGCAGCTACCGCGCCCCCATCTCCCTGGCCAGCGCCCTGTCGCTGCTGCGCAACTTTCGCCTGCTGGAGGTGCCGGGTGCGATACTGCGTACGCGCCGGGTGCTGAACAAGCTGCGCCGGGCGCACCTGGACCACGACCGCCCGCCCCAGCTCGAGGACGGTTCTCGAGGAGACCGACGATGACACGAACGGCGAGCCCTCTACTGCTGGCGATCCTGCTACTGGTCGGCTGCCCCGGCGACGAGGTCACCGTGGACGACGACGACAGCGCCACCGGCGACGACGACACCGGCGACGACGACACCACCTGGACCGGCGACCCGGTGGAGGACGTGACCTGGCAGGTTCACGGGACGGTCGGTTCGTTGATCGTGGTCTCGTGGGAGCAGCGTGCGCCCGCCACGGTCCGGGTGGATTTCCGGGTGGACACCGAATGGCGGAGTTCACCCGCGCGCGACCTCGAATCGGGCACGCAGCAGGAGCTGCTGCTCGGCGTGCCGTACGACCACGACGTAACCTTCCGGGTCCTGGCCGAGCAGGACGGCGAGGTGTGGGCCGGAGATGAACAGACCGCCCACACCGACGCGGCCCCGGATGGCGTGTTCGCCTCCAGCCTGCTCACCGCGGAAGACACTGCGTGGGAGCCCACGCTGGAGTACGTGATCGCGGCCATCTCCTGGAACCGCGGCTGGACCCTGGTCATCGACCGGCAGGCGCGCCTCGTCTGGGCCCACCAGACCCCCCAGGGCCGCACCTCGCTGTACTCGCGACCGTCGTACGACGGCGCCGACATCCTGGTGGACCACAACTCCTACTGGGCCATCTTCGACGACGGCGACGCCTCGCAGATCGAGCGGCTGAAGATCGACGGCACGGTGGTCGCCACCCACGACACGCCCGGGCTGCACCACCCGTTCGTGGAGCTGGACGACGGCTCGCTGGTATGGGGTGCGGCCGACGGCTACACCGAGACCGTGGAGAAGCTGACCGCGGACGGAGTGCAGGAGTCGCTGTGGTCCTGCGAGGACTTCCACGACGAGCTCGGCGTGACGAACTACTGCCAGTCCAACACCCTGTTCTGGAACGAGGCGGACGACACCTTCCTGTTCTCGCTGTACTCCGACGAGACCATCGTGGAGTTCGACCACGCCACCGGTCAGAACCTGCGCTGGTTCGGCCACATGCCCGGTGCCTGGACCTTCGACCCGCCCGACTCGGCATTCCACTGGCAGCACGGCGGTCACCTCACCGACGCCGGCACCCTGATCACCTCGTCGCACGCCAGTGGCGACAGCACCGAGTGCGTGGTGCGCGAGTACGAACTCGACGAGGGCGACGAGGTGCTGCACGAGGTGTGGAACTACGGACTGGGCAACGACATCGACGCCCCGGTCATGGGCGAGGTCCACCGCCTGCCCGGCGGCAACACCCTGCACAACTACGGTTCCGGCGGACGGCTTCGGGAGGTCACGCCGGACGGGACCCTGGTGTGGGAGGTGCTGTGGGAGGGACAGCTCGAGCTCGGCCGCACCACGCCGCTGCAGGACCTGTACGCGTTCGCCCCCTGAGACCCACGCGACGCTTCGACGTTTCCCTGGAGCCTGCTATCCTCCCCTCGACGATGAAGCCCCTGCTGCCAGGTCCGTTCCCCCTGCTGTGCGCGATGGTGCTGCTCGCCATCGGCTGCCCCAACGAGAGCGGGGTGACCGGGCCGGACGAGCCCGAGGGACCGCCGCGGCCCACCATCACCATCGAGAGTCCGGCCGAGGGCACCATCGGCACGGCCAGCGCGGTCACGGTCAGCGGCACCTTCACCGGCGAGGTGGACGAGATCCGCGTCAACGAGGTGGCAGCCACCGTGTCCGGTCAGACCTTCAGCGCGGCCGTGCCGATCATCGCGGGCGCGCCCTACACGCCGCTGTGGGCCGAGGCCACCGGGCCCGGGGGCTGGGCCCGCGACCGCCGCACGTACCTGTGGGGCGCCAGCGAAGAGGCCGCCGCGCCCGTGGTCCAGGGCATGGCCCTGCGCATGACCGACCGGGGCATCGACGGGCTGCAGGACTACGTGGCCACGCTGCTGACCCCGGACGCCGTCGAGCAGCTGATCGTGGACATGGACCCGCTGTACACCGGCGAGATCGCGGGCACCACCGTGATCGTGCACGCCACGGCCGCCAGCATCGGCGCGATGTACATGGACATGGACGCCCGCGACCAGGGCATCGTCACCAACGTCACCCTGACCGACCTGGGCATGGACCTGACCCTGGACGCGGACTGGGCCGGCACCTGGTACGGCCGCGTGGACGTGGCCGCGGCCGTGCTCGAGGCCACCATCCGCCTCGACGTGGTCGACGGCGCGCTGCAGGTGGAGCCCCGGGACGTGGCCGTGCAGATCGTGGATCTGCAGATCGACTTCGAGGGCCTGTGGTCGTGGATCGAGAGCGGGCTGGAGGCCTACCTCGAGTCCATGATGGAGGACAGCGTCGCGCAGATGGTGTCCGGCGAGATCGCCACCATGATCAACGACACCATCGCGGGCGTGCAGAGCAGCTTCGAGTTCGGCACGGCCACGGTGGGCGGCACGTTCAACGACGTGCAGCACGACGAGCACGGGCTCAACGTGCTGCTGGACCTGGAGCTGGACGCGTCCGGGAGTGGCCCCACGCACCGGGTGACCGTGGCCGGCCAGCTGCCCGACCTGGCCGGCGACACCACGCCCCAGCAGCAGGTCGCCTACGGCGCGCAGGTGGTGCTGGACGACGACGCGCTCAACGCCATCGGCGTGGCCCTGGTCGCGTCCGGCATGATGACCCAGCACGTGGAGGGCGAGCTGCCCGGCGACCTGGGCTTCGAGCTGACCGCGGCGCTGTTCACGTCGATGTTCCCGTCCCTGAGCGGGGTGGTGGCCGCGGACGAGCCCATCGTGCTGGACACCGCTCCGACCGTACCGCTGATCGGCCGCGCCGCCGAGGGCCCGGACGACGTGATGGACCTGTACCTGCCGGGCTTCGTGGTCGACTTCTCCGCCGACCTCGGCACGGAGGACTACGGCAACGAGTTCCTCTACCGCATCGTGGTGGACGGCGTGCTGCGGGTGTCCATGGACGAGGGCGAGCTCGACATCTACTCCGACCAGATGACCACCACGTTGATGGACTACTCGATCCCCTGCGAGGCGGACGAGGGCGAGGACCTCGGCGACCTGCTCAAGCTGGTGATCACCCTGGGCATGGACATGATGGTCACGGACCTCACCACCCTGCTCGAGGGCATGACCCTGGTGCCGCTGGAGGGGGGCAGCTGCGGGCCCAACGACGACCACGCGGCCCTGTACGCGGACCTGATCACCGGCTCCTGATCACGGCCCCCCGTCCGCGCAGATCACCTCGGTCTGTGCGTCCCAGTCGACCAGGCCGTTGAGCACCAGCCGCTGGATGTCCTCGGACTCGAAGGACATCACGCCGATGTCCATGTGCCGCCAGATCGCCTCGGCGTGCAGCACGCGCCCGGCCTCGGGCTCCCAGTACACCTCGACCCGGTAGTCCTGGTCGAACACGCCGTCGGCCGTGTCCACCTCGGCGGGCCCGGCCAGGGTGCTCCAGGTGATCAGGAGCGGCCCGAACGGGGACAGCGTGTCGTCGATGGCCGGCACCCAGCGCGCCCCGGAGGTCAGGTCCGCCGTGTAGGACCCGGCCAGGGGCACGGTCACGCTGTACTGCACGGTCCACGTCAGGGTGAGCACCTCGCGGTCGGAGTAGGCGGCCTCGTCCGAGGTGTAGCTGCGCTCGTAGGCGTCGAAGGTGTCGTACAGCTCGCCCTGCTCCAGGGCGATCACGATGTCGTCCACGGTCTCGAGGTCACACGCGATCGGGTCGACCATGTAGATGCCCGGCGCCTCGGCGGGATCCGCGTCGCTCCCCACCAGGGCGACCTCGTCCGCGTCGAGGTGGCTGACCTGACCGTCCACGACCTCGTCGAGGGAGGAACCGTCGATGGCAGCGTGCAGGTTGATCACACCCTGGGCGATGTCTCCATCCTCGCCCTCGCCCACCTCCTGCCAGAAGTGATGCATCAGGCCGTCCACGTCCTCGGGGGCCTCGGGTACGGCGCGGCAGCCGATCAGCGCGACCAGCAGGGTGGCAAGGGGCAACGTTGCTCTCATCTACGAACTCTCCCCGCCGATCCAGGTCCAGATCTCCGACGGCGACGTGTCGTTCATCAGCGCCGAGAACTGGTGGCCGGCCCCCTGCACGCCTTCGAACCGCGTGGGGTGCCCCTGGGACGCCAGGAACGCCTCGGACTGCTGCGCGTAGCCGTAGAAGCTGTCGTTGCTGCCACAGATGAACATCACCGGGCCCAGCCGAGCAGCGCCGCCCATGGGGTAGAAGCCGCCCCAGCCGTAGCCGGTCACCACCAGCGAGGCGAGGCGGTCGAAACGCTCCAGCCCGGCCACGCCCACGAACAGGCCGCCGTTGCTGAAGCCGAAGGCGTGCACCCGGTCGAGGTCGACGTTGTAGTCCTGGCCGATGTGCCCCACCAGCTGCAGCACGGCGCTCATCTCGTCGACCATCTCGTCCATGTCGTTGTTGGGGTTGCCCGACCAGTTGGCGAAGTCGCTGTA
>CAZXHG010000016.1:0-35779 GCA_964639985.1 uncultured Rickettsiales bacterium
GGCCAGGTCCGCCGGAACCCCGGTTCATGTCGCTGCAACTGTCAAACTGGGGCTTCGCCCTAGCCCCTCCGCGCCTTCGGGGTGCAAAGAGAGCCACAGCCAGACAGGGACGGCGGCGTTCATGGAAGCGCCGAACGATCAGGGATGATCGATGGCCACTGAGCAAGAAACAACCTGTGCGGCGGTACCGCCAGTTGCCGTGTACCGGACTTGCACCGCTGCCGCAGACACGCAGTAGTCAAGCCCTCCCCCCCGAAACGCTGGCGTCGTGATTCGTGCCCAGTTGGCTTGTCCACCTGGACCTATCTCGATCTCGATGCCGATTTCGTCGATAGCCATCAGTTCCGGGGAGTAGTTGTCGCGAAAGCACTGCTGCACAGCCGCGCTCCCCGCGACCGCCGCGCCGACAAGGCTGGGATTCAATTCGATCTGCGAGGGAGGCTCGAATACCTCTGCCCCTGCGACGATTTCCACATCGCGGCGATCTACCCAGCCGAATGATCCCGCCACGATCTCAACTCGCATGAAGTTGAACGATTCATCGAAGCCCCAATAGGTGAGCTGTTCGCCCTCGTTGAGCATGCGTACCGAGGCTTGCGACGATGACGGACCGGAAAGCACAGGGGAGATACGCAACGCTCGCACGATCCCCCAAGGGCGTGGTTCCTGCACTACTTGGACCGGTGGAGGAGCGTTCCATGCGCGGAAGCCCACCGTTTCACTCGTTGCCTCCTCCTGCTCTTCCAGATTGCTCTCGATACGATGGCTATGGCCGATGGTCACGCCACCGTCGACAATCAGCGTGACCCCGACTCCCCAAAGCAACACTTGCCCCGCACCGAACAAACCCCAGTATCCATCGCCTCTGTTGCTCGCAAGTTGGTGAATTGACAACGCGATCATGGCAGCGCTGAGCGGGACAATCACCGCCGCACCAACGACCATCTGTGTCTGGCCACTCGCTCGAAGCCGTTCGACGTCTTCCCAGGTTTCGTCCTCCACCGGGGCAACCTCAACCATCGAGAACTGAAAGACGAAGTCACGAACGGACAGCTCCGGTGAAGCTTGTGGGCCGTCCATGTCGTTCGCCGCTGCGGGCAAAGTGAACCCGACCATGGCCACGAACACGAGTACCACCCTCATGACACCCTCCTGGGCCGCATCCTATCACCGTGCCAGCGGGGGATTGGCAATCCGACTGGCTGGGCCAGTGCCAGCGGTGGCGCACCTCCCGCGAGCACCGGACACCGAGCATTCGAAGTCCGGACGATCGGGTTGTATTCGGCGCTCATACGATGGCCGAGCAGCAGGGCGTGTGCCAAAAGTGGGATACTGACGCCCGTGGAGGGACCATGCTCCGAAGTGAGACGATTCTGGGCATTGTATCGACCTGTCTTCTGGCGATCGGATGCGGAGACGCGTGCGAGCGACTGTGCCACACCTGGGGTGATTTCTGGACGGACTGCGGCGACACGGCCGCGGACGCGCTCGACCTTGGCCCTACCTGCTACGTCGACCCAGAGGCGGTCTACACCGACGACCCAGCGCTGGCGAACAACGTCAGCACGGAGCTGTGCGAACCGTCCGATCTCGTAGATGGGTGCCTCATAGTCTGGCACGATCGGCGCGCCTTGTTGGACGCTGACGGCAGAGACACTGCGTTGACTGCCTGCGAGGGCAGCACCATCAACGCATGGCGAGAACATGGCGACTGCTGTCAGGCGCTCACCGATGCCGGATACGGCAACTGCCCCGACCGCCCCTGACGCCATCGCTGAGTCGTGACAGGGTCCGGGCTGATGCGTCAGTACGTGGACGGGGTGTAGGGCTGCCAGACGGGTTTCGTCGCGGGGGGCTTTGTAGGGTTTTCCCAGATCGTTCCGTCGGTGTAGAGCACGCGAACGACGTGCACCCCCAGCGCGCGGGTCGATTCCCTCCCGTGGAGGGTCCATGGCCCCACGAAATCGAACTCCATGGGCAGGATCACGGCCTCCTGAGCCTCGACCAGGAGCGTCGAGCCATGATCCGCTATGTAGTGGTTCACCGGCTCTCCCCAGCGGTCATAGCAGTACAGTCGGAACTCGGCCGCCTGAATCGTCTTGTCCTCGGTGAGATTGCCGAGGATCACCTTGGCCATCGGCTGGCCGATGGAATTCAGATCGATGAACCATCCGCCAAAGAGGATCGGCCCCATGACCTGCGATTCCGTCTCGACATCGGCGGAAATGCGGTAGCCACGTGAAAAGCATCCCGCTAGCAGCAGGATTGCCAGCAAGAGAGAAAGGCCAGCGACGAAACGTCCCATCAATGCCCTCCTGAGTTGCATCCCAGCCCCGCGCCTGTGTCCATGATGGGACCATTGGTTCTGTCGCTGCAGACCGACTACAGCCGGATCGACAGCTCCTGTCGAACATGCGTCCCGAGTTCACCGTCGTACCCGTCCAGGTACGCCCCTATCCCCTGGTATTCCTCGATGGGCACGACTTGCATCGACCAGCAACCCAGGTGATCCGCCTCGTCAACGTCGCTGGCCCTCGCATGGCGTATCCCGCTGGCAGCGCCCTCCTCGAAATGGAGGGAGTGCAGGCCATTGAAGCCTCCGCAGGTGGCCGGTTCGTCTCCCTCGATGAATTCGTAGTCAGAGCCGTCCGTGGTCTCTGTGAAGGGATCGTGCTGCTGAGACCAGATCGTGTAGTGATCCGGCTCCCCCGCACCGTCTAGATCGCCTTCCCAAGCCTCGAATTTGAAGGTGTAGACGCCGTCCGGTCCGATCGGGTGACGCCCGCCCAACGCCGCAAGGTTGCCGCCGTCCAGTTGTCCAGCGCTCTCCCACGTAACGCCGTCCCAGAAATGAGGGAAGACCGAAGTAGACGCCACGGCCCACTGACCGGAGCAGCCGGCCACAAACACACCGTACAGCGCCCCGACCACGAACCAACAGGCGACCGCTCGCATAGCCCCTCCACGCATCGTCAACGAGCAGATCGTATCACCATGCCTTCCCGGCTCGGGTTCTTTTCGCGCGGCACGCCAACCGACGTAGCTCCGGCGTCATACTTCCAGGTATGTTCGTGGTGCAGCGCGGGGTTGGACGTTGACGCGGCGCAGCGAAACCGGCTCAAGAGGGTTCAGATAACGCCGAAACGCCCCCCAAGAGTTACCATAATAACCGTTACCGGACTCCCTCGCTCTAGTGGACATTAGAGGCGCACAGCGCTCGCGAAACGGACGTCTACTGGTGGAGGGCGCAGTGGTAACGCTTGTGCAACGCACAAAAGCGTCGCGATACTACGCACAATTGACGCCGGTAGGCGTAAGAGGTAGGGTGCTGGTGGAGGTGTCGCCATGGCCGAATCGAAGCATAGCACGATCACCGTCAAGCTCCCCCGCGAGCTACACGACCTTGCCGGCGCGGTGGCCGAGGTCATGCAGGCCGACGCGCGCACCCGCATGATCCACGGCAACGTGAGCCGGGGGTTTGTGATCCGCCATGCCCTCGTGCTGGGGCTCGAACGGCTGGCCAAGGAACACGGCTCGCGTCTGGAAGATCTGCCGACCGGCGACAGTTCCTAGATCCCCTCGATTCTCCCCGCGCACCCGCGTGAACATCTCTCAACGCGTGGGATTCGTCGCTGGCGCGAAATCCCGCCGCTGTACGAGGGTGGCGCGAGGGTTCGTCTATCTTGCTGGTGGACGATGGTCTCTAACCCCCTGAAATAATTGGTGAGCCGGCCGGGAGTCGAACCCGGGACCCGCAGATTAAAAGTCTGCTGCTCCACCAGCTGAGCTACCGGCCCACGGTCTGGATCAGGGGGTGAACTCGTTGCGCACGTTGACGTAGGTCTCCCCGGCCGCGACCGAGAAGTTGAGCTCCGTCTCCTGGGGCACCGAGCACGGGCCGCACTTGAGCAGGACCGTGTGTGCACCCGCGGTGATTTCCAGCTTTTTCCTGGGCGTGTTCCCCACCAGCACGCCGTCGAGGTAGATGGTGGCCCAGGGCTTGGCGTTGATGGTCATGTAGGCCGTGCCGCCGCCCTCGGCCGGGTCGTTGACCTCCGCGGGGGTGGTCTCGGCCGCCGTCGGGTCGTCCTTGATCGGCTTGCCCCGCGTGGGCTCCTCGGTGGGCGCCTCGGTGGGCCGCTCGTTGACCCGCGGGGTGGGGGACTCGGTGCGCGGCTCGGCCGTGACCGCCTCGGTGGCCGCCTCGGTCGCCTCGGTGGCGTCCACGGCCGCGTCGCCGGTCACCGCCTCGGTCGCGTCGGTCACGTCCGCGGGCGTGGGCGTCACGTCCGCGAAGTCCTCGATGGTGCGGCCGCTGTCCTTGCCCATCATCTTGACCACGACCACTGCACTCACGGCCAGGACGAGCAGCGCGATCACGCCCACGAGGCCGAAGATCACCACGCCAGCGGCGCGCTTCTTGGTCTTGCCGGAGTCCGTGGTCGGGGTCGGCGTGGGTGGAGGCGATTTCCTGGGCGCCACCGGCGTGGCCGGTGCGGTCGGCTTCGTCAGCGGCGTGCCCGCGGGCTTCTGCGCGGGCTCGGCGCTGGTCTGGAAGAACTGCCGCGTCAGCTCCCCCATCTCCTCCTCGGCCTGGCCCTGGGGGCCGGTCGGGGTCAGCTTGGGGGCGGACTTCTTGGCCAGGTTCTCGCCCTGGGCGAAGAAGGCGCGCGTGAACTCGCCGAGGTTGGAGTCGGGCGGGTCGTACACGTCCGGCAGCGACTCGGTGCCGCGGGGCGCGTCGCTACCGGTGGGCTGGCCCGGCACGGTTTGCTCCGGCGCCCAGGTCTGGTAGTCCTGAAGCCACTCGTAGACCGTGGGTACGGTGCCCATGCTGTCGAGCAGCGCCTGCAGGTCCTTCTCCATGGGCGCGGCGCCGTCGTAGCGGTCCTCGGGCCTCTTGGACATGGCCTTGGTGAGGATGTTCTCCAGGCCAGGGACCCTCTCCGCGACGTTGTTCACCGCCTCGCGGATGTCCGCCTGCAGCACCTTGTGCATGATCGCCAGCAGGTTGTCCCCGTGGAAGATCACGTCGAGGCACAGCATCTCGTGGATGATCGAGCCCATGGAGAAGATGTCGGAGCGGCCGGACAGCTTGGCCGAGCCGGTCACCTGCTCGGGCGACATGTAGATGGGCGTGCCCTTGGTGATGTCTGCGGCGGTGGTCTTGTACAGGTTGGAGTCGGCCTTGGCGATGCCGAAGTCCATGATCTTGGCGTCGCCGCCCTTGGACAGGATCACGTTGCCGGGCTTGAGGTCGCGGTGCACCAGGTTCATGGGTGCGCCGTCCTTGGTCGTCAGCGTGTGCGCGTATTCCAGGCCCCGGCAGATGTCGATCGCCAGCTCCAGGACCACGCCCGGCGGGATCGGCTTGCCCGCGTTGCGGCAGTTGCGCACCACCGTGTCCAGGGTCCAGCCGTTCACGTACTCCATGGCGAGGTAGTAGTCCTCGCCCACCTGGTTGAACTCGTAGACCTCGACGATGTTCTTGTGGCGGAGCTGGCCACCGAGGCGGGCCTCGTTGATCAGCGCCTTGACGAAGCGGTCGTCCTGGGTGAGGCGGGCGTCGATCTTCTTGAGCGCGACCTCCTTCTCGAACCCCATCGGACCGGACAGGACGGCCAGGTACACCTTGGCCATCCCGCCTTCCCCGAGGAGGCGCATCAGCTTGTAGCGACCGAAGGTTTCCGCTTCCATGGTCCCGGGTCCTCGCCCCAGGCTTCATGCCCGCGGGGCGACGCGTGTCCGCACTTCGCGCGCGCACGAGTGCACACGTAGGCGTACGAGAATCCTCATTATACCGATCCGTGCACGAACCGCGACGCGAGGCCCGAGTTATCGGGAGCCGCCGGGGAGGCGTGGCGGCGCATGGGTTTCGGCGCTAAGGTGTGCCGACCTTCAGAGGACGGTGCGATGGACATCACCCTGGTTCACCCCTTTCCCGACCCCACGGCCTATGGCCTGCGGGTGCTGCGCGCCGTGCTGCGCGCCGACGGGCACCGTGTGCGGTTCGTCAACCTGCCCGACTTCACCGGCGACGAGGCCACGGTGGCGGTGGACATGCGCAAGCGCCGCTACCCGCGCCGCGCGCTCGACGACCTGTGCGAGGTGGCCAGCGAGTCCGAGCTGATCGGCATCTCGCTGATGACCAACTTCTTCCCCAGCGCGGAGGAGATCTCCGAGGTGCTGCGCCGGGAGCTGCCCGAGGCGCTGCTGGTGTGGGGCGGCGTGCACCCCACGATCCGACCTGACGAGTGCCTCGACTTCTGCGACGTGGCCGTGCGGGGCGAGGCCGAGGAGAGCCTGTCCGCCCTGGCCGCGAACGTGGCCGGGGGCGAGGACTGGCGGGAGGGCCCGGGGCTGGCGTTCCGGCAGGGCGGCGAGCTGATCGAGACCGCCATGCCGCCGCTGCAGGTCGATCTCGACAGCATCCCCAGGCCCGACATCGAGACCGACGATCAGTGGGCCCTGTCCGGCGGGGGCCTGATCCCGGTGGACGACGCCGAGTACGTGCGCATGCTCGCGCGCACCACGGCCAGCTCCCTGTACGGCAAGGTCGGCTACCAGACCATGACCAGCCGCGGCTGCCCCAACCGCTGCGCCTACTGCGTCAACTCCACCATCCGGGCGCTGTACCCCAAACAGCGGTACGTGCGCTTCCGCACCGTAGAGGAGGTGATCGGCGAGTGCGAGTCCGTGCTGCGCCGGCACCCGGCCGTGGACTACATGTGGTTCTCGGACGACGTGTTCTTCGCCCGGCCGCTGAAGGACCTGCAGCACTTCGCCGAGCTGTACCGTGCGCGCGTCGGGCTTCCGTTCTACCTGCTGGCCAGCCCCACCAGCCTGACCGACGAGAAGTACAAGCTGCTCGTGGACGCGGGCCTGCACCACGTGCAGATGGGCATCGAGACGGGCAGCCACCGCATCCAGGAGATGTTCCAGCGCAAGCACATGGCCAACGAGAAGGTGGTCAACGCCGCGAAGATCATCGCGCGCTACGCGGACAAGACGCAGGTGCCGTACTACGACTTCATCACCCGCATCCCGTGGGAGTCCGACGACGACCGGCGCGAGACCCTGCGGCTGATCGCGCAGCTGCCCAAGCCGTTCAAGCTGCAGCTGTTCTCGCTGGTGCTGTACCCGGCCACGGTCGCCTACGAGCGGGCCCGTGAGGAGGGCCTGGTCGAGGACGAGACCCAGCAGATCTACGACGCCATGTACCAGGTGCGGGAGGACAACTACCTCAACCTGGTGCTGTCACTGTCGTCCAAGGGCCTGGTGCCCGGCTGGGTGATCGAGGCTCTGGCCGACGAGCGGCTCGACCCGGTGCTGACCTCGGCCCCGGTGCAGGCCGTGGAAAAGGTGACCCAGAAGCTGCTGCGCGGCGTGCGGCAGCTGCGGGACTTCGAGCGGCACTACCGCAAGATGAGCGCCATGTCCTGAACGTCCCTGCACGAGCTGGTATCCTTGTAGGACTCCCGGGGGGCAGGAGAGACGAGTGTCCCGGTTCAACCGCTGGTCGAGCAAGAAGTTCGAGGACGATCCGTCGACCGAGGTCGAACGCGGAGATGTGGTGCCGGCCGTGTCGTCGGAGTGGTGTGGCGTGGCCCTGACCGTGGTCGGCGGCACCGAGTCGGGCCGGCTGGAGATGCTGGGCCCCAACGGGGGCGTGCTCGGCCGCGGCGATGGCGTGGACGTGGCCTTCGTCGACTACGGCGTCTCGCGGGCGCACGTGCGCATCTCCCGCACGCCCGACGGGTTCGTGATCAAGGACCTGGACAGCCACAACGGCACCTGGATCGACGACATCCGGCTGCAGGGCACGGGCCAGCTGGCCCCCCACTGCCGCATCCGGTTGGGCCCGACCACCGTGTTGCAGTTCGCAGCCCTGGACGAGATGGGCGTGGCCGCGTTCGACAAACTGCGCGCCGCGCTGTTGCTGGATCCGTTGACCGGCACGGGCAAGCGCAGCTTCCTCGAACGCCGGCTGCGCGAGGAGTTCGCCTACAGCCAGCGTCACGGCACGCCCCTGGCCGTGATGCTGGTGGACGTGGACCACTTCAAGAACATCAACGACGACCTCGGTCACACGGTCGGGGACCGCGCGCTGGCCCACGTGGCGGCCGTGCTCAAGCACGTGGTGCGGTGCGAGGACAGCGTGTTCCGCTACGGCGGCGACGAGTTCTGCGTGATCGTGCGCGGCACCGAGTCCGCGGGCCTGGTGGCCATGGCGCGGCGGTTGCGCACGGCCCTGCACGCGGCCCCGCTGGTGCTGGAGGACGGCGAGCTGCGCATCACCGCCTCCATCGGCGTGGCCGGCGCGGTGCTGCACCGCGACGAGCTGCCGTCCAGCCGCGAGACCTTCGACGAGGAGGACGTGCGCGAGGAGTCCGACCTGGTCTCCCTGGCCGACCGGGCGCTGTACCTGGCCAAGCGGCGGGGCCGCGACCGGGTGCACACGTTGTGGTCGTCGGGCCTCGACAGCGAGTGACCTGCCCATCCGCTAGGACCTTGGTCCTATAGACAACGGCCCTGGTCCATTCATGATCAGCATGGGTCTAACGGTTCGATTTCATTGGGGAAAGCAGCCTGGTGGAAGCCCTGGAAAGCCGAATAGCCCCAAAAACCGGGAGGATGCCATGCGCACTGCGCGGGTCTGGTCCCGGGGGGGACATCGAGACGATCCCACCACCGCGGCCGCGGGTGGACGGCGGAAGGGCGCCTCCAGGGGTGATGTCGCCGGTGCTGCGCTCACGGTACTGGTCGGCGGAGACGCCGGCAGGCTGGAGCTGCTGGGCGCCCGGGGAGGGGTGATCGGGCGGTCGACCGCCGTGGACATCACCCTGCTGGACGCGGGCATCTCACGACGGCATGCGCGCATCGAGCAGGCCGACGGTGGTCTGCTCATCCGCGACCTCGACAGCCAGAACGGGACCTGGGTCGACGAGCAGCGCGTGACGCAGACCGAGCCGCTGCCGCCCACCTGCCGCGTTCGCCTCGGGACCACGACCGTGGTGCAGATCACCTCCCTGGACGAGATGGGCCTGCGCGCGCACCGCAAGCTGCGACAGACCCTGCTGCTGGATCCGCTGACCGGCACGGGCAAGCGCGGGTTCCTCGAGTTGCGCCTGCGCGAGGAGGTCAGCTACAGCCACCGGCACGCCGCCCCGCTGGCGGTGATGATGGTCGACGTGGACGACTTCAAGGCGATCAACGATCGCTACGGCCACGCCAACGGCGACCTGGTGCTGGCCCACGTGGGCCTGACCCTGCGCAAGGTGCTGCGGGTCGAGGACTCGGTGTTCCGCTACGGCGGTGACGAGTTCTGCGTGCTGGTGCGCAACGCCGACGTGCGGGGGATCGAGGCCATGGCGCGGCGGCTACGGCAGATGCTGTCCGACACGACGCTGCTCGCGGGTGACCAGGAATTCGGCGTCCGCGTCAGCATCGGCGCGGCCGGGACCCGCCGGGTTGCCGAGCCCTCCCTGGCCGACGCCACGGACGACGGGGACGACGAGCTGGTGGAGTACGACCTGGTGTCGCGGGCGGATCGGGCACTGTACACGGCCAAGCGTGCGGGCCGGGACCGGGTGCACGTCGACTGGAACTGAAGGTATCGAGCCTGCCCGGGGGGGATTCAGGAGCGGACTGGCGGCCGCTTGCGGCCGTGGCGCTCGCGCACGAACTGCTCGAGGCGCTCCTCGTCGGTGGGCTCCTGCCGCTGGGTCGGTCGGCGGCTGCCGCTGCGGCGCGAGGCGAAGAAGAACGCCGTGCCCCCCAGCCCCAGCAGCATCAGCGGCAGACCGATCATGACGAAGGAGCGGGCGCTGACGACGCTGGGCACGGTCGGGGTGGACAGCGACGCGTTCAGACCGGGTACGGTGGCGCGCTGACTGGCGCGGCCGGCCAGCCCCTGCAGGCCGGGTGAGTTGGCCAGGGAGCGGCGTGAGGCCGCGGTGCGTCCGGGCGCGATCGTGGCCGGTACGGACGAGGTGCCGAGCATGCTCCGCGCCGTGCTGCCGTCCGCATCCCAGGCGAGCATGAACGGCCACCCGCGGTCCGCGGCGATCCGCTCGACCGTGCGGGCGTCACAGCCCGCGCCCACGCACACGGCCAGCACGTTGGCGGCCCGGTTGGAGGCCATGCCGTCGAGCTGGGCGAGGCTGGCCGCGCTGTCCGGGTGGAACAGCATCTTGATGGAGGACGGAGCCTCCGGTATGGCGTCCTGTAGCGGCTGCGCGGCTGACGTCGCGGCCACCGCGCTGCCCGCACCCCACGGGACGCAGACCAGGATCGCTGCCATCGCGACCACACGCCCGACCATCTGCCACCTCCGCCCTCACCATAGCACGGGGGTCGGGGAGTGAAGGGGATTCAGCGCGGGGAGCGGATCACTCGATCTCGCGGAACGCGGCCTGGGGCGGGTCGTCCACGGAGTAGCAGGTCCAGGCCTCGTGGGCGTCGCCCGCCGGCTCCCGGGGGGTGACGAAGGTGAAGCCCGGCCAGCAGTCGTCGATGCTCCAGTCGTACAGGGCGTCCCAGGTCATGGTGGCGTCGATGTAGGCCAGGAACAGCCACGCGCCGTCGCTGGAGCGAGTGGCGTGGTGGGTCAGCAGGTCGCCCTCGCCGGGTACGGCGTCCGTGTCGGGATCGAGGTACAGGTACAGCATCAGGGCCACGTAGTCGTCGGCGAACGACTCCCATGGGCCCGGCTCGACCAGCGGTTCGGCCAGCTCGTCGGTGACGTCCACCGACACCGTGGGCACGTAGGGGTTGAACGGCGTGGACGCGACGTGGGGCTGGCCGTCGGACAGCTCCGCGCTCTCGGCCATGGGCATGATGCCGAACATGCGGGAGGTGGACACGTCGGCCGCGTTGGTGAAGTCCAGCTCCAGGGAGGCCGACTCCACCGGGTAGCCCTTGAGGTTGATGTCGATGTCCGTGTCGATGGGCAGCCAGGTGAACCGCTCCTCGCTGGGCACGAACTCGTCCACGGCCACCACGTACCAGTCCTCGTGGGCCCACTCGTCGTCCGGCCGCACGTAGGCCACGAGCATCTGGTCGCTCACCCCGGCGAATGCCTCGCCCTCCTCCCAGGTGTCGGACTCGTCGGTCTCCCGCCAGGAGAACGGCAGGTAGAACGCGGCCGTACCCGGTGTGGCGGGGTCGAGCAGCGCGGTGAAGTGCTCGGCCGGGGGCGGCGTGGGCAGGTCGTAGCGCCAGGTCAGGGCGTTGCTGTCGAAGCCGTCGTCCCCGGACAGGTAGTCCGCGGTGACGTCCGCGCCGGTCTCCGTGGGCAGCAGGTGGACCAGGCCCACCTGCTGGTACTGCCACTGCGTGGACTGGGCCGAGTCCACCTCCACGAACCCGCCGCCGATCTCCTGGGCGCGCGCGCGCAGCTCGATCAGCAGGTGGGCTGGCGGGCCGTCCTCCAGGGTGTCGGCCGGGGACAGGCGGAGGGTGGCCGTGGCCGGTTCGGCACTGCCGAGGTCGGTCTCCAGATCCCAGACGATGGTGATCTGCTCACCCACGGCCGGGCAGCTCACCTCGGCGAGCGTGCCGTGGGTGTTCTGGATGATCGACGCGGGCGCGTAGGTGGTGCCCAGGTCGGTGGAGAACTCCGCGTCCACCGAGCACATGTCCCCGTCCTCGTCCGACAGGGTCAGCAGCACGGTCGCGCCGTCGGTCAGCGGGTCGCCGTCGTGCAGCTCCACGGTCACCCGTGGGAGGGCGTTGGTCGGCCCCTCCGGCTCGTCGGTCGGTTCGCAGCCCCACAGGCACAAAGCGGTGGTCAGGATGAGGACCTTGCGCATCTCACACTCCTCGGACCCGCGGGGATTATACCAACTGTGGTTCGTGCTACCTTCCCCCGCAGCGATGAACCCACATCGCCGCGGAGGATTCCATGAGAGCCTGGATCGCGATGGCCGTTGCGCTGGCGCTCGCCGGTTGCCCGTCCCCCGAGGGAGACGACGACACCACGGCACCGGACGACGACGACGTCACCGCGGACGACGACGACACCGGCGTGCCGCCCGACGACGACGACACGGTCGCGGACGATGACGACGACGACACGACCGCGGACGATGACGACACCGGCGACGACGACCACGACGACGACCTGGGGTACGCGTGCGACATCGGCTTCGACGCGCTGCCGACCCCGCCCGCGGTGAGCCGCTCGTTCAACGCGCTGCCCACGTCCAACGGGTACATCAGCGCCACGTACGCCACCGAGCTGTACGGCGTACCCGTGACCTATGTGGGCGGGTTCCCGGGGGTGTCCGACGTGCACCACCGGCTGTACACCTTCACCGAGCACGTGATGGCGCGGCCCGATCCCAGCACGGAGACCCGTGACCTGCTGTTCGACCTGTACCTGGGCCTGCGTGTGGACGGGACCGGCACCTGGATGTCGGACGTGGCCGAGGTCGAGGCGGGCTACGTCAACGGGACGGGCATCGTGCGGCTGGTGCAGCAGGTGGGCGACGTGGAGCTGGAGACGTTCATCTTCGCGCCGTTCCATGGCGAGTCCTACGCCCTGGTCGTGGTCGGCCACGCCACCAACGGCGGCGGCAGCACCCACGCGGTCGACCTTTACTCGCTGCAGAACTTCCACACCGGCGGCGAGGGCACGGCCGATGGGGAGAACGTGGCCCTGGAGGGCACGGACGGCATCGCCGAGACGCGCGTCTGGGACGCGCTGATCCACCGCTCCATCGGCGCGCCGACGCACTACAGCGCTGCGCCCGCGGGGGACGGGGCCAACCCCTGGGGTCGGCTGGTCGCCGGCGAGGATCTGACCGACAGCCTGGTGTCCGGCAGCGACGTGGCCGCGGGCTTCCAGTGGTCCCTGGGCACCCTGGAGCCGGGCGACGAGGGCTGGGGCGGCATGGTGCTGGGCTTCAACGGCAACGGCGAGGACGCGGCCGCGCTCGCCTCGCGGGTCGACGGGTTCGTGGCCGGACGCACGCCCCAGCAGGTGGTGGACGACGAGCAGGCGTTCTGGGACGGCTACCACGCGGTCGAGGCACCGCCGGCCAGCCTGTCCGCGGACGAGCTGGCGGTCTACCGGCAGTCCACGGCCGTGCTCAAGATGGGCCAGGTGCGGGAGCCGGGTACGGGCTACGGCCAGATCCTGGCCTCGCTGCCGCCGGGCGGCTGGAACATCAGCTGGCCGCGTGACGCAGCCTACGCCATCGTGGCGCTGGCACGCTCCGGCCACCTGGACGAGGCGCGGGACGCGCTGCAGTTCCAGATCGGCGGGGACGCGGGCTACTACGCGTCCTATCTCGGCATCTCGGATTACCTGATCTCGGCGTGCCGCTACCACGGGGACGGCACCGAGGAGAGCGACGGCGCGTCGTGCCCGGACGGCTCCGACGCCGGCCCCAACGTGGAGCTGGACGACTTCGGGCTGTTCCTGTGGGCCTACGGCGCGTACCTCGATGAGTCCGGGGACACCGACTTCGAGAACGACACGCTGACCGCAGTGCTCGAGGGCGTGGCCGACCCGCTGGTGGCGCTGATCGACCCGGCCCAGGACCTGCTGGTGCCGGACTCCTCGATCTGGGAGCGGCACTGGGAGGAGTGCTTCCCCAACGGCCGCAAGCACTTCAGCTACTCGGACGTGCAGGCCGTGCACGGCCTGCGGGTCGCGTACGAACTCAGCGGCGATGCCACGTACGAGGCCGCGGCCGAGCAGATCCGCGGCGGGCTGCTGGACCTGTCCGACGGCCCGGCATTCGAGGAGTCGTTCGACGGCGAGGCCTGCCCGGTGCTGGCCTCGGCCGTGGAGGAGGTCTGCGGGTTCTGCGGTCCCTACGACGCCTCGGTGATCGAGGCGGTCAACCTCGAGGTCTTCCGGCCGGACTCGTCCATGGCCAAGGGCACGATGCGGGCGCTGTCCGAGCACCTGGCGATGGGCAACGGCAGCCCCGGCTTCCTGCGCAACGACGACGGCACGGGCTCCACCAACCCCCACCCCTGGTACGACGACCAGGAGTGGGTGGTGATCGACCTGCGCATGGCCTCGGCCATGGCCCGCATGGGCGAGGAGCTGGGCGACCCGACCCTGACCGCCAACGCCGAGACCGTGGTCGACTGGATCACGCTGCTGGCCCGGGAGAACGCCGATCTGATCGGTGAGCTGCTCAGCGACGGGGTGTACTCGGCCGAGGACGACGCGGACCACACCAACCTCGGCGCGGACAGCGGCTTCGAGTACCAGGGCAGCGTGCCCATGTGCGGTTTCGGCCCCGGGGCCTACATCCTGGCGCTGGACCAGATCCACCCGTGAACGGAGGGCGACGACCATGAGCGATATCCGGATCACCTTCCTGGGGGCGGCGAACAACGTCACCGGGTCGCGCACCCTGGTCCAGATCGACGACCTGCGGCTGCTGATCGACTGTGGCATGCACCAGGAGCGGCAGTTCCGCGAGCGGGACCACAAGCCGTTCCCCGTGGAGCCGGGCAGCATCGACGCGGTCCTGCTGACCCACGCCCACCTGGACCACTGCGGGTTGCTGCCCAAGCTTGTGCACGAAGGCTTCTCCGGGCCGATCTACTGCACGCCTGTCTCGGCGGAGGTCGCGGGGATCGTGCTGCGGGACGCGGCCTGGCTGCAGGAGGAGGACCTGCGCTACAAGCGCAAGCGCCATCGCCGGCAGGGCAAGAAGTCGAAGTTCGACTACGCGCCGCTGTACACCCGGGCCGACGCCAGGGCCACCATGCCGCTGCTGACCCGCAAGCGGCTGGAGCAGACCTTCGACGTCGCCCCGGGGGTGCGCGCCACCTTCCGCAACGCCGGCCACATCCTGGGCTCGTCGTTCATCCGCCTCGAGGTCGACCGGGGCGATCGCACGGTCTCCATCCTGTTCTCGGGGGACGTGGGCCGGGACGACAAGCCGATCATCCGTGATCCGGCGCGGTCCCTCGGGGCCGACTACGTGGTCATCGAGTCCACCTACGGCGACCGGGTGCACGACCCGCACGACATCGGCACCCAGCTCGCCGAGGTGGTCAACGACACGGTGGATCGCGGGGGCAACGTGCTGATCCCCTCGTTCGCCATCGAGCGGGCCCAGGAGGTGCTGTACCACCTCAACGAGCTGATGCGCAGCAAGCAGATCCCGCGGCTGCTGACCTTCCTCGACAGCCCCATGGCCGTGGACGTGGCCGAGGTCTTCCAGCGCCACCCCGAGCTCTACGACGAGGAGATGACCGCGCTGGTCAAGGGTGGCCACTCACCGTTCGACTTCCCGGAGCTGACCTTCAGCCGCTCCCGCGAGCAGTCCATGGCGATCAACCGCATCCGCGGCTCGGCCATCGTCATCGCCGGGTCGGGCATGTGCACCGGCGGGCGCATCAAGCACCACCTGGCCCAGCACATCGCCCGCAAGGGGAGCACGGTGCTGTTCGTGGGTTACCAGGCCAGCGGCACGCTGGGCCGGCAGATCCTGGAGGGCCGCGAGCAGGTGCGGCTGCACGGGTTCGAGCACAAGGTGCGTGCCCGCATCGCCCGCATCGAGGGCTTCTCCGCGCACGCGGACCGTGACGAGCTCACCGAGTGGCTGAGCGCGCTGCAGGACCCGCCGAAGCGCGTGTTCGCCAACCACGGCGAGACGGACGCCGCCGAGGCCTTCCGCGAGCACCTGGTCGCCCAGACCGGCTGGGACGTGGAGGTTCCGGACTACCGCAACGAGTACGTCTTGCGCTGATCCCTCCCGGCCCCGTCCTGGTCGCAGGCTTCCGCCTGCGGCCTACTCGCACACCGCCTCGTCGTCATTGCCCGAGATCTCCTGGTCCTCTGCCCAGCCGGATTGCTGGAGTCGCTCGACCAGCTCCTCGGCCTCGCAGGTCGGCAGCACGGGGTTGTCCGTGATCTCGACCTCACCGTCGAGCCACGACAGTCCGCGCAGCCCGTCCAGATCGGCGAGCATGGCGTTGTCGTGGATCGTCAGGGACCGCAACTCGGCGAGCATGTGCAGCCCCTCCAGGTCCTCCAGCGCAGGGTTCTCCTCCACGGTCAGGTGAGGGAAGCTGGACGCCAGCAACCCGCCGAGCGCCTCGATGTCCTCCAGGGCGGGATTGTCCGACAGCGTGAGCTCCTCGTTCACCTCGCGCAGCCCCTGCAGGCCGTCCAGGGAGACCAGCCCCTCCTCGTCGTCGATGACCAGTTCGTCGACCCGCTGTAGCCCCTCCAGGCCCTGGAGATCGATCAGGCCACCGTTGTCCTGGATCGACAGGGAGTCCGCCGCCTCCAGCCCCTGTAGTCCGAACAGGCTGGTCAGCGAGCCGTTGAGGGTGATGACCACGCTCCCCGCCTCGGTCAGCCCGTCCAAGCCCTGGAGGTCGACCAGCGCGTCGTTGCCCCAGATCGAGACCTGGTCGACCGTGGTGACCCCCTCGAGCCCCTGCAGGCTGCCGAGGGTTTCGTTGTTGATCACGGCCAGCACGTCCAGCGAATCCACGGCCACGGGCAGCGTCACCTGCTCGAGCGCACCCAGCGTGGACAGGTGCAGCTCGTCCAGGTCGGTGAGCGCCGCGAGCCCCTGCAGGCTCTGCATGGCCCCGTTGGAGTCCAGCGAGATCGCTTCGGCGCTCTGCAGGGCCTCGAGCCCGTGCACGTCGGCGAGCGCGTCGTGGTGTCGGATGGAGACGGTCCCGCTCACCGTGGTGAGCGAATCCAGCCCATCCAGGTCCAGCAGGCCGTTGTTGCGCAGGGTCAGGTCGTCGCCGATCGACTGGAGCGAGCCGAGTCCCTGCAGATCGGCCAGCACGGGATTGTCGAGCACCCACACGTCGGCGCCGACGGTCTGGAGCCCGTTCAGCCCGTCGAGGCTGGTCATCGCCACCTGGTCGTCCACGTACAGGTCGCCGCCGATCGTGACCAGGTCCTGCAGGCCGTCGAGCTCGGTCAGCGCGTCGTTCCCCCGGATCGCCAGGCGTCCTCCGATATCCGTGAGCGTGAGTCCGTCGAGGCTGGTCAGCGAGGTGTTGCCGACGACGTACACGCCGGCACCGAGGGTCTCGAGGTCCTCGAGGCCCCGCAGGTCGGTCAGCGAGTCCAGCCCCTCGCCCAGGGCGTAGGCCCCCATGTCGTCGGGGTACACGGCGTAGGCGATGTCGACCACCGCCCGCAGCCCGATGGCGAGGTTGCCGCCCACGGTCTGCAGGGCGGTCAGCCCCTCCAGGCTCTGGAGCTCGGGGCTGGCCACGATCAGCACGTCGCCGACCACGGTCTGTAGCCCGTCCAGGCCGTCGAGGGTGGTCAGGGACGCGTTGCCGCTCTGGTCCCAGTTGCACCACGACTCCGTGCACGAGATGTTGCCGAGGCTGCCGATCAGGAGGTCGTGACCCACGGTGTGCAGGCCCTCGAGCGGGGCCAGGTCCTCGATGTCGTCGGCGGCCACGTGCAGCGACCCGGAGATCATCTCGTAGCAGCCCGCGCGGGCCAGATCGTCCGCGTTCTCGATCACCAGGTCGCCGTACCAGACCGTCGTGTGCCCGCAACCCTCGGACGAGCCGTCCGTACAGCCGATGAACAGGATCGCGGCGATCAGGGGCGTGGCGCGAACGAGCATGGAACCCTCCCAGGCGTGGATCCATGGTCGCTCGGGAGGAGGCGCGCTGCCCGGGCAGGTTCGGCCCGGGGCAGATCAGGACCCTGGCGCGGCCGGGTATGAGTAGAACGTCATCAGCAGGTCGTGCACCGCGGGGCGCACGTCGTCCATGGGCACGCCCGACACGAACAGGTTGGACGCGATGCCGGCCAGGGCCTCGGCGCGCACGTCCGGGTCCTCGATGTGGCCGATGGTGGTCATGGCCTCGGCGAACAGGGGCACGGCCTCGGCCGGCTTGCCGCGCTCGGCCTGCCGCATGGCCACCTCGGCCAGCACGATGGTGCGGAACTCCGTGTCGTCGATGTCGCCGGCCACACCCCGGGCTTCCTCGAACCGGCCGGACTCGGCCATCCGGCTGGCGAGCTGGAAGCGCAGCTCCTGGAGGTACTCAGCGTCGTTGAGCATCAGCAGGGTCTTGCCGGCCTGGTCGAACTGGCCCCCATCGACCATCTGCCGGGTGATGCCCACCAGCGCCTCCTCGCGCGCGCCGGCGTCCGGGATCTTCATGGCCGCCTCGCGGGCCTCGATGAAGTGGCCGATGCCAGCGAACCCGCCCGCGATGGTGGCCAGCAGCTCGGCGCGGTCCACCTCGTCGGTGATCTGCTCGGCCGCGCGAAGGTCGTCCTGCAGCACCGCCGTGGCCTCGGCGTGCATGCCCGTGTGCGCCAGGGTCTGGGCGATGGCCGCGCGGGTTGCGGTCCGGCCGGAGTGGCTGTCGCCGGCGCGTGCCCGGAAGAGAGCCTCGTCGAATGCGTCCTCGCCGTCGCCGCGCCGGCCCCGGGTCACCAGCATGGATGCGACGGACGCCAGGGTCTGCGCGGCCGTGTCCGCGTCCCGGACGCGCCGCGCCGTGGCCAGGGCCTCGTCGAACAGGCGGGCGTCGTTCTGGTGGCCCGCCACCGCGGCGAGGGTGTCGTCCCGATCGTTGCCCGCCTCCTCGGCCGCGCGCACGGCCTCGGCGAACGCCGCGGCCGCCTCGTCCCGCTCCTTCGCCCGCGCCAGGTGCTGGGCCACCTCGGCCAGGGCCTCGGCGCGGGCCGCCGCGTGCGGCACCGCCCGGGACACGTCCAGCGCGTCCGCGGGCCGACGCGAGTGCAGCAAGCGCTCCACCATCGTCGCCAGGGCCTCGGCGCCGCGCGTGTCGCTCTCGATCAGCGCCGCGGTCAGCAGCGCCTGCTCGATCCGGTCCGCGCTGGCCATGCGCTCGGCCACGGCCGCGAAGGCGTCGTCACGGGAGGGCCCGCTGGCGACGTCGGCCGCCGCCTCCAGCGCCTCGGCGAAGGTGGCCGTGGGATCCTGGCGGGGCATGGCATGGGTCATGTGGTCGCCCAGCGCAGCCAGGGCGGCGGCCCGCGGTCCGGCGCCCTCGATCCCGGCCAGCGCGTCGCGGGCCTCGGGGAAGCGCCCGGATCCGGCCATCCGGTCCACGATCGTCACCAGCACCTCGTCACGCGTGTCCGCGTCGGTGATCTTGGACGCGGCCTCCAGCGCCTCGCTGATCTGGCCGACCTCGGCCATGCGGCCGGCGATGGCGGCCAGCGCCTCGTGCCGGTCGTTGTCCAGCTCCACCTTCATGGCGAAATCGAAGGCCTCGCCCACGTCGCCCTTCTCGGCCAGGCGCACTGCCAGGATCCCGAGGATCCGGGAACGCGAGTCGGGATCCCCCACGATCTCCACGGCCTGCAGCGCCTCGGTGAACTGGGACGCGTCCGCCTGGGTGCGCGCGCCGTCGAGGTGATGGGCGATGGCGTCGAGGTTCTTGGCCCGCGTGCCCTCGTCGCCGATCTTCTCCACCGCGAACACCGACAGGTGGAACAGGGAGCGCTCGGACTCGCCCATGCGCACCACCTGGTCGGCGAAGGCCTGCAGCTGTGTGGCGTCCATGCCGCCGGCCACGACCTCGCCCGCCGCGACCCGTTCGGCCGCGGGCGTGCCCTCGTGCTGTTGCTGGACCTCCTCGATCGCCTGCGTGGCCTCCTGGAACAGCTCGCCGCCGCGTACGAACCCGTCGTTGCGCACCGCCTCGTCGGCCCGATCCGCCAGCTTGCCCGCCTGGGCGAGCAGCTTGTCGGCGCGCTGCTCGGGGCTGCCGCAGGCGGCCAGCAGGCCGCTGACGAGCAGCATTCCGACCATCCAGCTCCGTGTCATGGCTTCGCTTCCGTCCCGGTGACGCACCACAGGTGGTGCTCACCCCGCAGGTAGATCCGGCCGGCGTCGAACGCCGGGCTGGCCCAGGCCGCCTCGCCGAGGCCAGCCGAACCGAGCACCCGGGGCTCGTCCCCGGGATCGACCAGGGTCATCGCCCCGGACTCGGACAGACAGTACAACACGCCCCCGGCGAGCGCGGGTGACGCGCTGTAGTCGCCGGGGAGGCGGACCTCACCGACGGTGCGGCCGTCGTCCAGGGCGAGCGCGGTCAGGCGGCCGTCCCGGGTCAGCAGGTACACGCGCTGGCCATCACTGACCGGCGAGGCCAGGTCCGGGAAGTCGCCGGTGACCTTCCACGCCACGTTGCCCTCGGTGACGTCCCCGCTGCCACCGGGGCGCACGGCCACGACCCGCTCGTAGGGCGACACGGCCAGGACCAGGCCGCCGGCCAGCAGGGGCGACGGCGCGATCTCGCCGCGCAGGCCGCCCGCGCGCCACAGCTCCTCGCCGCTGTCCGGGGCATAGGCGATCACCCAGGGATCCGCGGCAGTGATCAGCTCGCTGCGGCCGCCGTGCTGGATCACCGTGGGCGTGGTCCAGGAGCTGGCCACGGGCCGCTTCACCCGCCACGCGACGCGGCCGGTGTCCGTGTGCAGGGCCAGCAGCTCGGACAGGTCCTCGCCGGCCAGGCCCTGGTCGAGCTGCACCAGCAGGAGGTCGCCGTGCACCACCAGGGACGCGGCGTGGCCGTAGGCCGAGTCGGGCGCGCCCACGTTCATCACCCAGGCGAGGGAGCCGTCGAGGTCCACGGCGGCCAGGTCGCCGTTGGAGAAGATGGCGTACACCCGCTCGCCGTCCGTGGCCGGCGTGGACGCGGCGTGACCGGTGTTCGTGGTCGTGAAGTGGTCCTCCGGGTTCGGCCGGTAGGCCGCGTCCACGGCCACGCGCCAGCGGAGCGCGCCGTCGTCGCGGTCGTAGGCGAGCACCGCCCGCTCCTCCTCGGTCGCGCCGGTCAGCAGCACGAGCTCCTCGGTGAGCAGGGGGGAGCCCTTGCCGGGGAGGGGGATCTCGGCCCTCCAGGCGATGCCCTCACCCGAGGCGCCGTCCCACGCTGTCGGGTAGGGGCCGCCGTCGGCGAGACCCCGGCCACCTGGACCACGGAAGCCAGGCCAGGGCGGTGGCGGGGCGGCCGTCGCGGTCTCGAGCCGCTGTTCGGGCTGGGCCAGGGCAGCGTACTCGGCGACAGGATCCTCCCAGCCGCGCGACATCAACAACACGGCCGCGCTCGCGAGCACCACCACGAGGCCGCCCGCGATCCCGATCGCGGTCACGCCCCGCCGGTGGTCCCGCAGCCAGGTCTTGCGCGTCCGGGGCGCTGGCGGTGGCGGGGGCCGCTGGTACGGCCACGCCAGCTGGGCCGCGCCCAGGGTCACCACCGCGGCGATCAGCAGCACGAGCCGCCCGGTCCGCGTGCGATCGCGACGCCCGAACCAGGCCTGGCGCAGGGTCACGTCGTGGTCCCGGATGGCCTGTGGCAGCTGCTCGTCGCCGGGGTTCTCGAGCAGCCGGGCCTTCATCGCGGCCAGCTCCTCGTCCCCGGTGGGAGAGGCTCCGCCGAGGGGCGCCAGGGCCAGGACCAGGGCCACGCCCAGGGTCACCGCCCCGGCGATGACCGCGGTGATGCCGGCCGCACGGCGCTGGGTGGGATCGGCGAGCAGGGGCCCGCGGCCCGCGGTCGGCTCCTCCGGACAGGCGGTCCAGCAGCGGCCGCAGGCCAGGCAGTCGCCCCGGTCAGGCTCACAGTCGGCCAGGACACGGCGGCGGCCACGGAGCCACAGGTGCAGGGCCAGCAGCACACCCAGGACCGCGCCGACCTGGGGCGCGCGCCGACCGAAGCGCTGCTGCACGACCACGGCGCGGGCGAACACCGCGGCCTCGGGTTCGCCGGTCCGCCAGTGTCCACGGATCTCGTCCGTGGGCTCGGCCGGCTCCCCGGTGCGCTGGTCGAGCAGCTGCCCGGCCAGGTCCACGTCGGGGTGCAGCTTCGCCAGGGAGGGGGCCAGGCCGACACCCAGCATCCAGCCGGTCACGCCCAACCCGATCACCAGGCCCATGGCGATGGCCTGCAGGCGGGGCCGGCCCTCGGCCGCCTCCACCTTCCGCGCGGGCCCGGCCGCGTCGATCGCCCCGTACGGGCACGCGCCCACGCACTGGTTGCAGCGCGTGCAGCCGTCCGTGATCCGCACGGGCCACGCCGACAGCCGGGAGGCCACGCCAAGCAACACGCCGTAGGGGCACAGCCAGCGGCAGTACGGACGGGCCACGAACAGGCCCACGGCCAGGAAGCTCACCCCCAACACCAGCCGCGCGGTGCTGCCATCGAGGCGGAAGAACGACACGAACGGGTCGTAGCGGCAGATCACGAACAGGGTGTCGGTGGTCGCGAACAGCACGGCCGCGCCCAGGTACAGCCAGGCCAGCAGCCGCAGGGGCCGATCCAGCCACGGCGGCACCCGCAGCGGCCACAGCAGCACCAGCTCCTGGATCGCACCCAGCGGACACACGGCCGCGCAGAAGGTGCGCCCCGCCACCAGCGCCACCGCGATCGGCAGCAGGAAGAACGCGGCCACGGCCAGGGGCAGGGCCGCGGTGCTGTCCGCGATCGCCAGGGCCACATTCTGCAGCGACCCCACCGGGCAGATGCACCCCTCGCGGATGAACCCGAAGTACGCGACGCAGGCCGCGGTGAGCCCCCACAGGCCCCGTCGGGAACGTGCCCGGCGCACGAGCACGCTGGCCGCGATCAGGGCCGCGGCCAGCAGGGCCACGTCCACGGCGTCCCACCACGGCGAGGCCGCGGGCGTGACCTGCGTGTCGGGCAGGGTGTACCCGGTCTCGAACTCGGGGTGGGGGAAGCGCCCCGTGGCCATCAGCGCCCCTTCAGCAGGTAGGGCCGCAGCAGGGGCACGCGGCTGAACGCCTGCGAGGGGCAGGCCGCCGCGATCGAGCAACGGTTGCAGTCCAGGCACAGACCGTGGTCGACCTGCAGGAACAGCGAGCCGTTGCCGTAGGCCTCGCAGCCCTTCACGCAGCGGCCACAGGCGATGCACAGGTCGCGATCGATGGTGTACTCGTAGTACGGGTCCTCCACGAATCGCCGCAGCACCGCGCCCGTGGGGCACAGCTGGTTCTCGGCCGCCTCGTGCAGGGAGTGGGAGGGGGTCTCGAAGAACCCCGGGCAGATGCGGCAGTAACCGCACATGTGGAATGCCTGCACGCACTTGACCGCGGACTCGGCGCGCACGCAGTGGGTCTGGCAGCGGCCACACGCCACGCACAGCGCCGGGTCGAGCTGCCACACCGTGCCGCACCCGGTGCAGGTGTCGCAGTCGGCCGCGTCGTTGCAGCGGGCCTGCAGGTTCTGCCGTCCGGACAGGGGAGTGAGCGCGTAGCCACCGACCACCACGCCCCCGAGGGCGGTGGTGCGCGCGCCCAGGCGCAGGAAGTCGCGTCGGCTTCGGGTCGTGTCGTCGCTCATGGCTCGTCGGGTCGCGCCGGCGGGTCGAAGAACCGCAACCTGCCGGTGCAGGGCTCCAGGATCACGATCCTGCCCGTACCGGTGACCGCCACGTCAAGGGCGATGCTGCCCGCAGTGCGCGCGTCGCAGGCGCGGGAGAACTCCGCGAACCGCGTCTCGTCGGCGATCATGGCGCGCAGCGTGCCGTCCGGCTCGTACACCTTCAGCCGCGGCATGCCCTTGTCCACCGCGGCGATGCCGCCGTCGGGCAGGACGGCGAAGTTGGCCGGACCGCAGCAGCCGGCGAACCCGGCCGGGTCCGTGCCCGCTCGCCCCCAGTAGCCCACCCGCTCGCCCTGCTCCCAGATCTCGACCCGGTGCCTGCCCGGATCGGTCACGAGCAGCCGCTCGTCCGCGTCCTCGGCCACGTCGAAGTAGGGGCTGGGCACGGCAAAGCGGTGCGCCTCGGCGTACTCCACGCTGGCGAGCACGGCGATGGCGTCGCCGTCGCGGTTCAGCAGCAGCACCAGGCGGTTGGCCGCGTCCGCGGCCCACAGGGACTGGAAGGCCGGCGCCAGGGAGGTCAGCCGGGCACCTTCGGGCAGCACCTCGCCCACGTCCACCCGCTGCAGGGTCTCGAGGCTGAACATCTCCACGTGATCGGTCACGCCCACCCACAGCCAGCCGCGGTCCGTGGCCAGGGCGGTCGCCTTGCCCTCGATCGGGATCTCGGCCACTCGCTTGCCCGACGTGTCGAACGCGGCCACGACCTCGTCGGCGCCGACCCAGATCCGGCCTTCCTCGTCCACCAGCACGGCCCAGGGATCGGCCAGGCCGGTGTCGATCGGGGGGTGCGCGTCGAGGAGGGGTGGGGCGGGGGTCGGCGTGGCCTCCACGGGAGCGGCCGCCGCCGGGGTCTCCTCGCCGTGCATCGCGGCCAGCGAGATCGCGCCCAGCACGATCGCGCCGGCCAGGACCAGGCCGGCCCCCAGCTGGGCCCGCCGGGCCCCTCGGCTCATCGGCCTCCCCCCCGCAGCTCCAGCGCCTTCATGGTCGCCAGGTCCCGAACCACCAAGTACCCGCTGGCGCACGCCATCGGCCCCCACGCGTCCGGGCCGGGCAGCACCTCGTCCTCGCCCAGCAGCTCGAACCCGGCGGGCGTGGCCCGGGCCGCGCGCAGCAGGCCCTCGTTGTCGAAGGCCAGCACCACGCCATCGGCGACCAGGTACGCGGCCTTGCCGAACGTCACCTGCGAGCCGCTCTTCCAGACCACCTCGCCGTCCCGGTCCAGGCAGGTCAGCTGTCCGTCCTCGCCCAGGCCGTAGATGTGACCCTCGTACGGTACGGGCGTGTGCTGGTGCGCCCCGTACTGCTCAGGCGTCATGCGGCGGATCTCCCGCGCGGCGAAGCCGGCCTCGGTCTGCTCGATGCGCAGGACGATGCTGCCCGCGCCGTATCCGCCGGTCAGCAGCAGGGTGTCCGGCGGCAGGAACACGGGCGAGGGCACGTTGGCCGTGGGCACCTGCCAGCCGTCGAACTGCCACAGCACGCTGCCGTCGTCCGGGGAGACCGCGACGATGCCGCCGCTGGCGGTGTACAGCAGCATGCGCGTGCCCTCGAACGTGATCGGCGTCACCGACGTATGGGTCATCAGCCAGCTGCGGGGGTTGGGGGTCTCCCACACCACCTCGCCCGACTCCAGGTCGACCGCGACCATCAGGGCCGTGCCACCCGGCGCCAGGATCGCCTTGCCGTCCTCGATCAGCGGACACTGGCCCGTGTACCAGGGGGGGACGCGGGTGCCGTAGCGGCCCACCATGTCGATGGCCCAGCGGAACTCGCCCGTGGCCGTGTCCAGGCAGTGCACCTGGCACTTCGGGCCCACCGTGACCACGTACTCGTCGGTGACCGCGGGCACGGTGCGGGACATGCCGTGGTCGCGCTTGAGCTTGACCGGGTAGGAGTGGTTCCAGATGTCCTCGCCGGTGGTCAGCGACAGGCAGCGGATCACGTCCCGCTTGCGCTTGCGGTCGTAGTCCAGCAGGAACACCCGGCCGTCGTGGATGGCCGCGCCCGCGTAGCCCTCACCCACCTCCATGGACCACACCTCCCGCGGCGTCTGCCAGCCGCTGGCGAGGCGGCTGTCCGGGGTGCGGCAGACCGCGTCCGAGTCCGCGCCGCGGAAGCGGGGCCAGGAGCCGGTGAGGTCGGGTACGGGCTCATCGAAGGTCTCGTGCTTCCCACCTTCGACGAACGCGGTGTCCTCGCCTTCGGGGGCGGGCACGGCGGCCTCGTCCTCGCCGGGCAGGCGCTGCTGCACCTCGGTCCGGTCGGACATCAACCACAGCGCCAGGCCGGCCACGGCCGCAACCGCGGCCAGGGCGGGCAACAGGTAGGGGACCAGGGATCGTCGTTCGCTCATCGTTCCCTCTTCAGGATGGCGTGGATCTCGCCACGCAGGGCGATCGTGGCGGCTGCGGCCAGGCCGGCGCAACCACCGATGCCGATCACCGCGGCCGTGGCCCCGAATGCGAGCCAGGGCAGGGGCAGTCCCGTGGCCAGGTGGTAGGGCGCGGTGGACAGGGCTGCGGCGGCGAGACCGATGAGCAGCCCCGCGGTCAGCAGCAGGAGGTACTCGCGCAGGAGCAGTCCGCGGATCGAGGCGCGGTCGAACCCGATCGCGTGCAGCATGGCCAGCTCGGCGCGCCGTTGCTGCACCGATCGCAGCAGGCCGATGCCCAGCCCGGCCGTGCCCAGCAACAGGGCCAGCGCGGCCAGGCCCTGGAAGAACGACAGGTAGATGTTCTCCACCGCGTGGAAGGACCCCAGGCGCTCCACCGTGGTGGTCACGTCCAGGCCATGGTCGGCCAGTGCCGTGGCGAGCGTCCGCGCGGCCTCGTCCGTGACCGGGGCGTCCACCAGCAGAACGGCGAAGCCGTCGTCGGCCGGGAAGTGCTGCCGGAAGGTGGCCTCGTCGATCACGACCGCGCCCTGCAGCACCGATCGCTGCAGCGCGCCGACCACCCGCAGGGTGAGGGGCTGGCCGTGGCCGTCGGTCACGACCAGCTCGTCGTCGACACCGATGCCCAGCGCCCACTGCAAGGTGTTCATGTCGGCCATCGCCGGCACCACCCCGCCGGGGAGGTCCCGGTCCAGCGCGGTCCAGTCTCCCGCGCCCGCCGCGGTGAAGGTGAAGGCGCCACGAGCATGCAGGGCCGCGGACGGTACGCCAAGGATGCGGGGCGACTGCGCCCGGTTGAGGTTGAGGCAGCTGGCGTCGTCCCCCGCGTGCGCCCTCAGTGGCGTGATCGTCCAGGCCGGATCCAGGCCGTGGACCTCGTGGAAGCCGGGGGCCGTCGGCGACCCGGCCACCGGTACGGCCGCGTCGGCCCAGAGCCCGTACCCGCCCGTGCCCGCGGAGCGTTCGTCCGCTCGCACGGTCGGGTCGAGGCGGAACGACTCCACGGCCGCCACCATGAACGCGGCCGTGGCCACGAGGGCCACGACAGCCGTGGAGCGTCCTGCGCGCCGGGCCAGGGTCCGCCGAGCGAGGCCCCACCTGCTGCCCAGGGATGGAGCGGTCCCGGTCCACCCCAGCGCTGCGGCGAACACCAGCACGCCCCCTGCCAGTCCGATGGCGCCCGCTCCCAGCAGCCGCCCCGGATCGGGGAGCCCGGCCGCCGGCCACATGGCGCCGGCTGCGCCGCCGAGGACCAGGGCGGCGCCTGCCACGATCCCCCAGGGCCGTGCGCGCGGCGCGGCCTCGGTGCTGCGGTGGAGCGCGGTCGTGGCCTCCTGTCCGAGCCCGCGGGTCGCCAGGGCGACCGCGGCCAGCGCGGCGAGCGCACCGCCAGCCGCCCCCACGGCCAGGCTGGTGGGGCCGATCGCCACGTGCAACGAGGTCAGTCCGCCGGCCGCCGGCCACGCCGCGGCCAGCACCGCCACCAGGGCGTGGCAGAACCCCCAGCCCAGCAGCGCGCCGGGCAGGGCCCCGGCCGCGGCCAGCAGCGCGCCCTCGGCCAGCAGCAGGGCGCGGATCCGCCGCGGGGTGAAGCCCACGGCCAGCAGCGAGCCGAACTCGGATCGCCGGTCGTGCACTGCCAGGGAGAACAGCAGCCCCACGAGCAGGAGCGCGGCCAGCTCCAGGAAGAAGGCGAAGCCCAGGACGAGGCCGCCGAAGTCCAGGCCCTGCTCCACGGCCCGGCCGGCCTCGGCCCCCAGGTCGGTCACGGTCACGCCGGCGTCCGCGGGCGCCAGCCAGGTCAGCATGGACGCCTCGATCTCCGCTGGTGTGTCCGCCGGGTATCGCACGCCGGTCAGCCCGCCATGGGCGCCGCCCCACATCTGCACGCCGGCGGCCAGGGTGACCACGGCGCTCGGGACCGCGCCGTGCTCCTGCCAGCGGGCCTCCTGCCGCGGGCCGACCCGGTCGAGGTCGATGGGGACGCCCGGCGCCCAGTCCCTGCACGAGTCCGCGCCGCGGATGCCCGGCAGGGACGGCACCAGGTCCGGGTCGGCGAAGCGACCCAGGCGGGGCAGGATGTTCCCCACCTCGAAGGTGCGCCGCTGCTCGACGAAGGTCCGACCGGGCTCCACGCGCCACCACGCCAGTTCGATCTCGTCGCCTGGTTCGACACCCAGGTGCCGTGCCGTGTCCTCCTCCAGCAGGATCTGATCGTCGGTCATCCCGGGCAGGCCCGACACCATGCCGTGATCGTTGGCCAGCGCGCTGACGAACACGTACGGCTCGGTGGCCTGTCCGTGCCGCAGCTCGTTGGCCAGGTAGCTGGAGATGGCCAGCGAGTGGCGGCCCGCGCGAGCGGCCGCCTCCTCCACGATCCGGTCGAGGAAGATCCCGTCCGACGCGAGCTGCAGCTGCCGGTCGTGCGTGGGCTGCAGGTGCAGGCCAGCGTCCGCCAGGCGCCAGGATCGGTCCAGCGCGGCCTGCACCTCCTCGGTGGTCGGGCGGTGGCCAACGACCAGCAGGTTGGCCTGGTCCAGGCGCCCGATGCGCTGCTGGACGGTGTCGCGGGACACGTACGCGGTCGGAGGGATCCGCTGCTCGGCGTGCAGGTGGAATGCACCGCCGTGCTCGGGCTCGAGGACGGCTGTGACCTCCAGCCGGAGTCCGGCCATGGGGGGCACATCGGGTGCGAAGGGCGCCTCACGAGACAGGGCCGCCGGCCGCGGCAGCCTCAACAGCAGGTCGTCGCCCACCGAGGCCCCGAGTCGTTCGGCGAGCTCGCGGTTGAGCACCACCGAGCGGCCGTCGGACGGGAGGGCGGCCTCGCCGGGCAGCAGGAAGGCGAACGCCTCGTCCGTGCCCAGGATCTGCACGCCACCGGTGGCTGCGGAGCCGTCCGCGCGGGACGCGGTGCCGGTGAGCTGGACCACGGCCTCCACCGGCACGGTCAGCTCGCGGCGCAGATCATCGGCCAGCTGATGACGGACGTATCGCCCCTGCACCACGTGACTCACCCGGCCCACGCGGTTCTCGGCGAGGGCGGCGAGGCTGGCGCGGACCGAGTCTCCCACGGCCAGCGAACCGATCAGCACGGCCGTGGCCGCGGCGCAGGCCGTGACCAGGGCGAGGCTGGCGCGGGCGTGGTGCCGGATGCTCCGCGCGACCAGGCGTGCGGGGGTCACGGGTCGGCCGGGTCCTCTCCCACCAGGAGCCCACCGGCGAGGCGCAGGACACGGTCCATGCGGGCGGCCACCTCCGGGGCGTGGGTGGCCACGACCAGGGCGGTGTCCCGGTCCCGGTTGATCTCCAGCAGCAGATCGACGAGCAGCGCCGAGGCCTCCTGGTCCAGCGCGCCCGTGGGCTCGTCGGCCAGCAGCAGCGCCGGTGTGTTGATCAGTGCGCGCACGAGCGCGGCGCGCTGGCGCTGGCCCGCGGACAGCTGGGAGGGGAGGTGGTCGGCGTGGTCGGCCAGCCCCACCCGGTCGAGCAGGTCTCGAGCGCGGGCCTCTGCGGCGCGCGCGCCCCGTCGCCCACCCGCGGCCATGGCGGGCAGCAGCGCGTTCTCCAGGGCGGTGCACTGGGGCAGCAGGTGGTGCTCCTGGAACACGAACCCGACGCGCGTGGCGCGCAGCCGCGCCGCGTCGTTGCCCCGCAGGTCGTGGGCGGCCCGGCCGTCGATCTCGACCGTGCCCGCGGAGGGGTGATCCATGGTGCCGAGGATCGCCAGCAGGGTGCTCTTGCCCGACCCAGACGGCCCCACCACGGCCACGGCCTCGCCCGCGGCCACGTCGAGATCGATCCCCCGCAGGACCTCGGTGGGGCGGGGATCGTCGAACGAGCGGGTCAACCCTCGGACCTTGAGCATGGCGTGGCTCCGTGCCGGATCTCTACGAACGAGGTGCCGGGCGCGTCGAGTGTATCAACCTCATCGGCCCCCCCCCTGCGCCGAAAGTACAATGGTCTCCGGATCGCTGCTATCGCCGCGTCCCGGAGGGAGCCATGAGGCAGACAGTGTTTCGCAGGGCCCTGGCCATGGCCGGTCTGGCCGGTGCCGTCCTCATCCTGATCTCGGCGTTTGGCATGACCAACTTGATCTACAGATCACCCGCCAAGGCCAAATCGGCCCGGTCGGCGGCGTGTGACTGCGAGCCTACGGACCGCGAAGGACCGGTCTGGGAGAACGCGGAGTGCCTGGCGGCATCGAGGAGCGATTCGGTCCTGGGCTTCTGGTACGTCACCTTGACGGGGCTGGGGGTGGCCGGTGTGTTCATCGGCTCGTCCTTTGGCCACCGGAGGAACGTCCGCGTCTACCGCCCCTACGAAGAGAAGCTCCTCGCGGAAGGGCTCGTGGAGCGGAAGGCGATCCTCGACTACCACGCGCAGTACGACTGGGGGAACTACGCGGCCGTGACCATCGGCATGGTGCTGCTGGCCATCAACCTGATCGTCGTGGAGAACCAGTCCCTGACCCGTGCGGAGAGCCTGATCCAGGCCATAGGTGTGGGCGTGATGGTCGTTGCGGCGGTCTGTCTGAGCCTCGCCGACCTGGTCCACAGGAACACGCAGTCACCGATCATCCCGGACGGGAAACGGTTCCAGCTCATCAGCTTCTCGGTGCGATTCGGCACGGTGGGCGCGCTGTCCATGCTGATCGCCGTTCTGTTCTTCGTGTGCCTCATCGATTCGAACATCACCGCAGCGTGCTGCCTGACCCTCATCGGGGTGTTGACCTATGTCTACATCGTCCGTCGTGTTCCCAAACGTGCGCTGTTCGAGGCGTACAAGGTCGAGGACAGGGAGCGATGGATAGAAGCAGATCCAAGGTTCGGGAATCGGCAGCAACGGGAGTTTGCAGACGACGAGAAGTACATCCCTTCCACGAGGCGATCCCAGGGGGAGAAGCGGGTGACCGCACCGGTGGAACCTGCTGCGAGGGAGTAGAATGGCGCCGCCCGTGGGGTAGATGAGGAGTCCTTCGTGATTACCCGCCCTGTGTTCGAGCAGCTCCAGCGGTTCGTCTTCGTCCACCACCGGGCGCTGAACGGCAAGGAGATGCTCGCGCGTGCTGTTTCCCTGGCAGCAACGAGGCCCGACCTCGACCACGCGGTCGAAGGGGACATCTGCTGGAACGTGTCCGGGGGACGTCGTGATTTCTATTTCCGCCATCCTCGACTTGTGAGCGACGTGCTGAGCGAACGCGAGATCGATGAGGCAGTCGAACGTGGTGAGCTGTTCACGTTGACCGACCTCCTCTCGGCGCCCGAGAGCGGCGTACGGTACGTTGTGGAACTCAAGAACGGTGCTGGCGACCTCGGCGAGGCAGCCAGGCGGATCGTCGGTCTCCTGCAAGAGGGACTGCGGGATCGGTTCTGGATCGATACGTTCTCCCTGCGGCATCTCCAGGCGGTCAAGGCCGCGGACGGGACGGTCCCCACGAGCTTGCACACCAAGCTGATCGCCGGCGCCTGGCTGGTCCGGACCGCGCCGGAAATCCTCCCTCTGTCCGTCCACGGAATCGCCTCTCTGGAGGACGTGGACGCGGTCACGTTGACCTATCACAGCTCGGCGGCACGCTGGCTCGCGCCGTTCGGGGCGACCATCGATAGGACGTGTGCGGGCGTGCTTCGCGCCGGGAAGCAGCTCGTTCTCGGGGGGCTGAAGACTCCGGAGATGTTCGAGCGGGCGAGGAATTCCCCAGCGGTCGCCGGGTATGCGAAGTTTCCTCTCGGGCAGGTCCGCGAGGCGTCCGCTGTTCCACTGGCAGGGGCATCCATGTGAGGAGGGGACCATGAAAGGGCGGGCAATCGGGCGGCGAGGGTGGCTGGTTCCACTGCTGATCTTGGTGTTCCTTGCGTTCGGGATGGTCCACCTGGTCCTTGAGCGCGCTCACGCAGCTGAAGGGGAGAAGAGTGAGTCGTCCGGCGAGGCCGTCGACGTCTCGGGCAAGATGCAGGCCGCTCGAGGTGAACTCGAGTTGTTGACCGACTTCAGCAACGACGAGTCGATCGCATTCTGGTTCGTGGTCGCGACGTTCGTGGCCTTGATCGGCACCATCTCGTTCAGTGCGTTGTTCGGGAGCAAGAAGCAGGTCGGGGTCTACAGGCCCTATGAACAGGCTCTGTTGCATCATGGAAAGCTCGAACTCGAGGACATGCTCGCCTACCACTCCCAGTATTCCTGGGGGAACTACGCGGCAGTCACCATCGGCATGGTCCTGCTTTCGGTGACCATCCTTGCCATGGACGGGGACAAGCTCTCCGATGTCGAGCGGGTCATCCAGGTGTTCGGTGTCATCTGCATGACCGTGGCCGCGATCGGCCTGTGCTGGGCGGACCTCGTGCACACCAACACCCAGACCCCGATCATCCCGGTGGTGCGACGTTTCAAGCTCATCGACTTCTCGGTCCAGGTAGGGACCATGTGCACGATGGTCATGTTGCTGGCCGTGCTGTTCTTCGTGTGCATGATCAGCCTCGCGGCGACGATCGTCTGTTGTGTGGCCTACGTGGTGATCCTGATCGTCGTGTTCAAGCGGCGGCGGGTGAGCAAGCAGGAGTTCTTCGAGTACTTCAACGTGAGGGATGCGGAGCGCTGGTGTGAGAGGGCCGATCCGACCTCGGGGAGGATCTTCGATCGTGATCGTCCTTTCATCGACGATCCGAGGATTCCAGGTTCCAGGGACTACTCCGGCGACCAGGCCACCTATCCACCGCTTCGTCCGGATCAGGAGACGCGGAAGGTCTATCGACGCTACCTGCTCAAGCAGCGAGCCGGGATGATCGACGATCCCATGCGGGAGGAGTTGCAGGTCGGATTGCGAATACCGGAGGACATCCACCGCGTCGAGTCCGTCTGGTTGGAACGGTCACTGCGCTCCTTGAGCACGTTGATGAAGGGAATGGAGGACGATCCGGATCGTACGGAGGCCGTTCATTCACTCACCAGGGCGCTCGAACTCGACTTCGATCTCGTCGAGAAGGCGCTGGGGGAGAGAAGCGAGGACGGATGAATTCCGTGGGGATCACTCCGAACTGGCGCCCACCCACAGCGCATGACCGCCTGGTGGCGTTCGTCTGCACCGTGCTGTTCTGGGGACTCTCCGGTCCGCTGGCTGGGCTCTCGCTGGTGCTCGGTCGGCTGCGGGTGGACTGGGTGGTGCTGGACATCCTGGCCATCCCTGGGGGCCTGCTACAGCGCGTGACGCGCCGGCTGGGCGGGAGACCTGCCCGCTGGGGCCTGCTCGTCAACGCCTATGCCCACATCTACCTGTTGTGCCGGATGTGTCCAGCCTCGAGGCAGGCGCTCCGCGACCCCGAGCAACGTGGGCGATGCGTGTGGAACCACCGCTGGAACCGGGGTGAGTTCGACATCGTGCCGGACTTCGGCGCGAGGAACTGGCTCACGCAGTATCGTGGTCGGACGGACCTCGGGGACTACGTGCATCTCGCGGTCAGAGGGAAATCCGAAGGGAGAGCAGCCGTGGAGGAGCGATTCGTCACGCTTCGTCGGAGCGTCAGTCTGACGACCAGTGTCATCGGCCTGGCTTTGCTACTGTGGGTCGTCATGTACTGGAGCTTCATCACGTCGGGCATCGGTGCCCTGCGCGGCACCTGGGAAGAGCTGGCCGAGGTCCCCGAGGCCGCCAACAAGTACCCGCCGCAAGGGCTGACCCTGGTCGACGACCACCTGGTGTTCACCAACCACTGGAACGACACCAAGAGCGCCATGTACCTGCTGGATCCCGACACCATGGAGGTGATCGACGAGACGGTCATGCCGCCAGAGGCGGTGCACACCAGCGGCCTTTGCTGGGACGGCGAGCATCTGTGGGCCGTGGACTACAAGAGCAACCTGCTGTACGTCATCGACCTGGCCGCCTCGTTCGAGGGTGACTCCGTGGTGGTCGTGGACTCCTACCCGACCGGCCTGAGCGGTACGTCGGCCATGACCCTGGTCACCATTGACGGCGAGCAGTACTTCGCCATCTCCGACTTCATGCGCACCAAGCGGACCTACCTCGTTGCCAAGGCGGACGTACCGAAACTGAACGACCACCACATCGCCGACGTGGCGACCGCCACCTACCGAAACAAGGGCTTCTCCCAGGGTCTGACCTGGGATGGAACGTTCCTGTACGAGGCTTCGAACAGCCTGGTGCGAGACTGCGTGCACGTCTACCGGGTGGACGAGGCGATTCGCACGGGTGGTGAGGCCAGGGTGGAGTACATCGCCCGGATCCGTGGTCCCGTCTTCATGCTCGAGGATCTTGCCACCGACGGGACGCGTCTGTGGACGAGTTCCGAGAAGGCCTTCCACTTCTACGTGCTGACCGATTTGCCGGCGTTGCGGGAGCGTCTCGCCGACTGATACCGCTTTGAATTCGTCAAGTGCCCTGCCCGCAACGCCCGCGCCCGCAGGCACGTTGGCCAAGGTTCCGGAACGCGGATAGGCTCTGACGCAAGAGGAGGAGAAGCGATGAGGAACTGTACGTGGTCGGTGTTGGTGGCCCTTGTTGTCGTGGCCATGCCTGCAACCCATGCGTCGGGTCAGACCATCCGGTACCTGACCGATCGGCACACCGTGTCAGCGTCAACGGTCAAGGTCAGCATGACCGGTGTAGACGACATCGGTGGTGTGTTCGTGCTAAACGAGGTGGCACTGCGTCGGCTGCAGTCGAGGGGTGTGCTCTCCGCCACGCACGAATGCCGCTGGAGCAATGAGGACGGACGCGGATCGTGGAGCCTCGAGGGGGATCTCGAGGAGGGTGAGAACATCATCGTCCTGGCGCTGTACAACCTCGTGTACACGGGGTTCTCCATGCGATCGTCGGGCGGCAAATGGGCGTTCGATTTCAAGATCTCGGGCAACGGTCGCACGCTGTGGCAGGAATCCAACCTGGTGGACAACAACTCCAAAGGGCTGAAATTCATCATGTTCGCCAAGGCGGTGCGCCGGGGTGATCAGGTGACGTTCGAACCACTGAGTCAGGACGAGAAGGTCGTTCTGGTCGACATCGAGACCATGGTCGACGCCCACTACTCGGGAGAGCAATCGGTCTCGGTCGACTGGGAGCCTATCCTCGAAGCGCTTGCACAGTAGCTCTACGGATACATCCGTTCCTTCTCCGGCACGCCCACCGGCACCTCGTAGGTGAGGTAGTCGGCGATGTCGATCACGTACAGGCTCAGGGGATCCCAGTCGCCGTAGCCCGAGCCCCACTGCATGTTGGGGATCCAGGTGGAGGTGCCGCTGAGGTCGACCACGAGCTCCTGCGACTGGTCGTCGGGATCGACGCGGATCACGCGGGTGCCACCGTAGTCGCAGATGTACACGTTGCCGCAGGCGTCCACGCCCATGCCGTCGTGCAGGCCGGTGCCGACCTGGCCGGTGAAGGTCTGCACCTCGCCCGGGGTGCCGTGGGCGTCGAAGTCGATCATGTACACCACGTTGCCGCCGTAGCTGTCCACGTACAGCCGGGTGTAGGTGGGATCGAAGCTGAGGCCGTTGGGCGCGGTCAGGCCCTCGGCGACGATGGTGAAGTCGCCCGTGTCCGGGTCGATGCGGCGGATCCGGCCCCCGGCCTGCTCGGCGAGGTAGACCATGCCGTCGAGATCCACCTCGATGCCGTCCGGGCCGGACAGGCCGGACAGCACCACGGTGCGGGCCAAAGTGGCCCGGTCCACCCGCTCGAGGTTGCCGGCCGAGGTGTTGGCGAACACCACGTCGCCACCGGGCAGGGTGCGCAGGCCGGTGATGTCGGCCCAGGAGCCCGGGACCCAGATATCGCTCTCGCCGGTCTTGAGCGAGCGGAACAGGCTGCCGTTCTGTGCGCCGATCATGTAGCCCTCGTCGTCGAAGGCGAAGTCCTCGGTGGCCACCGGGCCGACGATGGTCTCGAAGGTGAACGGGCCGGCCGGGATGGCGTCGCAGTCCAGGGCGGCCGAGTCGTCGTCGTCCGGGGCGACGTCGTCGTCGTCGTCCGGGGGGAGGTCGTCGTCGGAGGGGGGGGAGAGGGGAACC
>CAZXHG010000016.1:35789-62100 GCA_964639985.1 uncultured Rickettsiales bacterium
GCGGCGACGGCGGAGGCGGCGGCGGCGGCGACGGCGGCGGAGGCGGCGGCGGCGGCGGCGGCGTCGTCGTCGTCCGCCGGGGCGGAGTCGTCGTCGTCCGCGGTGGCGTCATCGTCGTCGTGCGGGGTCAGGTGCGCGGGGCACCCGCACAGCAGCGTGGCCAGGAACACGGCCAGGACGAAGGATGGTTCGCGGGGGGACACCATGGCCCGAGCATACCGCAGCACCGGGGTCAGGCGGTGCGGGTCGCGAGCTGCCCGAGGTCGGCCTCCAGGGCTGCTGCGCTGGCGTCCGCGGTGAGGTGGGTCAGCACGCGCGCCCGCCCGGCCAGCCCCCGCTCCGTTGCGGCCTCGGGGTCGCGCATCAGATCGGTCAGCGCCAGGGCCAGGGCCCCCGCGTCGTCGGGCGGGACCAGCACCAGGCCGTCGCCGAGGATCTCGGCGAGCTCCACGAAGCACCCGGTGGCCGACGCGATCACGGGCACGCCTGCGGCCATGGCCTCCACCGCGTAGCCGGCGAACGCCGGGGCGCCCCGGTCCGGCGCGACGAGCACGTCCACGCGGCGGTACAGGTCGTCGCGGCCGTCGAGGTCGAAGCGGGTGTGTTCGTGTACGTGCTCCAGGGCCCCGGCCGCGCGCAGCCCGTCGTGTACCTGTTCGATGTAGGGGCGGTCCGCGTCCAGGGCCCCGCCGGCCACGCGCAGGGTTGCGTCGGGCAGCGCGTTCCGCAGCTCGACGAACGCCTCGGCCAGCAGGTCGTACCCCCGCTCGGGGCAGCGGCGGGAGAGGAAGCCCGCGGCGCGCGTCCCCGGCGCATCGCGTCGCGGCACCTCGTCACGTACACCAGGCAGCACCACGGAGAGGCGCTCGTCCGGCAGCGAGAGCCGGTCTCGCATCACACCTCCGTGGTACCGGCTGACTCCCACGAAGCGATCCACCGCGGCTGCGGTGCGTCCCAGTTCGGCCCAGACCTTGCCGCGCTCCGGCTCGGGCAGGGCGTCGATGAACTCGTCCTCGTCCTGCATCAGGGCCAGCAGCCGGGCCCCGGTCCTCTCCCTCAGGGGCGCTGCCAGGCCTGCCAGCAGCAGGTTGGACAGCACGATCACCTGTGGCCGCACGTCGGCCTCCAGCCAGGCCAGCAGCCGCTCCAGCTCCTTGGCCTGGCGGCCGTCCTCGCCGCGCAGCATCGACAGGGTGGTCTGGCCCAGGTCCTCGGCCCGGGTCATGCCCGACATGCGGTCGGCCAGGTGCAGCATCCAGGGGTGGTCGAGCAGCCGGTCGAACCAAGGCGGCGTGGCCCGGAACAGCGCCGAATGCTGCTGCAGGTGCACGTTGATGCCACCGAAGAACACCGGCGCCTCCACCGGCCCGGCGTCCAGCTCCACGGGCAGGTACAGGGGCACGGCGGTGATGTCGTGGCCGCGGGCTGCCAGCGCCGACAGCCACACCCGGTCACGTACGCAGTTCTCGCAGTAGAACGCCGAGCCCGAGCCGGGGACCAGCCACGCGATCCTCACCCTGCCCCCCCGGCCGGGGAGAACGCGAGCAGCGAGCCGTCCTCGGCGCCGGTGATCATCGTGTCGCCGGCCAGCGCGGGCGAGGCGGTCAGGGGCGAGCCCACCTCGAACGCCCACGCGCGTTCCCCGGTGGCCAGGTCCAGCTGGTACAGCCAGCCGTCGTCCGACCCGACCAGCAGGCGGTCGCCCACGATCAGCGGGGCGCAGTGCACCTCGCCGTTGGTGCGGAACGTCCAGCGGCCGTGGCCGGTGGCGCGGTCCACGCCGTGCACGGTGCCGTCCTCGGCCGCGCAGACCACGGTCGAGGCGCCGGCCGCGGGCGCCGTGTACAGGGGCGAGCCCGCGTCGTAGCGCCAGCGGATCACGCCGTTGCCGAGGTCGGCGGCCACGAGGTGCCCCTCGTAGTTGCCCGCGTAGACCAGCCCGTCGCGCAGGGCGGGAGAGCCGGGCACGTAGGCGCCGGTGTCGATGGCTCGCACCCGCTCGCCCGCAGGGTCCAGCAGGTGGATCGACGCGTCGCATGACGTCATGACGATCCGGGACTCCGTCACCGCGGCCGCGCCGTTGACGTACGACCCCGCGGTGTAGCTCCAGGCGGCCTCGCCCGTGTCCGGGTGCACGGCGCGCAGCGTGCTGTCGTGGCTGCCGAACAGCAGCAGCCCCTCGGCCAGGCGGCTGGGTGCGCCCGTGATGCGGGCGCCTGCGGCGTGGCGCCAGCGTACCGCGCCGGTGGCTGCGTCCAGGGCCAGCAGCTCGGCGTCCAGCGTGCCGATGTAGAGGACGCCGTCCGACAGCAGGGGAGGGGACTCCACCCCGCCCTCCACCGCGTGGCGCCACAGCAGCTCGCCGGTGTCCAGGTCCAGGGCCAGCACCCCGGAACCCAGGCTGCCGGCGTACACGCGCCCGTCCCCGATCACGGCTGCGGTGATGCCGCCCGGTGCGTCGACGTGGCGCCAGCGCACCTCCCAGCGGTCGGGGAGCTGGCCGTCCACCGCGCCGGGCAGCATGGGGCCGCCGCGCACGACCGGCCAGGTGGCGGGCAGGGCGGCCTCCCGCGCTGTGGGGGTGGGCGTGGAGGGGACGGTGGTGGGTGCCTGACGGGCCAGCCAGGCCCTCACGCCGATTGTGGCGGTTGCCGCGACCGCCACCCCCAGCATCAGCGCCCAGCCGTACCTTCGCATGGCAGCTGGTCAGCGCCTCCGTCGCAGGAATGACGCCGCGAGCAACCCGGTCAGCAGGCCGAGCGGGGCGCCGCCCGTGGGGGCGGCGTTGCATTCGCACCCACCCTCCTCCTCGGCGGTGTCGTCGTCGTCCGCGGCCGTGTCGTCGTCCCCCTCCGGGTCGGGGTAGGGGGTCTCGTAGGGGTCGAAGAAGTCGGACAGGAAGTCCAGCTCGTAGTCCACGCGCATGGCCACGGACGCGCCGTTGCAGCTGTCCTGGCCATGGGTCCAGGCGTAGACCCAGGAGTTGACGCCGGCCACGTACCAGTGGCCGTCGAGCTCGACCAGCGCCGGGCCCCCCGAGTCGCCGGTGCAGGTGTTGGTGCCCGACGTGTGGGTGGTGACCGTCTCGTTGTAGTAGTCGTAGATCTCGATGTCGGTCTCGCGCTTGGTGCCCGACCCGGGGCCGCCGTAGTAGGTGTCCGAGCCGTACCCCACGTAGTGCATCGTGCGCCCACGCCACGTGTGGTCCATCTTCGTGGTGTTGACCGGGATGTAGTCGAAGGCGGTGATCGGCTCGTCCAGGATCATCACCGCGATGTCGCGGGCGTAGTAGGACTCGCCCGCCTCGTACAGGGGGTGCATGTGCACCTCGGACGCGGTCCACCACTCGCTGTTGCTCGCCGACCAGATCAAGGGCGCGTTGGTCCACAGCTCGGTCTCGCCGTGGCCGTCCGCGCAGTGGGCGGCCGTGAGCAACACGTCGGGGCGGACCAGGGTGGCCGTGCACAGCCCGCCGTCGCCCGCGTCGATCATGTAGCAGCCCACCGCGGGCCAGTCCTCGGTCTCGGTGCCGCCGACGATGCCCAGGTCCAGCGGCTCGAGGCCAGCGGTGGGATCGCAGCCGGCCAGGGCGAGGAGCAGGGTGGCGGCGATCGCGCCGGGCCGCCGATGGAGGGACGTCATGGATTCTCCGTTCACCGCACCCGGTACACGTACAGGGTGCCGTCGTGGCGGACGTAGAGCCGGCCGTCGGCCAGGGACGGGTGTGCGTAGTACTCGCCGAGGTCGTTGGCCACGCGGAACGAGTCCAGCAGGGTGAACCGGGCCGGGGTGGCGTCGATCAGGCCCACCTCGCCCGTGCGCTCGTCCGTGACCCACAGCTTGCCGTCCGCCCAGATGGCCGAGCCCATGTGCGAGCGCCAGCGGCCCTCCCAGTGCTGCTCGCCCGTGGCCAGGTCCAGCGCGATCCAGCTGCCGTGCTTGTGGTCCTTCATGGTGGCGCCGTACACGGTGCCGTCCGCGATCACGGCCCCGCCGTGCTGGGACGACAGCGCGGTGTTGCTCCACGCCACCGAGGCGCTCTTGCCGTCCGCGGACAGCTCGAGCACCGCGCACCCGTCGCCGTAGCCCGAGGTGACGAAGATGCGGCCGTCGGCGAACACCGGGGTGTTGGGGTAGTCGGGGTGCTCCTCGCGGCCCTTGCGCGGCATGTAGTCGTCGTAGGGGATGCGCCACAGCAGCCGTCCGTCGGCCAGGTTCACGCCGATCACCGAGTGCTCCATCATGGTGACCACCTGGCGCCGGCCGCCGTGGTCCACCAGCAGCGGCGCGCAGTAGCCAGCGGCCTCGTCCGGCTCGTCCGCGGTCCACATCGGCCGTCCGGTGAACTTGTCCAGGGCGACCATGGTCGCGTCGGAGCCGCCCGGGGTGGCGATCAGCCGGATCCCGGAGATCAGCAGGGACTCGTGCGCGCCGTACTCCATGCGGCGCCCGCCCCACAGGCCGTGTACGTCCAGGGACCAGATCGCCTGGCCGGTGAGGGCGTTGAAGCACCACGCCACGCCCATGCCGCTCATCACGTAGACCCTGTCGCCGTCCACCGTGGGGGTGGAGCGGGCGCCGGGCTTGGTGCGGCGCCACTCCGGGCCGTAGCGGCTCTGCCACAACACGTTGCCGTCCGTGTCCAGGCAGGTCAGCAGGCCGTCGCGGCCGTCGAGGCCGCTGACGTAGACGCGACCGTCGGCGATGGCGACGGACGAGTAGCCCATGCCGAGGCCGTCGGCCTTCCACGCCAGCGTGGGGCCGTCGGCCGGGAAGTCGTCGATCAGGCCGGTCTCGGGGGAGCGGCCGTCGCGGTGCTCGCCGCGCCACTGGGGCCAGTCCGCGGCGCTCGCCGCGGCGGCGAACAGCCAGCAGCTGGCGAGCAGCACCGGCCAGGTGGTGGTGGGAAGCTGTCGGGGCACGGGTTCCTCCGGCAATGTCGAGCCGCACAATAGAGTAGCGCCGCAGGCGCGCGCTGCCCAATGCCGCGGTCAGCGGCGGGCCAGCGCGAACCCGGCGAACAGGGCGCAGCCCGCAGTGAGCGCGGCCAGCGCGCCGCAGCAGTGCAGCCAGCCCGCGTCCACCACGATGCGGGTCGCGATCAGGGTGCCCTCCACGGCCTCGGAGCGGGCGAAGCCGAGGGTCTCGAGGAAGCCGTGCACGCACGCGCCGCTGTCCCCGGACGGGGGCGAGAACTGGGTGCATTCGCTGATCATGGCCACGCCCCCGGCACCCACGGCCGGTTCGCCCGCCTGCAGCATCCCGGCCATACCCCAGCGGCTGGCCGCCAGGTACGACACCCAGCGCAGCACCGCGGGCATCTGGTCCAGGGGCACCAGCAGCCCGCCGAACAGCAGCTGGGGGATCACCAGCGCGGGCAGCGCACCCACCGCGGCCTCGGCCGTGCGGAACAGGGCGGACACGGCCAGGCCGAGGGCCACGCCGAACAGGCCGACCAGCGCCAGCACCACGGCCGCGCGCAGGGGGTCGAGGTGGCGGGCGGTCAGCCCGAACAGCAGCTGCGCGGTGGCCAGCAGGAGCACGCACTGCGCCGCGGTCAGCGTGAACAGCACGGCCAGCTTGGACACCAGGTACGCGCCCACTCCCACGCCCGCGTTGCGTTCGCGGTGGAAGATGGCCTGCTCCACCACCAGCTCCCGCACCGAGTTCACGCAGCCCAGCCAGAATGCGGAGATGACCAGGATGAAGGGCAGCGAGCCGGGGATGGTGGCGAAGGCGGCGTCCAGCCGGGTGTCGTCGTAGCGCAGCGTGTGCATCAGCACCAGCCAGCAGCCCAGCACGATCAGGGGCGCCTGGCCGATGGCCACGGCCATGGCCACGCGGTCCCGCGCCTTCACCCGGGCGTAACGCGACGTGAGGGTGATGGCCTGCCTCAGCCATCCGAAGCCCCGATCCCCGAGGCGTGACCCGCGCGGGCCGCCCGGCGTGACGAGCAGCTTGATCGAGGACATGGTCCCCAGCATCGTGCGGTTCATCTCGTCCGTGCCCAGGGGCGCGTCGAGCACGGCGTCGGGCAGGTTCAGCGCGGGGATGTCCATGTCCAGGGAGTCGTCGTCGGGAGGGGGGGCGTCTTCGACGCGGATGCCCGGCCCTCGCTGCAGCAGGCGGGGCAGCTGGACGAAGCGGCGGTAGACGGCCGAGTCCCGGTAGGCCGGGGCCAGCTCGGCCACGCGCTCGGACGAGCCCGCCTGCTGGAACAGCTCGGCCACGGTGTCCAGGCCGAGGAAGGCCAGCGCGTCCCGGGACGGGCCGAAGTAGATCGCGTGGCCACCCACGCCGAGCACGAGCACCTTGTCGACCACCTCGAGCAGCTCCCGGTCCACCAGGTGGGTGACCGCGACCACGATGCGGCCCTGGTCGGCCAGCCGCCGCAGCAGGTGCACGATCTCCATGCCCGTGTGTGGATCCAGGCCGGTGGTGGGCTCGTCCAGCGCCAGGATCGGGGTGTCGGTGTCGAGCAGCTCCTGCCCCAGGTTGACCCGCTTGCGCTCGCCTCCGGAGATGCCGCGCCGCACCGGGTCGCCGATGCGGTGACGCCGGATCCCGCCCAGCCCGAGCTGGTCGACCACCCGCTCGACCGCGTCGTCGATGGCGCTGACGGTCGCGCCCCGCACGGATCGCAGCCGGGCGGAGTAGTGGAGCGACTCCTCCACGGTCAGCTCGCCGTGCACGATGTCGTCCTGCGGGACCACGCCCACGCGGGACGCGTGGTCCCGCAGCAGGTGGCACGGCTCACCGTTGAGCGCGACCTCGCCGCCGCACAGCGGGGCCGCGCCCAGCAGCGCGCTGACGAAGGTGGTCTTGCCGCTGCCGCTGGGCCCGAGCACCGCCAGCAGCTCGCCCGAGCGCAGGGTGACGGACACGTCGTCGAGGATCCGGCGGGGCTCGCCGTCGTCCCCGGGGACCTGCACGCTCAGACCCCGCGCCGCCAGGGTGAGGAACTCGTTGGCGTCCCACACCCGCAGCCGGCGGCTGCGCTCGTCGATGCGGAGGCAGTGGTGCTCGATGCGCACCAGGTCGGGGGGCGTGACGAGCTTCCTGCGGATCCGCTGGCCGTTGACCCAGGTGCCGTTGGTCGACCCCAGGTCCTCGATCTCCCAGCCGGCGTCCGTGCGGGTGAGCACCGCGTGCTGCCGGCTGACCGTGAGCCCGGTGAGGCGCACCACGTTGCCCGCTCCGCTGCCGATGGTCATGGGGGCGTCGGTCAGGGTGGTGTGGCGGGTCCCGCGAGCGCCCTGGGGATCCCACTTGCGCAGCAGGTCGCGGTAGGTGGCGCCCGGTACGCCGAGCCTGCGCACCAGGGTGGCGACCTCGGCCTCCTCCCGGGCGTCGAGCGACCCGTCGGCAGTGCAGATGCCCAGCAGGGCGTCGGCCAGGAGGATCCGCTCCCCCGCCGGCCGGCCGCGCAGGGCCTCGATCAGCGCCTCCTCGGCCGGGGTGTCCTCGGTCTGCAGTGCGTGCTCGGTGATCGCGGCCGCTGCGTCCTGCGCGAGCCCGATGTGCTCCTGCAGCAGGTGGGTCAGGGCCTCCCGCTCCTCGGTCAGCACCACGCGGTCGGCGCGGATCAGGACCGCGGCCAGCTGCGCGACCTGCAGGCCCAGGGTGGTGTGTGGGTCGGCGAGATCCAGGCCGAGGTCGGCCAGCGCGGCGGTGGGGTCCTCGGGGGACATGGTCGGGTCAGCGCTCCGGGCGGGCGCGGGTCACTTGTACATCACGGCCAGGGAGAAGTTGCCCGGGGCCTCGGAGCGGTAGGCCTTGATCAGCACCAGGTAGGTGCCGGTCCACGCCGGGGTGACGGTCACGATCGGCTGGGCGTCGCTCATCCGGTCGCGGTCCACCAGCGTCCCGCTGTCGTCGTACAGGTAGATGTCCAGGTCCTGGATGGCCGCGTCCGCGCAGGCGAACACGATGTACTCCGAGCCCTTGGTCAGCACCGTGGCGTAGCTCAGCTCCTCCCCCTTGTGCAGCAGGTCGGCGTCGTTCATGCGCAGGCGGTAGCCCTCGGCCTGGGCGCTTGCCAGCATGGTGTCCAGGCAGGCCTTGGCGTCGGCCTCTCCGGCCACGGACGGGAAGACGGCCAGGGTGGCGAGGCCCAGCAGGACGGCGGCGGTCGTGACGGCGATGGTCGCTCGGCGTGCCATGATCACTCACCTCCTCCCGTGACGGCCAGGGCCAGGATCTGGCTCGTGGCCTCCTTGAGCACGACCAGGTCCTCGGGGGACGGGGGCGCGTCCGGCCTGCCCGTGACGGTGGCCACCGGCAGGATCGTACGAAGGGCGTCCGCCACGGGCTGCACCTCGGCGTCCGGGCCGACGCCGTCGAGCAGGGTGTCCAGCACGATGCGCAGCTTGAGCACCTCCGAGCCCTCGGGCATGGTCTCGGCGCCCTCGGCCAGGGTGGCGAACAGGTTGACCGCGCGGGCCCAGCCGCCCACGGCGATCAGCATCACGTCGCGCTCGCCGTACTGCTCGCGGCCCTCCACCAGCAGGTCGCTGCGCAGGGTGTCGAGCTCGCCGACCAGCTTGTCGCGCGCGATGGCGCCGCCGGCGACCTTGGCCCGCAGCTCGGTCAGATCCGCGACCTGCTCGTCGGTAGAGCCCAGCGCCTGCATGCCTGCGGCGATGTTGTCCAGCCGGGCGATCAGGTCCTCGTCCGAGGCGTCCGGCACCACGATCAGCAGGTCGGCGGTGGCCACGCCCAGGGCCAGGGCGGCCTTCCAGCGCTCCTGGCCCTCGTAGGTGGGCAGGGTGGCCCCGACGGCGGCCGAGAGCTGGCCGGAGGTGTCGGCCTCCTGGATCAGCGACACGATCTCGGACGGCGCGGGCAGCACGAACACCGTGGCCTTCTGCTTGAGGTCCAGGCCGCCCACGTCGATCTTGTCGGGCACGTCCTTGTCTTCGTCCGCGACCGGCGCGGCGGTCTCGCCCGCCGGCGCGTCGGTCGGCTCGTCGGACTTGCAGCCGCCCAGCGCGATCAGCGCGCCCAGCAGCACCCAGGTTGCAACTCGCATCACGGGATTCCCTCTCGTCGCTGGCCTCTCCCCGAGGCGGAGGGCCATTATTCCATGGGTCGGGGATTGGTGCTCGGGGTGGAGATCAGGGGCAGACCGGCAGCGCCAGCGTCACCTCGTTGTTGCCCTCGTCGCATTCGTTGTGTTCCCCCGCGCCGGTTCCGAGATCGTCCCCGACCGCCACCACGGCCACGGCCCCGAGTCCGGTGAGGGTGAGCATGTCCAGGTCCACCGACAGGGTCTCGGACGTCTGGCCGATGGCCATGGCGGCGGTGGTCTGGACCAGGTCCACGAGGGTGCGCGCGCCACCTGCGTCCTCCGCGTAGATCGCCACCCACACGCCCGCGGGCAGGTCGACGGCGCCCTGGTTGGCCAGCCGCAGCATCCAGGTGAACTCGTCGGGGCACAGCTCGGTGCAGGTGTCGATGGACTCGGCGTACACGTCCGGCCCGTCCAGGGGGTTGAGGGTGCCGAAGCCCCCCTGGCGGAAGCTGTTGTAGGAGGGCCAGTTGGCCGGCTCCACGGCCGGGATGGTGCCGTCGTCCTCGACGTTGGTGATGCGGTAGGCGTGCTGGTTCCAGATCGGTCGCGCCGACACCCAGTTGTCGTACGCGTCGCCGATCACCGTGATCCCGGTCCACCCCGAGAACGTGTAGTTGTTGCTCACCAGCACGATCTCGGCGTTGCCGTCCCCGTCCACATCCGCCACCACCGGGTACTCCATGAGCGTGCCCGAGGCGTGATCGGACTCCTGGTACAGCACCGATCCGTCGGGGCCCGAGTAGATGTACAGGTTCAGCTCGTCGGCGTAGACCACCTCGGCCACGCCGTCGCCGTCGAAGTCGAACACGGCCGAGCCGGTGCGCTGGGACGAGCCGTCCTGGGTGGTGTTGCTCCACAGCAGGGTGCCGTCCCCGTCGTACACGTCGTAGGCGGAGTTGCCGGCCACGCCGATCTCGGGCTCGCCGTCGCCGTCGTAGTCCGCGATCGTGGGCGGACCGCCGCCTGCGCCGCCGGCCAGCGAGATCGGGCCCCAGAGCACGGTGCCGTCGTCGTCCTGCAGCCGGATCGTGCCCCAGTACACCACCGCGATCTCGCCGCCAGGATCGCCGTCGAAGTCGGCCACGGCCGTGTTGCCGTCGGACTCGCCGTTGGCCCACAGGGCGTTGCCGTGGATGTCGTACACCGCGTTGCCCGCCACCACGTCGAGCACGCCATCGGCGTTCACGTCGGCCACGGCCGACGAGCAGTACCAGTACTCGCTGTAGTTGGTGCCGATGCCGTAGGCGCCCTCGCCCTCCACGTCGCCGAGGTGGGACCAGATGCGTGCCCCGATCACGATCTCGGCCGTGCCGTCCTGGTCGAGGTCGGCGATGGCCGGGGAGGCGCCGTTCATGCCGCCCGTGCCGTTGCCGGTCCACTCGTACTGGCCGTCGTGGCTGACGCACACGGGCAGGCCGTTGGTGTCCAGGGTCACGATCTCGGGGAAGCCGTCCGCGTCGATGTCGCCCACGGCGATGCTGGCCCCGCCGAAGATCGACGCGCTACCCACGGTCTGGATCGACCAGTGCTCGCCGCTGCCGTCCCCGGACAGCGCCCTCAGCACGCCGGGGCTGCCGTAGCCGCCGCCGGTGAACGCGTTGGCCAGGATGTCCGGCACGTCGTCCGCGTCGACCAGGCCGTCGCCGTTGTCGTCGGTGACGTTGGCCACCACGGGCTGGGCCATGAACTGGTCGTAGGCGGAGAAGTCGGTCCAGGTGTCGTATCGCCACTCCACCTCGGGCGTGAATGCGCCGACGGGCGGGGTATAGGTGCAGCTCCCGAGCTGGGCGACGGCGGCCTGGGGCGGCTCGGAGTCGCACGGCGCGGGGTCGTCGAGGCCGTCGCAGTCGCTGTCCACGCCGTCGTACCAGACCTCGCTGGCGGCCGGGTTGACGTCCGCGTCCCCGTCGTCGCAGTCGCCGCCGCAGCCGGTGAACCCGTCGCCGTCCGCGTCGAGCTCGTCCACCGGTACCACGCCGTCGCAGTCGTCGTCCGCGCCGTTGCAGACCTCGGCCGCGCCCGGGTTGATATCCGGGTCTGCGTCGTCGCAGTCGCCGTCGCAGAGCCGGTAGCCGTCACCGTCGCCGTCGACCTCGTCGGCCGGGATGGAGGCGTCGCAGTCGTCGTCCACGCCGTTGCAGACCTCGGCCGCGCCCGGGTTGGTGTCCGGGTTCCCGTCGTCGCAGTCTCCGTCACAGAGCCGGAAGCCGTCGCCGTCCGCGTCGATCTCGTCCGGCGGCAGCGTGCCGTCGCAGTCGTCGTCCACGCCGTTGCAGGTCTCGGTCGCACCCGGGAACACCTGGTCATCCGCGTCGTCGCAGTCGCCGTCGCAGACCATGACGCCGTCGCCGTCGGCGTCGTCCTCGTCCAGGGCCGGTGCGCCGTCGCAGTCGTCGTCGATGCCGTTGCAGGCCTCGACCGCGCCGGGGAAGACCGCGTCGTCCGCGTCGTCGCAGTCGCCGTCGCAGAGCATGAATCCGTCGCCGTCCGTGTCGGCCTCGTCCGCTGCGGGCGCTCCGTCGCAGTCGTCGTCCACGCCGTTGCACAGCTCCTCGGCCTCGGGGTGGATGGTGGGATCGTCGGGCTCGCAGTCCTCGTCGTCGGTCCAGCCATCGCCGTCCGAGTCCACGGGTGTGGTGTCGTCGTCCCCGGTGGTGTCGTCGTCCCCGACCGAGGTGTCGTCGTCGCCGGTGTCGTCGTCCCCGACCGAGGTGTCGTCGTCGCCGGAGTCGTCGTCGGTGGCCGTGTCGTCATCCACGGTCTCGTCCGGACAGCCCAGCAGCAGGGCGGGCAGGAGCAGGGTCAGGAGCAGGAGTCGGTTCATGGTGGATCCCCTCGTGTCGGATACCGATCCTATACTGCCGACATCATGGATCTGCTCGTCTTGTTGCCCACCTTGTTGCTCGCCCAGGCCGCGGCCGGTCCGCCGGCGCCCGCCCTGCAGGTCTACGACGCCCCCACCGAGGCCGGCGTGGTGGCCGTGCGGGAGCAGCTCGACTCCCAGGGGCGCGTGATGCAGGTGGACTACTTCACCATGGATCCGCTGCGCCTCGACCTGCAGGTCCAGCCGCCGTCCGAGGACGAGCTGATCCTGCATTCGGCTGATCTGATCAGCTACGACGACCGGGGTCACGTCCTGCGCATCGAGACCATGGACCCGGCGGGCTCCCCCCTGCGCGACCTGTTCATGGTGCACGGCGAGGACGGGCTGCTGCGCGCGCGCATCACCTGTGGCCCGGGCGGCGTGCGTCAGCGGGAGGAGCGGTTCGACACCTCCATGGGGGTGTCGGTGGTCGAGTCGGTGATGACCTTCGACCGCACGGGCGAGCAGCTGGTCACCGTCAGCGGCCGGATCCCGGACGGCATGGCCCTGGCCACCGGCCCGGACGACGCGGGGGTGGCCTGCGGCATCACCGCGCACGACGCGGCCGCGCCGCTGTCCGAACAGGTGGTGTCGGTCAACGTGGTCAACCGCTCTGCCGACCCCTATCGCCTCGGCCAGGGTCCGGCCTTCGTGCTGTTGGAGGTGGAGCTGAAGGGGGAGGACGGCCTGTTCCGGGAGCCCGACAGCGAGGCCCTGGCCGCGGCCTTCTCGACCTATGCCCAGCTCAACCGCGCCGAGGTGGAGCGGGAGGACCTGCTGCGCTGGGAGACCCTGGAGGCGGGGCGGGCGCGGGAGGTGGCGCACCTGCGGCTGGCCCAGTGGTTCCCGGGCCTGGCGCCGGGGCGCTACCGGCTGCAGGTGCGCTACGCCACCAGCGACGAGGTGGTGGGCCTGCTGTCCAACCCCCTCGATCTCGAGGTCGCCGTGGCGGCGGGCGAGGCCGCGCCGGACGACTACGGCCGCTGACGAGGTAGGATGTCGCCATGCGCACAGCCGTCGTGATGCTCGGTTCGTTCCTGCTGCTCTCCGTGGGCTGCCGTCCCCACCCGGAGGAGGCGCCGGACGACCTCGACGAGCTGATCCACTTCTTCCTGCAGCACGTGGACTCGGACGAGGTGGACCTGGTGGGCGCGGGCGCGGACAACCTGGTCACCTGGTACGACAGCAGCACGATGGTGGCGGACGGTCTGGCCACCGGTGAGGTCAGCGACCTGACCACGGCCGAGCTGGCGCTGCTGGACCAGCTCTCCTGGGAGCCCGATCCGTCGCTGCCGGTGGGGGTGTTCAGCCTGCGGTCCGTGGACTGCACCTTCGACCAGATGATGTACCTGTACCTCGAGCCCGACCAGATGGAGCTGTTCCCGGACACGTACGTCGACTACGAGCGCACCTTCGACTCCGACCCGGACTGCTTCGCGGACGGCGCCTGCGACCAGGTGGACTACCACTCGACCAACACCACCACGCTGGCGCTGGGCATCGAGATGACCTACGAGATGTTCACCCGGCTGCGGCGCTTCGAGTACACCGACGCCGGCGGCGAGCCGACCGAGGTGGTGCTGATCCGCAACGTGATGCCCGAACCCGCCGAGGAGAACGTGTCCACGGGCGGGTACGAGCAGAGCTACCACATCGAGGCGCACGTGCCCCTCGGAGAGACCGAGACGTTGCACCTGTACGGGTTGTGGAACTACGGTTACCTGGACGGAATCTCCGACGACGTGGCGTTCTGGCCCAACCAGTACCTCGACGGCCTGATCGACCTCGACGAGCGCATGCAGGAGCTGTGTACCGACATCCTGTGAGCGTGCCGGGACGGGAGGTCCCATGCTTCGACCCCTGCTGATCGCCCTGCTGGTGTCCGCCACCCTGTGCACGGCGGATCGCGCCCGGGCCGCGGATCGCCTGGACGGCGACGGGATCCGGGGCCACCTCGACGCCAGCGCCCACCTGCTGGCCCAGCGCCGCGCGCCCGCCCTGCCCGAGCTGACCATGCGGGACTGCTGGGACCTGTCCGAGGGACACGGGGTGCTCGAGGAGTCCCGCGGCTCCGACGGCCTGGTCCGCGCCACCTACTTCCAGGTGGTGGACGTGGACGCGTGGCGCCTGTGGCTGGCCCTTTCCGACTCGGACCAGCACGAGCAGTTCATGCCCTACATCGCCGAATCGGCCGTGCTCGAGCGCGGCCCTGGCACCAAGCTGGTGTACCAGTACATGGACCTCCCCCCCGGGGTGAAGGACCGCAACTGGGTCATCCGCTCGTGGGACAACGCCACCCTGTGGGACGCCTCCAGCCGCAAGCTGTGGGAGACCTGGTGGACCCTGGAGCCGGGCGGACCTGAGGACGCGCTGGCGTTCCTGGAGATGGGCTTCATCGAGGCCGTGGACACCGACCAGGTCACGTCCGCGATCTACACCCCGGTCAACGAGGGCTACTGGCTGCTGATGGATCTGCCCGACGGCCGCGTGCTGATCGCCTACCAGGCCGTGAGCGACTTCGGCGGCAAGGTGCCCACCTGGCTGGTCAACGAGCTCGGGCCCTCGAGCCTCAAGAAGCTCGTGCAGGTCGTGGCCGAGCGGGGGCGGCGCATCGAGGACACCTTCCCGGCGGGGACCACACCGCCTCCGGCGCCCGATGGAAACCCGGTGGCGCAGTTGCGGTAGACGGCTACAATCCCTTCCAGCCATGCACTCCATCGAATCCCTGGCCGTTCTCCCGATGTTCAACGGGGTGGATCCACGTTCGCTGCAGGAGCTGTCCCTGGCCGCACCCCTGGTGCAGTTCAAGCGCAACGCCATGGTGCTCAAGCAGGGGGACGCGGCCGGGGACGCGTTCCTGCTGCTGTCTGGCCGGCTGCGCATGTACGTCAGCGCGGGCGGGACCCTGCGCGCGCTGGGCACGGTGCGGCCGGGCGAGGTGTTCGGCGAGGAGGGCATCTACTGCCGGGGCGCCCGGCGCAGCATCACGGTGGTCGCGCGCGAGGACTCCCAGTGCCTGCTGCTGACCCCGGACGTGCTGCGTGAGCGACCCGGCGCCGAGGCACTGGCCGCCATCGAGCGCCACCTGCTGCGGGTGCTGTCGCGGCGGATCCGGCGGTCGGGCAAGAGCATGCGCGACGCGTGGAAGGAGACCCGCAAGGCCGCGTCCGCCGGGGAGGAGGCACCCAACCTGCGCGAGCGGCTGCTGGGACTGTTCCGGAAGGGGGACGGATGACCAGCGGCTGGCTCAAGGGGCGCGTGTTGATGCTGCTGGGGTATCACGACCTGTTCAGCGACGCGGCCGAGGACGCGATCCGGATCCTGCGCATGGGCAAGCGAACGCGCTACGACGCGGACGACCTGATCTGCGCCGAGGGAGACCAGGCGGACGCGATGTACGTGATCCTGGAGGGCCAGGTGCGCATGTCCCTGACCGACAGCGCGGGCGACCAGCACGACATCGCCGTGATCGACGGCCCCGCGATCATGGGGCACGTGGGGTTGCTGGACGGGACCCGCCGCGCGGCCACCTACCGCGCGCTGGTGGCCTGTACCGTGGTCGCCATCCCCGTGGGGGTGTGCGAGCGGCTGCTGTCGTCCACCGAGAGTATCGGTACCACGTTCCGGCACCTGCTGATCTCCAGCCTGGCGCAGCAGCTCTCCGCGCGGAACGTGCGGCTGCGCGCCGTGCTCGATCGCATCGCCGCGGACGGGGGCTCGCTGGGCGCGGCCGGGGCAGGCAAGGGCCGCAAGCGCAGCAAGTGGGCCCTGCCCGAGCACATGGTGGGCGAGGAGACCGAGGCCGACCTGATGCAGATGGCCCGCGTCAGCGAGGGCTGGAACGTGGACGTCAAGGGCATGAGCGACGTGAAGGTGGTCAAGGACGAGGCCCAGCGCCGCAACCCGGCCGGGGGGCGCCGCAAGGGCTGAGGTCGGCGCTCAGGGCAATCCGGGCTGGTCCGGACCCAGCGGCTGGTTCCCCGAGATGGTCACCCCGCCCGCGATGTTCTCCTCCCCGATCGCCGACACCACCGCGATGGCCGCCAGCGTGGGCAGGACCGGGTTGTCGGTGATGGCCAGCGTGCCGCCCCAGTCGCCGCCGTCGACCGCCTCGATCCCGTGCAGGCCGGTCACGTCCACGAGCGAGGCGTTGTCGTCCACTGCCAGCGCGCCCACGGTGCGCAGGGCGGCCAGATCGTCGAGGTCCTGCAGCGTGTCGTTGCCCTCCAGGCTCAGGTCGAAGCCGACCGAGACCAGCGAGGCGAGACCGCCCAGGTCGCTCAGGCCGTCGCAGTGGCGGATCGTGACCGCACCCTGCACCTCGGCCAGATCCTCGAATCCGTCGATGGAGGTCAGGTCCTCGCTGCCGGTGAGATGAAGGCTGCCGGTGAGCGCTTCGGGCAGGCGCAGGTCACCGAGGTCCTGCAGCGACTCGTTGTCCTGCAGCGTCAGGCTCTGGGAGAGCCACAGGTCCCGCACGGGCCCAAGGGACCGCAACGCGTCGTTGCCCTCCACCGTCAGTGACTCGATCGCGCACTCGTTGAGCGCGGTGAGGTCGACCAGCTCCCGGTTGTCCTGCACGGCCAGCAGGTTGGCCTCCTCCAGCCCGCGGAGCCCCTCCAGCGACGTCATGCCGTCGCCGTGATGCACGGTGGCCACCCCGGTGACGCGGCGCAGGCTCTCCAGCCCCTCGAGGTCGGCGAGCTTGGGGTTGTAGGCGATCTCGAAGCCCAGCAGTTCCTCCACGTCCTGCATGCCCTGCAGCGACTGCAGTCCGGTGTTGCCGTACACGCGCACGCTGGTGGGCGTGACACCCTCCAGGCCTGACAGGTTGACCAGCAGGGGGTGCCCGACCACGTCCAGGTCGCCGGTCACCACCAGGTGCGGGGGCAGCCCCTGCAGGATCTCCAGCGACTCGTTGCCCACCGGGCGCTGACCTGTGTCGTTGCAGTCCGGGTCGGCGAACTCCCCGCAGTCCTCCACCCGGCCCAGGTGCAGCCCCTGGAGCTCCTCCAGCGCGTCCAGCCCCTGCAGCGTGACCAGGGAGGGGTTGTCGTACACCCACAGCGCGTCGGCGCGGGTCAGCGTCTGCAGTCCGTTCAACGACACCAGCGACTCGTTGGTGCGCAGCGACACCTCACCCCGGGCCTCCATGAGCGCGTCCAGGCCGGCGAGGTCGACGAGGTGGTCGTTGTCGTGGATGCTCAGGTCGTCCACCAGCCGCAGGCAGTCCAGGCCGGACAGGTCCTCGACGTCGCTGTAGGCGATGGTCAGCTCGCCATTCCAGATGGCGTTGTGGTGCGCGCAGAGGTCTTCGAAATCGGCCTGGCTGGACAGGATCAGGTCGCCCTCGTAGTACGACCACTCGTCGCTGGTGGACCCCTGGCATCCTGCGGTGAGCAGCACCAGGGTGAGGGTGGTGATCGTGCGGTGTGGCGATGTCATCGTCCCGCGCCAGGGTATCATCGGTGCGCGGCCCGGCCGCGAGGAGGTCGAGATGGAGCGTGCGATCCGCGGGTTCGTGGTGGTGCTGCTGGCCCTCTGCGTGGCCAGCCCGGCCGACGCCCGCAAGAGCAGGCGGAACGACGAGGCGCTGCTGGCCGAGGTACGCGAGATCCTGGCCGAGGTGCCGCTGGTCGACGGCCACAACGACATGCCGTGGCAGCTCCGCAAGCACTTCGCCAACCACCTGGACCAGGTGGACTTCCACGACACCACCACCACCGACCCGCCGATGCACACGGACATCAACCGGCTGCGGGCGGGCGGCGTGGGGGGCGTGTTCTGGTCGATCTGGGTGCGCCACGAGGACCCGGTCTGCGCCTCGGTGACGGCCGCCCTGGAGCAGATCGACCTGGTGCACCGGCTGGCCGCGCAGTACCCCGACGACCTGGAGATCGCGCTGACCGCGGACGACGTGCGGCGGATCCACGCGGACGGCAGGGTGGCCTCCCTGATCGGCCTCGAGGGCGGGTACGTGCTCGACGACTCCCTGGCCGTTCTACGGCAGCTGCACGCCCTGGGGGCGCGCTACCTGACCCTGACGCACTGGGGCACCACCACCTGGTGCGACTCGTCGACCACCGCACCGCAGCACGGGGGCCTGTCGCCCTTCGGCGACGCCGTGGTGCTGGAGCTCAACCGGCTGGGCATGCTGGTGGACCTGGCCCACGTGTCCGACGACGCGATGAACGACGCGCTCGACATCACCCGAGCGCCGGTGGTCGTGTCCCACTCCGGCGCGCTGGCGCTCAACCCGCACCCGCGCAACGTGTCCGACGACCTGCTGCGCCGGGTGGCGGACAACGGCGGCGTGGTGATGGTGCCCCTGGGCGCGTTCTTCCTCGACCCGGCGATCGCCGAGCGACACGCAGCGGAGAAGGCCGAGGGGGCCCGGCTGGAGGTGCTGGTGCCCGGCGATCCCGAGGAGCGGGAGCGGCAGATGCAGGCCTGGCGCGAGGCCCACCCGTTCCCGGTGGTGCCCCTGGGCAAGGCCGCGGACCACATCGACCACATCCGCGACGTGGCCGGCATCGATCACGTGGGCATCGGCTCGGACCTGGACGGCGTGCGCTACGTGCCCGAGGGCCTGGACGACGTGTCGTGCTTCCCCGCCCTGCTCGCCGAGCTGCTGTGGCGGGGCTACAGCCGCGAGGACGTGGCCAGGGTCGCCGGCCTCAACGTGCTGCGGGTGATGGAGGAGGTGGAGACCGTCGCGGCCGAGCTGTCGGACGAGGCCCCTCGCGACCTGCGCATCGACGAGCTCGAGGAGCCGGTCGACCACAACGACTAGAAGTCGGTGACGAAGCCGCCCATCACGCCGAAGACGTCCTCGGTCCTCACGCGGCCCGTGTCGTCCGCGTCCTGCACCCACAGCAGCCGGTCGTCGCCCGCGAACTCCACGCCGTCCCACGATCCGTCGCCGGCCACGCCGACCATGTACTTGTAGGACACCGAACCGCGCTCGGCGATCTCGACGGTGGTGGTCCAGATCCCGTCGCCCGACACCTCGTCCCCCATCGTGCCGTCGTCCACCAGGCCGATGGCGTTGCCCAGCCAGGCGCCGAGCTCGGCGCGGTCGCCCGACAGGGTCACGACCACGCCCGCGTCCGGATCGAGCTGCCCGGCCACGGCGGCCGCGTCCACCTCGAACGTGACCAGCACCGGTTCGCCGCCGCCGTCGGTGAGCAGGGAACCGTGCGCGGGCAGCAGCCGCTCGCCGTCCGCCCCTTCGGTCACGGCGATCAGCTGGGCGGGTCCGGTCAGCCCCAGGGCGGCCAGGCTCACGTGGACCTCCACGGCCCGGTCGCCGAGCGCCAGCTCGCCGCAGGGCACCTCGTCGAAGCCGCCGCCGGTGTGCGGACCGGCCACGCAGGTCCCGTATCCCGGGGAGACGCGGACGCGCGCCGAGGCGGCCGGCGTGACCGCTGGATCGGCGCGGAAGGTCAGCGCTGCCCCACCATCCGTGGTCGGCTCGTCGCCCTCTCCGTCCTCGGCCGTGATGTAGAACGCGTAGCTGCTGTCGCCCGGGATGTCCGCGATCTCGCCGGCGGTACGCAGCCCGATGAACAGGTCGTCGCCCTCCCGGGCCGCGACCATCACCACCGGGTCGTGCACGCCGTCGTCGAGGCCGTCGGTGTCCACGGCGGACGGACCGAGCCGCCGGTACTCCAGGGCCGACACCTCGCCGTCCACCACCGGCGGACCGGCCATGGCCTCGGCCTCGCGCAGGGTCAGCAAGGCCACGGCCACCTCGGCCGCGCACCACGACAGGGGGGTGGCCTCGGCCGCGCCCGAGCCGTCCGCGTAGATCCGCTCCTGGGCCAGTCCGTAGCGGTTGGACGAGGTGGTCATCCACTCCAGCAGCTGCGTGGCCGTGGTCAGGTCGCCCTGGGAGGCCGCGTACTGCGCGGCCGCGGACGTGGTGAAGTAGAACAGGTCCTGCCCGTAGTCCATGCCCTCGAAGTAGCGCACCCCCCCTCCGTGGGCCGTGGCCTCCGCCAGGATCCACGCGAGGCTGCTGTCCAGTACGGCCCCGGCCGGGAAGCCCCAGGCCGGGCCGAACATCATCGACGTATCGTAGGCCAGCCCCCCGTCCCGTTCGTCGGCCAGCAGGACCCGCTGCAGGTCCAGCAGCAGCATCAGCCCGCCGCGAGCCCGACCGGCCGCAGCCCGGTAGTCGGCGCCGTGACCGTCCAGCCCCCACCCCTCGGCGAGCCGGGCGCCCGCGTCCAGGCCGGCCCAGTTCGTCATCGTGGTGGCGGGCAGCCGGCCCACCCACTCCACGATCCCGCCCTCGGACCACAGGCCGTCGCCGTCCTGCAGGTCCACCAGCAGGTCCAGCGCCTCGATCAGCTCGTCCTGCTCGCTGGCCGACAGCTGCTCGGGCCCCAGCCGCTCCACGAGCACGGCCAGGTAGCCGTTGCTGTCCCACTCGGGCACGTCGTACTCCGCGCCCGTGCCGCCGTCCACGCCGCGCCCCAGCGCGTCGTAGCGGGCCCAGTACTCGCCGGGCTGGGGGCCTTCGCGGTCGGCGTCGAGCCAGTAGCGGACGATCTCCCACGCCTCGTCGTCGTGGCCGGCGAGCTGCAGCGCCCGCGCCACCATCAGCGCGTCGCGGGGGTAGAGCTGGGGAAACTCGTCGGTCACGAACTGCCCGGTCAGGTCCGCGGGCACCATGCCGCCGAGGCTGGACGCGCGGGCCGCGTACAGGTTGGCGGCCGCCACCCGGCACAGGTCGTCCGCGCCGCCGCACAGGGCCTGGGGGGTCCAGCCGGCCCACAGGGCGGCCGCAGCGTCCAGGGGTGCGCTCTGGGCCAGGGCCTCGTCCAGGGCCGCCAGCGCGTCGCCGCTGCTGTCCGCGGTGGCGATGGCCCAGCCGAACGCCGTCTCGCTGCCCGCTCCGGCGCTGACCGATAGCTGCAGGGCCAGCTCCAGGCCGTCCTCCACCGCGCCGGTCAGACCGGCCAGCACGCCGTCGGTGCCGATGGTGCCTGCCTGCCAGTTCGCAGCCGCGGGGGCGCTGCCCACGGCCAGGGCCGTGCCGTCGTCCAGCTCGGCCCACAGGGCGGCGCGGCCGGTGTCCACGTCCACGGTGGACCAGGCGCGGTCGTCGTCGATGTGGGGGGACTCCCGGAGCACCAGGTGGGGGAACAGCTGCACTTCGCACGCGCTGTCCCCTGCCACGAGCACCCCACGCAGGTGCACCACGTCCGCCTCGCCGACGAAGGTGCGCCACGCCAGGGAGCCGCCGCACGGCAGGTCCAGCTCGCTGTACGCGGCGAAGAACGGGTCCAGGCCCACGCGCACGCCCGACTGCAGCTCGCCGTCCGCGACCACTCGCGTGCGGCCGCCATCCAGCAGGTCCAGGCCGAAGTGACCGCGGTACAGGTGGGTCACCCCCGGGGGGTCGCCGCTGCCGTCGTCGTCGGAGATCACCGCCGCGATCGAGCCGTTGCCGGCCACGGCGTAGCCGGGGTGCATGCCGGCGGGCACCGGATCGGCGGCCAGCGGGCTCGCGGACGGGTCCAGCGCGAGCGTCGACGGCCCGGCCTCCACGTCGAAGGACCAGGACCGGCCTGCCATCACCACCACCAGGGTGAACGGGTCGGTGGTGTCCACCTCGATGGAGACCGGCGCGCTCGCCGAGCCTCGCTCCGCGGCCACCAGGTCCACGAGCTGGTCGCCGAAGCGGTAGTCCAGCACGCCGTGGCGGTCGGTGCGGCCGACGTGCCACGTCAGGGTGTCGGCCCGGGCGTCCGCGTCCAGCCCGATCACCTGCTCCAGCAGCAGCGCGATCGGCCCCAGGCCGGTCCAGCCCACGAAGTCCTGTCGGCCGAGATAGGTCTGGTCCCAGCGGGTGCCGGGCGCGTAGGCGTCGGCCGCGTACAGCTCCCACAGGGTGTTCGTGCCGTCGCCGATGGCCTCCTCGGAGAGCTGCCCCTCGGCCGGGGTGAACTGGTCGTGCACCCGGTGCAGGGCGCGCAGGTGGTTCTCGGCCGCGGCCCGGGCCAGGTCGCGGCGGCCGGCCTCGGCCAGCGCGGTGATGGTGGCGTACGTGGTCGGAGCCCACACCCCGCCCCGCCAGTAGTAGCCGTCCGCGTCGTAGTGGGGCGAGTCCGCGGCCGTGGAGGGGAACACGTGCACCCGCCAGAACTCGGACGGCTCGGCCAGGTGCTCGAGGGTGCGCGCGGCCTGCTCGTCCGTGGCGCAGCCAGCCAGCAGCGGCCAGATCGAGGCCAGGGTCTTGTCGGTGAGGTAGCCGCCGTCCTCGTCGAGGTCGAAGAAGAACCCCTCGCCGTCGTCCCAGGTCTGGTCGCGTACGTCGGTGCAGATGCGGTCCACCTCGTCGAGGCAGTCGGAGGCCATGGAGGTGCTGCCGTGCAGGTCGGCGAGCTCGGCCTGGTTGCTGCGGGCCATCGCCTGCTGGGCCGTGAGGTCGACCCAGCCGTCGTAGGCGGTCTCCCGCGGGGCGTTGTCCATGCCCGAGCCGAGCATGGAGGTGTAGTACAGGCCGGGCTCGGTGCGCACGTTATCGTCGATCCAGCCGTGGTAGGCGTCGAGCACGCCGAGGCTGTCCACGAGGCGCGAGCGGTCCCCGGTCTGGCGGGCGTACAGCAGCTCCGACCAGGCGAACAGGGGCGGGTTGATCATGGGCTCGGACGGGTCCGAGGCGTCACCTCCGGGCAGGCCGTCGCTCTCGTTGACCACCCGGCAGATGTACCCGTCGTCCGCCTGCGTGGCGTAGAAGTTGTCCAGGGACGCCATCACCGGGTAGGCGTCCAGGCCGTAGCGGCCGAACAGGGTCATGAAGCAGGTGTCCCACTGGAAGATCTGCTCGGAGAACGCCTCGTCGAGGTAGTGGTCGGCGAACCCGTTGTCCGGCGTGCCCGCGGCCACGTGGTCGGCGGCGAGGTCCCAGGCCACGTCCCACAGGTCGACCCACTCCGGGTCGTCCTCGAGGATTGGCTGGGGCACGCCGCGGCGCAGCACCAGGTGCAGGTCGGTCCGGGGGATGGTGATGCCCATGCGGGCTGTGGGTTCGCCGCCGCCCTCCCAGATGCCGTCCCACGTCTCGTCGCCGTCCGCGTCCAGCCACGCCAGCAGCCCGTACTCGCCGTGGCCCAGGCCGTCGATGGTCACGTTGGAGCCGGTGGACACCTCGAAGCGGCGCACTGTGCCGCCCTCCCAGGTGGGCGTGAATTCCAGGATGACCGTGCCCACCTCGCCCTCGGAGGTCTCCACCAGGGCGGTGAAGTCGTGGTCGGACGAGAACGTGTCGTCGTCGTCGTCGTCGGTGACGTCGTCGTCGTCCGCGGGCGGCAGCTCCTCGTCGGGGCAGCCGGCCAGCCACAGCAATGCCGTCGTCAGGGTGAGGATCCGGATGGTCGACATGGCATCTCTCCCGCGGGTAGGGTGGCCCGACACGGTATGGATTTCCACCTCCCGGACGCGGAATACGTGGGCATGTGGGCGCGGGCCTTCATCCTGACCCAGGTGATCGAGGTGCCGATCTACACGGCCGTCGCCTGGAAGCGCGCGCCCACCTGGCGGCTGGCCCTGTCCGCCTTTTGCTGCACGGCCATCACCCACCCCCTGCTGTGGTTCGTGTGGCCGTTCGTGGTGCGGGACTACACCGCCTACGTGATCAGCGGCGAGCTGCTGATCGCAGCAGCCGAGACCCTGATCTTCTTCGCGCTGATCCCGAAGCTCACGCTACCGCGCGCGGTGGCCGCGGCGTTCCTGGCGAATGCCGCGTCGTACGGGATCGGTCACTTCCTGCGGGTTGTGGGCCTGTTCGGCTAGTCGACCACGTACACCACGCTCATGTCGGGGTTGGTGTTGCCGCTTTCCCAGCTCCACACCGGCACGTTGACCGCGGTGGTGTGGGCCTCGGTGGCGTCGGTGTACTCGATGAGGACCGGGGCCTGGGCGGACGGCACGTCGTGGTCGAGGAAGTGGATCCCGGCCAGCTCGGTGATGATGTTCTGCGCGCCGTCGTACATCCACACGCCCACGTCGTTGGCTGCACCCGCCGGGATCAGGTCGGTGCTGCCGTCGATGGACAGGGTGTCGGCCTCCTGGAAGTCGGGGCTGCCCAGGGTCGAGGCCTTGTACACGGCCAGCACGCCCTCGTCCTGCGCGGAGATGAACCAGCCCACCACCAGGTCGGACAGGGAGGTGGGCACGGCGCCCACGGGCCAGTAGCCCGAGATCATCACGCGGAAGTACACGTGCTGGGTGATGTGGTCGGGGTGCTCCACGTCCATCACCATCCAGCCGTATTCGCAGTCCAGCACCGCGTCGTACACGCCGGACGCGTCCGTGGTGCCGGTGAGCACCACCGCCGGGTCGGTCACGCCGGTCTCGGCGTCGAGGTCGCGGAAGGTCAGGGTCGCGCCCTCGATGGGCGCGGTGTAGGTGTCGAACAGCACGAAGTGGATGGTCGAGGTATGGGTGAAACCCTCGTCGCAGGTGTTGTCGTCGACCTCGGGCGGTGGGGCCGTGTCGTCGTCGTCGTCGCCGGTGGTGTCGTCGTCACCGGAGGTGTCATCGTCGCCGGAGGTGTCGTCATCTGCGACATCGTCGTCATCGGCGACGTCGTCGTCGTCGATCACGCCCGTCAGCTCGGCGGGGCAGCCCCCGAACAGCAACAGTGCAAACGTGGAGATGGCTGTGCAGACGATCCTGAAGTGCATTCGATGGCCTCCCGCCGGTGCCGCGCCCACGGCCTCCCGATGGGGACTCTAACCTGGATGGGACACGGAGGGTGAAGATCGGAGGAGGCCCGATGCTGGAGCATCGGGCCGAGGGCTAGCCGAGGAAGTCGAGGTCCGCGCCGAGGTTCGCCTGCTGCACGTGCTCGGCGTACAGGCGGCGCCAGCCGCGGTCGGGGAGGGGGGGCGGCGTGAAGTCCGCGTGGCGGCGGGCGAACTCGTCGTCGTCGATCAGCAGGTCGATCCGGCGGCCGGGCACGTCCAGCTCGATCACGTCGCCGTCCTGCACCAGGGCCAGGGGGCCGCCCACCGCGGCCTCGGGCGCGCAGTGCAGGATGGCGGTGCCGTAGGCCGTGCCGCTCATGCGGGCGTCGGAGATGCGCACCATGTCCGTGACCCCGGCGCGGGCCAGGTAACGGGGGATGGGGATGGAGCCGGCCTCGGGCATGCCGGCGGCCACCGGGCCCGCGTTGCGCATCACCAGCACGTGGTCCGGGGTGATGTCCAGGTCCGGGTCGTCGATGCGGGCGGCCACGTCGTCCGGGCCGTCGAACACCACGGCCGGGCCCACGTGGGCGTGCAGCCGCGGCGACGAGGCCGAGGCCTTGAGCACGGCGCCGTCCGGGGCGAGGTTGCCGTGCAGCACGGTCAGGGAGCCGGTCGGACCCAGGGGCTTGCGCAGGGAGCGGACGGTGGTCTGCCAGCCCTGGGGTCGCTCCACGTCGGCCAGCAGGTCGGCCAGCGACTGGCCGGCCACGCCCACCGCGCCGGTCTCCAGCAGTGGTGTCAGTTCCTTCAACAGCGTCGGCACCCCGCCCGCCGCGTGCAGGTCCTCCAGGTAGCCCTGGCCCGACGGCTTGCAGTCGACCAGCAGGGGAACCCGTTCGGCCACCTCCTGCAGGTCGTCCAGGGTCAGGTCCACACCCGCGCGTCGGGCGATGGCCAGCAGGTGCACGACCACGTTGGTGGAGCCGCCCACGGCGACCAGGGTGACCAGGGCGTTGTGGAACGCCTCGTGGGTCAGCACCTCGCGTGGCGTGGGCCCACCTTGCGCCAGGGCCACGGCCCGGCGGCCGCTGGCCACGGCGTGGCGCAGGCGGTCGCCGCCGGGCGCGGGCGGCGTGGCGCCGCCGGGCAGCATCAGGCCCATGGCCTCGGTCACGCAGGCCATGGTCGAGGCCGTGCCCATCACCATGCAGGTGCCGGCCGTGGGGCACAGGGCGGCCTCGACCTCGGCGATCTCGTCGTCGGTGAGCTGGCCGGCGCGGTACATGGCCCAGTAGCGGCGGCAGTCGGTGCAGGCGCCCAGGCGTTCGCCGCGCCAGCTCCCGGTCAGCATCGGCCCGGCCACCACGGACAGCGCGGGCACGTTCGCGGACGCGGCCGCCATCAGCTGGGCGGGCACGGTCTTGTCGCAACCGCCGACCAGCACCACTGCGTCCATGGGCTGGGCGCGGATCAACTCCTCGGTCTCCATGGCCAGCAGGTTGCGGAACAGCATGGTGGTGGGCGAGGTGAGGATCTCGTGCCACGACGAGGTGGGGAAGCGCAGCGGCAGGCCCCCCGCCTCGAGCACGCCGCGCTTCACGGCCGCGACCACCTCGGGCATCTGCCGGTGGCAGGACACGTAGTCCGACGAGGTGTCGGCGATGCCCACGA
>CAZXHG010000017.1:0-48868 GCA_964639985.1 uncultured Rickettsiales bacterium
CGAGTACCCGTCGCCGTCCGCGTCCGAGCACAGGCCCCACAGCAGGTACTCGATGCAGTTGGGACCGATCGAGGCCATGTTGTAGGAGTTGCCCCACTCGATGGTCAGGGAGCTGACGCAGGCACCGCTCGACCCCGACTCCAGCACGTACATGTTGGTCGTGCCCGCGTCGGTGATCGACACCTCGGTGCCGCTGCCGTAGTTGGTCATCTCGCCGTGCGAGGCGTAGTTGGAGTACACGCTGGCGGGCACGCCGACCATCACCGGGTGGGATGGGTAGACGTTGTACATGTACCACGACAGCGTGCCCGTGTTGTGGGTGTGCGTGGCCCCGTACGGCAACGTCGATATCGGCGTGTAGGCCGTGTACGTCGCCAGCATCAGGATCATCACGCCGCCCTGATCCATGAAGTCCTCGAACCGGTACATGTAGGTGTTCATGTTCGAGTTGAACGTGGACCCCTGCTGGCTCGGCACGATCACCAGATCGTACTGCGTCAGGTCGACCGATGCGATCACCGAGTTGCCCTGCTGCGTGTACGTGTACCCGCCGGCCGCGAGGTGGTCGTACCAGTACGTGTACCCCCAGGGCGTGTTGTCCTGCAGGATCAGGATGTTCTGGGCCGACGCGGGCGTGCTCCACAGCATCGCCAGGCCGATCGCCCAGCCGAACAACAGTCCACAAGCTCGGATTCTCATGGGTTCTCCAGGTTCGCTGCGCGGGGTGCGGGAGACACGTCCCCCCGCCTGTCCGCACTACGGCTGAGGAGAACGCTAGCACTGCTCGGGTCCACGAAACAAGGAATCCAGGCGCGGCGGCCCGCGCATGAGGCGCGCCAAGGGGCTGTCAAGAAAACCGCGCGTCCCAACGCATTCGCTCACGTGCGGGCACGTTTGCGCGCAGCGGGCGGGATGACGGGCGTCGGGGAAAAATCTGCTCGGGCGCAGCCCTCAGGGGCAATCGGTGACGTTCCACACCACCTCGAGGGTGATGTCGGCCATCTCGTGGACAGACGTGCCCTCGGACTCGGGATCGAGCACCTTGAGGCGGATGTTGGTGTTGCCCGCGGACGTGCAGTAGGTATGCACGCCGAGGAACCAGTCGTGGCTCTCGTACATCTCGAGCTCGAGGCAGTCCTCGTCGTCCGACGACGAGCAGTAGAAGTCCACGTAGTTGGCCACCGAGTCCTCGGTGACCTCGACCTCGAACAGGCGGGGGCCCACGTTCTGGATCGTCAACTCGGTGCTGCCCACGGTGTCGGCGGGCACGTCGCCGAGGTCGATCAGGCACTCGGTCTCGCACGAGCCGCCGTCCCAGCTGATATCGATGTACGGCCCGCCCTCGGCGTAGCCATCGCGGATGCACCCGGACGCCAGCAGCAGGGCGCCGGACAGCAGGATTCCCAGGACGTTGCGCATGGCGGGACCTCCGTCGTGATCGGGGTGCTCTCCCCCAGGATGCCGGATCCGTTTCCGAGGCCCACTATAATCACCGTCTCCACCGGGGAGCAACGGATGGCGAGCTACGACTTCGTCCTCGGCACGGCCGGGCACATCGACCACGGCAAGACCACCCTGATCAGGGCCCTGACGGGCGTGGACTGCGACCGCCTCGGCGAGGAACAGGCGCGCGGGATCACCATCGTGCTGGGGTTCGCCCCGATCACGCTGCCCGGCGGACGGGTGGGCGGCGTGGTGGACGTTCCCGGCCACGAGCGCTTCGTGCGTACGATGATCGCCGGCGCCACCGGTATCGACGTGGCCCTGCTCGTGGTGGCCGCGGACGAGGGCATGATGCCCCAGACCCACGAGCACCTGGCCATCCTCGACCTGCTCGGGGTGGACCGGGGCGTGGTGGCCGTGACCAAGGCCGACCTGGTGGACGAGGAACTGCTGGAGCTGGCCTGCGAGGAGATCGCCGACGGGCTGCTCGGGTCCTCGCTGGAGGGGTCGCCGGTCGTGCCCTGCTCCGGGGTCTCGGGGGAGGGGCTCGACGCGCTGCGCGAGGAGCTCGCCCGGGCCGTGGAGGGCGGGCGATCGCGCACGACCGAGGGGCCGTTCCGGCTGCCCGTGGACCGGGTGTTCACCCTGCGGGGCTTCGGCACCATCGTCACCGGCACCTGCATCGGCGGCACCGTGGCCCGCGGCGACGACGTGGAGGTACTGCCCGAGGGGCTCAAGCCGCGAGTGCGCGGCATCGAGGTGCACGGCGAGGCGCGGGAGCAGGCCGTGCCGTCCCGCCGCACGGCCCTCAACCTCCAGGGGGTGTCCACTGACGAGGTGGGGCGCGGCGCCCAGGTGGTGACCCCGGGCATGGTGTGCAGCAGCTCCATGGTCGACGTGGACCTGCGCTACCTGGCGTCCGCGCCCGCCCCGCTGCCGGCCGGCGCCCACGTGCGCCTGCTCGGCGGCACGGCCGAGGCGATCGGCGTGGTCGACCCGATCGACGACCCGGGCAGCGACGAGGGGATCCGGCCCGGCTGGCGCGGCCGCGTGCAGCTCCGGCTCGACCGGCCGGTGGCCGTGGCCCGCGGCGACCGGGTGATCCTGCGCCGCATCTCACCGATCGTGACCGTGGGCGGTGGCCGGGTGGTGGATCCCACGCCGCGGCGGTTTCGGGCGCGGCGACGGGAGCGCCACGCCGCCCTGGCCGCGGCCCTCGCCGACCCTGACGGCACCACCCGCGCCCGGGTCGCGGCCCTGCTGGATGACGCCGAGCCGGTGCCGGTGGTGCCGGCCGCCGTGGCGCGCCGGCTCGCCGCGCCCGCAGCGGACATCGCCGCCGCCCTGGACGCGCTGGCCAACGACGGCGCCGCCCTGCGCCTGACCGACGGCACCGCGGTCGACGCCGCCGTGCTCCTCCGCTATGGCCCCGCCCTGCAGCAGGCCGTGGATCGCTACCACGCCGGGTTCCCCCTGCGGCCCGGCGTCCCCCGCGACCAGCTCCGCAGCACCCTGCGCGCGGACATGCCGCGCCCCCTGTTCGAGGCCGTGCTGGCCCACGTGGCCCGGACCGAGTCCCTGGTGGACGCGGGGGGCCGGATCCGTCGCCGGGAGTTCGAACCCACGCCCACGGCCGAGCAGCTCGACGTGCTCGGCCGCGTCGAGGACATCTACCGCGGGGCCGGCTTCCAGCCCCCGGGCATCGCCGTGGCCCGCGCCGCCCTCGCCGACCGCGACGACGCCGAGGACCTGCTGGGCTGGATGCGGGACAGCGGCCGGCTCCGCCGCGTGACCGGCGACATGCTGCTGCACTGCGAGGTGTGGGAGGAGCTCGTGGCCAGGGTCCGCGGCGCGCTCGCCGGCGGCAAGGAGATGGAGCCGCCGACCTTCAAGGCCCTCACCGGCCTGTCCCGCAAGCACGCCATCCCGTTCCTGGAGATGCTCGACCGCGAGCGCGTCACCGTGCGCATCGGCAACGTCCGCAAGCTCCGCGACGACCGGTAGGTCGGTTCAAGGAGGAGCCGGTCGGAGACCGGCGCCGACGGAACCGACACCCCCTTCAGGGCGGCAACACCACCACCCGGTAGTCCGGCCCCACGATCCCCGCCGGATCCGTCGCGATCAGCACCGCGGCCACCGCGCCCCCGGCCAGCACCGGCAGCAGCGGCCACGCCCCCACCCGCCGCCGGGTGCCCCGGGGCACCCCCGTGAAGTCCAGCTCCAGCACCGCGCGCTCGCCGGCCCGGGCCTGCACCAGGGCCAGGGCCGTGCGGCCGTCCGCCGTCTCCACCCGCACCGCGTGCTGACCGGCCGCCAGCGACTCCTCCGACGCCAGGGGCGTGCGCCCCAGCAGCACGTCGTCCAGGTACACGTCCGCGCCCCGCAGCCGGCCGGTGGACACGTCCAGGCCCGGGGCCTCCCCTGCGGCCACGGCCGCGCCGAGTTCCGTGCCCAGCGCGGCGAACCCGCCCGCCGTCGCTTCCCCGGTCCCGCGGGCCCGCACCACGCCGCCAGCGTCGAGCCGCAGGGCCAGCGCCACCCACCGCTCGCCGTCCCCGCTGACCTGGATCCAGTAGTGGGGCGCGCGGCCGTCCGCGGCGCACTGCTCGGGCAGCGGGCACGGGTCGCCCACCAGCCGCTCCAGCGCCGCACCGGTCCTCCGTTCGATCTCGGCCGTGAACGCGCTGACCAGCGCGTTCGCCTCGGCCAGGTCCACCGCCCCGACCACGTTGGGAGGCAACAACACGGGCTGCGCCGCAGCCGGGGCCGCGGCGAGCAACGTCGTCAGCAGCAGGATCCCCCTCAACCGATGCCTCCCCTCCCCCGGCTCAGCGGTAGCAGGTCCCCGACTGGTTGGCGGTGGCGTAGTAGCTGTACGCCGACCCGCCGCAGGTGGTGCTCTGCTCGTCGGTGGTGGCGTAGTCGGCGCGGGCGTACCACGCGTCGAGCTTGCCCTCGTAGGTGTCCATGCCCGAAGCCGCGATCAGGTCGGGCATGCACCGCTGCTGGTAGTCCATCATCTCCCGGTAGTAGTCGTGGCAGGCGTTGCCGTCCCCGGCCGCCGGGCCGCAGTCCGACGACGGCTCCGCGCACGCCGGGTCGGCGATCTCTGCCTCGTGATCTGCCACCTGCGCCTCGCATTCGCCGGCCTCGGCGTCCGTGGCGTGATCGGCGCGCCCGTACTGGTAGGCCAGCTCCGCGTTGCGGCTCGTCAGCCCCTCGGTCCCCACCGAGTCGTAGAATCCGGCCGTGCACTCGTCGGCCCGCACCTTGAGCGTGCCCGCCTCGTGACAGGCGTTGGCTCCGGATGGCTCGGCCGGCCGGTGATCCTCACCGTCACAGATCCCGTCGTCGGTCTCGCAGGACGCGAAACACGAAGCGAGCGCAACGGCCAGCAGTGCTCCCATGACGTGCCTGACGCTCATCGATCGTAACCTCCTGCACACGGGTGCGCCGGTATTATCCCCCAGCGGCCCGGATTTGCGCCCCCTCGCGCGCACCCCTTACACTGATCGTGCGTTTTTCAACGTCGTTTCCGGGAGTCTGGACGCTTCCCGGCCGGTCTCGGGCGCACCATGGAAGGGGTCCACGACGCGCCGGGCAGGTACCTCCAGCTCCACAGGAGAGAAGATCCCATGAGGCGTACCGTGTTGCTCGCATACGTCGCCGCCGTTCCCCTGCTGCTGGTCACGGCAGCCGGGGCGCTGGCCGCCACCGCCACGGAGGGGCCCCTGCTGGCTCAGGCCGGGGCGATGGGCATCCTCAAGGTGGACTGCAACATGGAGGGTGCCACCGTCCTGGTGGATGGAGACGAGGTCGGCGTCACCCCCCTGATGACCGCGGTCGCGGCCGGGGACCACGACATCGTGGTCAAGCTGGACGGCTACTCGCGGTTCACCCAGACGGTGAACATCCCAGCGGACAAGAAGCTCGTGGTCTCCGCCGAGATCGAGCTGATCGCCGGGACCATCGTGCTGGACGTGCAGCCCGACGGCGCGACCATCCTGCTGGACGGCACCGAGATGGGGGTCACCCCCACGCTGTCGAAGCTGGAGATGGTCGACCCGGGCAAGCACCAGGTCACGGTGCGCAAGTCCGGCTACGGCGAGGTGGTCGAGGCGATCACGCTGCAACCGCGCAGCCAGATCACCGTCTCGGTCGCGCTCGAGGCCACCTCGGGCGTGCTGGTGGTCAGCACCGTGCCCGACGGCGCCACGGTGTTCGCCGACGGCGAGGAACTCGGCACCACGCCGCTGACCGTGGCGGACATGGACATCGGCCTGCACACCCTGCGGCTGACCTCCGAGGGCCACGCCGACGCCTTCGTGTCCGCGGACGTGCTGCTGGGCCAGCAGGCCGACATCGAGCACGTGTTCTCGACCGAATACGGCGCCCTGCGCATCATCCCCAACCCGGGCGACGCCCTGGTCACGGTGAACAACTACCCCATCGGCACCGGCCGCCAGGAGCTGAGCGCCATGGCCCCGGGCGTGCACAAGGTCGAGGTCACCGCCGGTGCCTACCTGGACTACGGCCAGGACGTGCTGGTGCACGCCGGCCGCACGCAGACCGTGCGCGCCTCTCTCACCCCGACCAACCCGGCCGTGGCCGCGGCCCGGACGCCGAGGGAGCGCACGCCGCGCGTACCGCGGGTGCGCCAGATCGACCCCGACAAGGCCAAGAAGGCCGCGCCCGTCGTGGTCGCCATCGTGGGCGCGGTCACCACGGGCACGGTGATCGCCATCGCCGCGGCCACCACCGAGGGACCGGAGCCCGTACCGCCGGTCACCGACTACACCTTCCAGCTGCCGTAGCGAGGGAATCGCCATGCAACGCACAGCAAGCACGACTTGGATCCTCGGCGCGGCCGTCCTGGCGGCCGGGCTCTGTCTCGGCGGCTGCAAGGAAGCACCGCTGTCCTGGGTCAGCATCGGCATGGAGTCGAACCACGAGGCCGACCTGCTCGAGGAGATCGACGAGATCACCGTCACGCTCGACCCCGACCGCGGCCTGCTCGACGCCGAGGGCAACCCCTACGGCGCGGTGGGCGTGACCGACGGCCTGGTCCTGGAGGACCCGGACTCGGACGGCATCAACGAGCTGCGCATGAGCGTGTGGCCCGACGGCGACGCCTTCGACGCGCTGCCCACCCTCGGCCTGGAGGTCGAGGAGAGCAACACGCCCCTGCCGTTCACCCTGCAGGCGGAGGGCTTCTTCGACGGCGAGCTCGTGGCCCTGTCCCCGATCACGGACAAGGAGGTGCTGGACGAGGGCGCCCAGCTCGACGTGATCATCACCGACTTCGACCTGCTGGCCGAGCCGCAGCCCGACTGCGACGACGGCGAGGACAACGACGGCGACGGCTGGATCGACGACGCCGATCCGGGCTGCGAGGACGAGCTCGACGACGACGAGACCGACGCGGGCGACACCGAGTGCAGCGACGGCCTGGACAACGACTCGGACGGCGCCATCGACGCCGACGACCCGGACTGCGACGACGGCAAGGACGACAGCGAGAGCCCGCCGCCGGAGTGCGACGACACCCTGGACAACGACGGCGATGGCTGGGTCGACCTCGACGACCCGGGCTGCGACGACGTGCTCGACACGGACGAGGAGGACGACGGCGAGACCGAGTGCTCCGACGGCGAGGACAACGACGGCGACGGCCTGGTCGACGCCGAGGACGACGGCTGCGCGGACGGCCTCGACGACAGCGAGTCCAACGCCCCGTGCACCGACGGCTTCGACAACGACGACAACGGCTGGACCGACTTCGACGACCCGGGCTGCAACAACGACTGGGCCGAGGACGAGGACCCGCAGTACTCCGCCTTCGCCTGCAACGACGGCACGGACAACGACGGCGACGGCGACGTGGACTGGGAGGACGCGGACTGCGAGGACGGCTGGGACAACGACGAGTCCACCGAGATCGGCGCGTGCAACAACGAGATCGACGATGACGCGGACGGCTGGATCGACATGGACGACCCGGGCTGCGCCGGCGACCCGGCGGGCTCGGACGAGGGCGGCTTCGACGTCACCTACCAGTGCAACGACGACACGGACAACGACGCCGACGGTGTGACCGACGCCGACGACCCGGACTGCGCGGACGGCTACGACCTGGTCGAGGGCGCCACCGCCTGCACCAACGCCATCGACGACGACGGCGACGGCTGGGCCGACTACCCCCTGGACCCGGGCTGCGACGACCCGTTCGACGACGACGAGACCAACACCGAGCTGACCGCCGAGTGCGGCGACGGCGTGGACAACGACGGCGACGGCGCCATCGACGGCGACGACGACCACTGCGACGACCCCAACGACGACTCCGAGGCCGCGGCCTGCGCCAACGGCATGGACGACGACGGCGACGGCTGGGTCGACGACGAGGACCCGGGCTGCGACGGCCTGCGCGCGCCGCCCCTGTACACCGAGCCCGCCGGCTGCGAGCTGTGCTGGGACGACCAGGAGGAGTGGGAGTGCGACGACGGCGTTGACAACGACGGCGACGCCCTGGTCGACATGGACGACGACGGCTGCCTCACCTCCACGGACACCAGCGAGGACTCCCTGCTGCAGTTCGCCGAGGCCTGCAGTGACGGCGTGGACAACGACGGCGACGCCCTGGCCGACGGCGACGACCCCGAGTGCGACACGGCCGACGACGGCAACGAGGGCCCGGCCGCGTGCGGCAACGGCGTGGACGACGACCTCGACACCTGGATCGACCTGGACGACCCGGGCTGCATCGACGTGCTGGACGACGACGAGAGCGACCCCCTGACCGCGGACGAGTGCCACGACGGCATCGACAACGACGGCGACGGCCTGGTCGACGCCGGCGACCCGAGCTGCTCCAACCCGGCCCACACGTCCGAGTCCCCGGCCTGCTCCAACGGCATCGACGACGACGGCGACGGCTGGACCGACTACCCGGACGACGGCGGCTGCACCGGCGCCACCGACGACGAGGAGCTCGACGCCGCGCCCGCCGCCTGTGCCGACGGCATCGACAACGACGGCGACCTGTGGATCGACGACGAGGATCCCGAGTGCGCCGGCGGCTGGGACGACGACGAGGACGTGCCCGAGTGCGAGGACGGCATCGACAACGACGGCGACACCTGGATCGACGCGGACGACCCGGACTGCATGGTGGACGCCGACGACCCGTCCTACGAGCTCGAGGACGGCACCCTGGACCCGGCCGGCGTCGAGTGCAACGACGGCATCGACAACGACGTCGACGGGTTCACCGACGCGGACGACCCGCAGTGTGGCGCGGCGTCCGATCCCTACGAGCAGGTCGGGCAGTGCAACAACTCCGTGGACGACGACGGCGACGGCTGGACCGACTTCGCCGAGGACCCGGGCTGCGCGGGCGATCCCCACGACAACGGCGAGGCCAACCCGCCGACGTTCCAGTGCAGCGACTACACCGACAACGACGGTGACGGCCAGACCGACGCGGACGACCCGGGCTGCGACGACGGCTTCGACGACAACGAGACCGACCCGGCCTGCAACGACGGCATCGACAACGACGGCGACGGCTGGACCGACTACCCGGACGACCCGGGCTGCGCCGGCGACGAGACCGCCGAGTCCGAGGGCTACGCCGGCACCCAGGCCTGCAACGACGGCGCGGACAACGACACCGACGGCCTGACCGACGCCGACGACCCGGACTGCGACGACGGCTGGGACACCAGCGAGTCCACCGACACCTGCGCCGACGGCGTGGACAACGACAACGACGGCTGGACCGACGGCGACGACATCGACTGCGCCACCGACGGCCGCGAGATCGGCTTCGGCGTTGCCGAGTGCAACGACGGCACGGACAACGACGGCGACGGCGACACCGACGCGGACGACACCGGCTGCACCTCGGCCGCGGACGACGACGAGGCCGCCACCGCCGTCGACGGCTGCGCCAACGGCGTGGAGGAGGACGGCGTCGGCTGGACCGACCTGGCCGACCCGGTCTGCTGGTCCGCCCCGTTCACCGAGGCGGGCTACGGCACCTTGGCCTGCAACGACGGCCTGGACAACGACGGCGACGTGCTCGTCGACGCGGACGACAGCGCCTGCACCGCGGCCAGCGACGACACCGAGCAGCTGGACAACTGCGACGACGGCATCGACAACGACGGCGACACCTGGACCGACGGCGACGACCCGGACTGCTTCACCGGCACGGTCGAGCAGGGCGTCGGCCTCAGCCAGTGCAACGACGGCATCGACAACGACAACGACGACCTCACCGACGGCGAGGACGACGTGTGCACCAACGCCATGCTGGACGACGAGAACATCCCCCAGCCCGACATGTGCAACGACGACACGGACAACGACAACGACGGCTGGGTCGACATGGACGACCCCGAGTGCAACGTCTTCCCGTTCACCGAGTCCACCTGGGGCACGACCACGTGCAACAACGGCGCGGACGACGACTGGGACGGCTTCACCGACTGGGAGGACCCCAACTGCGTGCACGCCTTCGACGACACCGAGGAGCCCCTGTGCTTCGACGGCATCGACAACGACGGTGACGGCTGGCAGGACGTGGACGACCCGGGCTGCGGCGGCAACTGGAACGCCGACGACGAGGGCGGGTTCGGCGCCAACGAGTGCAACGACGGCATCGACAACGACCTCGCCGGCCTGACCGCCATCGTGGACGACAACTGCGCCGACGCGTTCGACACGGACGAGGGCAGCCAGTGCAACAACGGCGTCGACGACGACGGCGACGACTGGATCGACATGCTCGACCCGGGCTGCTACGACCTCGTGGACGACAACGAGTACGACACGTTCGTCGACGAGTGCAACGACTTCAACGACAACGACGGCGACAACCTGACCGACTTCGACGATCCCCACTGCCAGTCGGGCATGGACAGCGAGACCGCGGACTGCGCCGACGGCGTGGACAACGACGGCGACGGCTGGGACGACCTGCTGGACGCGGGCTGCACCGACGCGGACGACGCGTCCGAGGAGGGTGACGGCGTCACCGCCTGCAACGACGGCGTGGACAACGACGGCGACGGCGACATCGACGAGGGCGACGCCGACTGCGTGGACGGCTTCGACCCGGACGAGTCCAACTGCGACGACGCCGTGGACAACGACGGCGATGGCTGGGCCGACTACGACGACCCCGAGTGCCTGGCCGGCGGGTACGAGGACGGCTACGGCAGCACCGAGTGCAACGACCAGCTCGACAACGACATCGACGGCCTGATCGACGCGGACGACGCCGAGTGCCTCAGCGCCATGGACGACTACGAGGACTGGGCCGTGCACCCCTGCGAGGACGGCTACGACAACGACGGCGACGGCTGGATCGACGAGGGCGACGCCGACTGCCTCGGCCCCGACCCCATCGGCGAGCTGGGCTACGGCACGGCCGAGTGCAACGACGGCGTGGACAACGACGGCGACGGCTACACCGACTACGACGACCCCGAGTGCGCCCAGACCCCGTGGTGGTCCACCATCGACGACGAGGCCACCGGCGCCACCCCCGACCTCGACGGCATCGACAACGACGGCGACGGCTGGATCGACGCCCTCGATCCCGACACCCTCTACTTCGGCTTCGAGGTCGGCTTCGACGACGCCTACGAGTGCAACAACGCCATCGACGACGACGCCGACGGCCTGATCGACGCCGACGACCCCGAGTGCAACTCCGGCTTCGACGGCCTCGAGAGCCTCTAGCCGCCACCCCTCCGGCGAGCACCTCGTCCAAGAGCAGGCTCTCTGCCCCGATCCGGCAAAGCAGACGCGCTTGGCCGGCCAAGGATCGGAATGTCGCCCGATCGGGGCAAAGATGACGCTCTTGGATCGCCCCCGGAGGAGGCCGCGCAGCATCCACAGGCCCTGTCACCGGGACCGTCAAGAGCGGTTCCGCCTCCGAGCCCGAACCACCCCGCAGCCCCTCTGCCCTGGCCCCGAACCCGGAACCACCTCGGACCGGAAGCGAAGGTCCCGGTGCGCAGGGCCGAGGAATGCGAAAAGCGGCCGGGCCGGGCGGAGGTGTTGGGGGAGAGGAACAGGGACAGGAGCAGGCGAAGAGGGGGAGCAGGCGAAGAGGGGGAGACGATGCTGCGTGCAGTTCGGGGATTGGGACTTGATTTGAGCCCGCGCGCGCGCTCGGGCGTGGGCTCTCGCTCCCCCGCGCGGTTCGTGGTATGCCCCCTTCCTCGCGAGCGGAGGTGAACCATGGCGACCCCCAAACGAACCCACACCTGCGGCGAGCTGGGCCTGCAGCACGACGGTGCCGAGGTGGTGCTCAACGGCTGGGTGGCGTCCAAGCGCGACCTCGGCGGCCTGACCTTCGTGCACCTGCGGGACCGCTTCGGCGCCGTGCAGGTGGTGCTGTCCGACCTCGCCGCCGAGCACGGCGACCTCACCCCGGCCGACATCCGCGCCGAGTCCGTGCTGTCCATCCGCGGCACGGTCCGCGCCCGGCCCGAGAACCAGCGCAAGGGCGACGGCACCGGCGCCATCGAGATCGACGCGGTGACGTGGCAGCGGCTCGCCGGCTGCGAGCCCCTGCCCTTCGACCTGTCCATGCGCACCCCCAGCCACGAGGAGACCCGGCTGGCCCACCGCTACCTCGACCTGCGCCGGCCCGAGCTGATGGACAAGCTGGTGCTACGCCACCGCGCCCTGCAGGCGTGCCGCCGCCACCTCGACGCCGAGGGCTTCCTCGAGGTCGAGACCCCGGTGCTGACCCGCTCCACGCCCGAGGGCGCCCGCGACTTCCTGGTGCCCAGCCGCATCCACCGCGGCGGCTTCTACGCCCTGCCCCAGTCGCCCCAGCTGTTCAAGCAGCTGCTGATGGTGGCCGGCGCGGACCGCTACATGCAGGTCGTGCGCTGCTTCCGCGACGAGGACCTGCGCGCGGACCGCCAGCCCGAGTTCACCCAGATCGACCTCGAGCTGAGCTTCGTGGACTCCGACGACGTGATGTCCATGGCCGAGCGGCTGATGGCCGCCCTGTGGAAGGAGGCGCTCGGCGTGGAGCTGACCACCCCGTTCCGCCGCCTGCCCTACGCCGAGGCCATGGAGCGCTGGGGCTGCGACAAGCCCGACCTCCGCTTCGGCATGGAGCTGGCCGACCTGGCCACGGCCGGCGAGATCCGGTTCGACTTCCTCACCGCCTCGATCGCCGACGGCGGCGTGCTCAAGGGCATGGTGCTGCCGGGCGGGGCTGGCAGGAGCCGCAAGCAGATCGACGCGATCGTGGACCGCGGCAAGCAGCTCGGCCTCGGCGGCCTGCTGTGGGGCAAGGTCACGGCCAGCGGCTGGACCGGCCCCGCGGCCAAGGGCTTCGGCGACGACTTCAAGGCGACCGTGGCCGAGCAGCTCGGCGCGGCCGACGGCGACCTGTTCATGGCCGCCACCGGCGCGCGGACCGTGGTCGACACCGCCCTGGACCGGCTCCGCCGCGAGCTGGCCGCCGAGCAGGACATGATCCCGGCCGACGCCTTCGATTTCTGCTGGATCGTGGACTTCCCCCTGCTGGACCACGACGAGGACCAGGACCGGTACGTGGCCACCCACCACCCGTTCACCGCGCCCGTGGACGAGGACCTCGACCGGCTCGAGACCGAGCCCGGCGCCGTGCGCGCCCGCGCGTACGACCTGGTGTGCAACGGCGTGGAGCTGGGCGGCGGCTCGATCCGCATCCACACCCCCGAGCTGCAGCAGCGCATGTTCCGCGCGCTGGGCATCGACGAGGCCGAGGCCGCCGAGAAGTTCGGCTTCCTGCTGAAGGCCCTTACCTACGGCGCCCCGCCCCACGGCGGCATCGCCTTCGGCTTCGACCGGCTCGTGGCCATGCTGTCGGGCACGGACGCCATCCGCGACGTGATCGCCTTCCCCAAGACCACGTCCGCCTCTTGCCTGATGACCGAGGCCCCCGCCGCCGTGGATCCCGCCCAGCTCGACGAGCTGCACCTGGGCTTGAAGGACTGACGAGGCTCCTGCCGCTGCTGCTGCTCGCCGGCTGCCGCGCCGACGACCCGGACTACGCCTTCGACTTCGACGGCGACGGCTGGGACGACGAGGTCGACTGCGAGCCCGCCGATCCGGACATCAGCCCGGGCGAGGACGAGGTCTGCGACGACGCGGTGGACAACGACTGCGACGGCGTGGCCGACCCGCCGTGACCGGTAGGTCGGCTCAAGTGAGACGGAGCCGACGCCCCCGCCGACGCCCCCGCCGACGCCCCCGCCCCTACTCCGCGATCCGCTTCATCGCCACGAACCGCTGATCCCCGCCCCGCTCCACGGTCAGCGGCACGTACTCCTTGGTCGCCCCGCCCAGCGCCTCGACCACGCCCGCGGGATCGCGCACGGCCTTGCCGTCCACGTCGAGGATCACGTCCCCGGCGCGTACCCCGGCGCGGTGCGCGATGGACGACGGCACCACCTCCACCACCAGCACGCCCTTGGCGTTCGCTGGCCGGTCCAGGGACTCGTTGTCCTGGGACGTCACCGAGCGCAGCAGCATGCCGTACTTGCCGCCCTGGGCCGACGCCTCCTCCTCGGGCTCCTCGGCCGCCGCGCCAGCGCCGCTGGACGCCAGGCCATCGCGCCGCTCCCCCGCCTCGAACTCCACCCGCTTCTCCTTGCCGCCGCGCACGTACGTCAGCGCGATGGTCTCGCCGGCCAGGTGGCTGGAGATGCGGTAGACCACGCCGGTGCTGCCGCGCACCTCGTCGTCGTCCACGGCCACGATCACGTCCCCCGCCTTCAGCCCCACGCTGTCGGCCGGGCTGCCCGGGAACACCTGCTCCACCAGCGCGCCGTGGTTGCGGCCCACCTCGAACGCGATCGCCTTCTCGTACGTCAGGTCGGTCATGGACACGCCCAGCCACGCCCGCGACACCTCGCCGGTGTCGATCAGCTGGGAGGCCACCCGCTGCACCAGCTCCGCGGGGATGGCGAAGCCGAAGCCCCCGCCGATGCCCCCCTGCACGATGGTGTTGATGCCCAGCACCTCGCCGTGCAGGTTGAGCAGCGGGCCGCCGGAGTTGCCCGGGTTGATGGACGCGTCGGTCTGGATGAAGCTCTGGATGCTCAGCCGCTGCTGGGTCAGGAACTCCGGGTCCCTGAACGCGTCCGAGGGGTAGATGTTGCCCCGGCCGATGGCGCTGACGTGCCCCACGGTCACCGTGTAGTCGTGGCCCAGGGGCATGCCCACGGCGATGGCGAACTGGCCCGGCTTGACGTGGCCGCTGTCCGCGTAGCGCACCGGGGTCAGCCCGGCCACGTCGACCTTGATCACGGCCAGGTCGCTCTCCGCGTCCGCGCCCACCACCTCGGCCTCCAAGGTCCGGCCGTCCGACAGGATCACGCGGATCTCGACCGCGTCCTCGATCACGTGGGCGTTGGTCACGATGTGGCCGTCGGCCGTGTGCACCACGCCCGACCCGCCGGCCGTGGTCAGCCGCTCCACCTCGGGTTCCTCCTCCTGGCCCGGCTCGGAGTCCCAGCCCGGGGGCAGGTCGAAGAACGGCGCGAACGGGTTGTCGAACATGTCGCCGTGCGGTCCCATCATGCCGCCCAGCGCCACCTCGATCGGCACCTGGGTCTCGATGGACACCACCGAGCCGACCGCGTCCTCGGCCGAGGCCACGATCGCCTCCTCCAGCGCCAGGGCGCTCACCGGGGCGTCGCTGTCCTGGGCGTCGGCCTGGCCCGGCTTGCAGCTCCACGTCATGGCCACGGTCACGACCAGCGCGGTGGCCGCGCAGGTGGTCAGGGTCCACAGCTTCAAACCACGCATCTTCGTCTCCTCCTGCGTCGCACGACAGCCAACACGCGCGCCCCCACACGCTATTCCGAAACCTAGATACGCACGCGCACAAAGCAACCCGAGGGGACCTCGGGGGCCGCAAATGCGATATCCTGGGTGTCCCTCCCGGCGCGGGCCGGGACCCACAGAGGGGAGTGAGCGTGTCGATTCCCGATCGAGGACCCTTCCCGGCCATCCACCCGCTGGAGGCGATGGCCATGCCGATCGCCGGCCACCGCACCGGCATCCTGACCCTGCGCAGCGGCCCGCAGTGGCACGACATCAACTACGTGGACGGCCGCGCCAACCGCGTGGAGAGCAGCTCCGCCGAGGAGTCCCTGCCCATGCTGCTGGCCGAGCGCGGCACCCTGCCCCGGGAGATCGCCGACGAGGCGATCAACCGCATGCGCGAGGGCAAGGGCAACCCGGTGGACGACCTGGTCGAACGGGGCGTGATCAGCAGCGACAAGATGGAGGGCCTGCTGCGCTGGCGCACCAGCCTGCTGGTGGAGCGGGCCGCGAGCTGGACCCAGGGCACGTTCTCCTTCCGCCAGCTGTTCGACACCAAGGGCAGCACGGGCACTCCCCTGACGATCAAGCTGCCGGCGCTGATGTTCATGGCCGCGCTCAAGGTGGGCGACGAGGCCGATATCCACCGCCGGCTGACCCCCTACCTGTCCGCCACGCCGCAGCTGAACAAGGTGCCCACCGCCGGCCTCGACCAGTTCGGCCTCAAGAAGAAGGACCTGTCCCTGATCCGCCGGCTCGCCAGCGGCGCGACCCTCAGGGAGGTGCTCGACGACCCGCCGATCCCGGTCAACCGGGCGATCAAGCTGGCGTGGCTGCTGCTGTCCACCGGCGTGCTGGTGGCCGACCAGGCCGACGGTGCCGACGGTGCCGCCGAGCCCGAGCCCGAGCCCGAGGCCCCGGCCGAGGAGGTAGCCCCTGCCGCGACCGAGGCCAGGGCCGCATTCGCCGTGGGCATCGACGGCGCAACCACCTCGGACACCATCCCACCAGTCGCCGCCCCCCAGCCCGCGGCCGAAGAGGCGGCCGACGCGGCCGCACCGGCCTCCCCCGTGGACGAGGAGGACGCCGTGGACATCGGGGACCCGGACACGGCAGAGGACCGGGTGACCTCCCTGGGCAAGTCCCTGTTCGGCAACGACTTCGACATCGACGAGTCCGCGCGCGACGCCCTGGCCAACGCCCCGGCCGTGGCCCCGCCTCCCCAGGAGGAGGAGCCCGAGGAGGAGGAGGACTTCGGCGACACGGACGAGTCCACCCTCGACGACGCCGAGCGCACCTTCCTCGAGGAGCTGGACGAGACCCTGGCGAGCATGGAGCGACAGAACTACCTCGAGGTGCTCGGCATCGGCGAGGACGCCAACTCCACGGACGTGCGCCAGGCGTACTTCGCGCTGGCCAAGCAGTACCACCCGGACCACTTCACCGACCGGCCCGGGCCGATCCGCAAGCAGGTCAACTCGATCTTCACCCGCATCGGCGAGGCGCACTCCGTCCTGGAGCACGACAAGCCGCGGCAGGCCTACATCGACAAGGTGATCTACGGCAAGAAGGACCCCCAGGAAGTGGCCATGGAGCAGGCCCGCCGCCTGATGGACGCCGAGGCCGCGTACAAGATGGGCAAGGCCCTGGTGTACCGCGGTCAGACCATGGACGCGCACAAGAAGTTCAAGGAGGCGTGCGACGGCGATCCCGAGGAGCAGGAGTACCGCTGCTACTACGGCTACACCACGTTCCTGCTGGCGGGCAACGACTCCGAGGCGTCCCAGCGCGGGTTCGACATGATGACCGAGGCGGCCAACGCCTCCAAGAACGCCGACCACTACCACCTGCTGGCCAAGGCCGCGATCAAGATGGGCAAGGACGAGGTAGCCCTGGAGCTGCTGCGGCGCGTGCTGCGCCGCCAGCGCACCAACGAGGAGGCGATGAAGGAGTACCGCTCCTGCGAGATGCGCGTCGAGCGCGCCCGTCAGAAGGGCCAGGGGGGCCTGTCCGGGTTCCTCTCCCGGTTCAAGAAATGACCGCCGCTTGACGACCTGAATCCGTCCCCCTATACCAGGCCCATGGCCGTGCTCCCCATCGTCGAGGTCCCGGATCCGGTCCTGTCGACCCGCGCCCGCGAGGTCGAGGAGATCACCGACGACGTCCGTCAGCTGATCCGCGACATGGCCGACACGATGTACGCCGCCCCAGGCGTGGGCCTGGCCGCACCCCAGGTCGGGGTCGGTCTGCGGGTGATCACCGCGGACATCGACCTGTCCAGCGAGGACGTGCCCGCCGGCGAGGAGGGCGAGGACCACCGCCAGCTGCTCGCCGTGGTCAACCCCGTGATCGCGAGCCGGGATGGCACCTGCATCTTCGAGGAGGGCTGCCTGTCCTGCCCGGACGTGACCATCGAGGTCAAGCGGGCCGACCACATCGTGGTGCACGGCCTCGACCGCGACGGCGAGCCCATCGAGATCGAGGCCAGCGGGTTCCCGGCCGTGGTGCTGCAGCACGAGATCGACCACCTCGACGGCGTCACCCTGGTCGACCGCATGGGTACGCTCAAGCGCCGCCTGTACCTCAAGGGCCAGCGCAAGGCCAAGAAGAACAACGACACCTAGGAGCGCCATGCTGCCCACCGCACCCATCGGGGATCAGCCGCTGCGCGTGGTCTTCATGGGCTCGCCCACCTGGGCCGTGCCCTGCCTGCAGCGCCTGCTCGACGGCCCGGACGAGGTGGTGGCGGTGTACTGCCAGCCGGACAAGCGCGCGGGCCGCGGCCGCAGGATGACCCCTCCGCCCGTGGGCATGTGCGCGAAGGACCTGTGCGTGCCGCTGTACCAGCCCCGCGGCCTGCGAAATCACGACGTGATCGACGAGCTGGCCGCGCTGGAGCCGGACCTGATCGTGGTGGTGGCGTACGGGAAGATCCTGCCCCCCCGGGTGCTCGCGCTGCCCCGCCACGGCTGCATCAACGTGCACTTCTCGCTGCTGCCCGCCTGGCGCGGGGCCGCACCGGTGCAGTACGCGATCATCGCCGGGGACGACACCTGCGGCGTGACCACCATGCTGATGGACGAGGGCATGGACACCGGGCCGGTGCTGCTGAAGCGGTCCGAGCCGATCCGGCCCGAAGACACCACCGCGTCCCTGGGCGAGCGGCTGACCGTGCTCGGCGCCGACCTGCTGGGCGACACGCTCGAGCAGCTCCGCGCCGGCACCCTGGTCGCCACCCCCCAGGACGACGCCGAGGCCAGCTACGCGCGCCTGCTGAGCAAGGACGTGGGCCAGCTCGACTGGTCGAGGTCCGCGGTCGAGCTCGAGCGGCTGGTGCGGGGCACCTTCCCCTGGCCCGGCGCGTTCACCTTCCGCGACGGCAGACGGGTCAAGGTGCTGCGTGCGCTGCTGGTGGACCACGACGGGGAAACGGCCCCGGGCACGGTGGTCGACGCGGGCCGCGCCGGGGTCACCGTGGCCTGTGGCGAGGGGTTCCTGTCCCTGGTCGAGGTACAACCCGAGGGCAAGCGCCGCATGGACGCGCCCTCGTTCGTCAACGGATTCCGGGTCCAGCCCGGGGAGGTATGGGGATGAGCCGCAACCACCTGATCGCGCCGTCGCTGCTGTCGTGTGACTTCGCGAACCTCGGCGCCGAGGTGGAGAAGGTCGAGGCTGCTGGCGCCGACTGGATCCACGTGGACGTGATGGACGGCCGCTTCGTGCCCAACATCACCATCGGCCCGCTGATCGCCAAGGCCGTGAAGCGCCACGCCACGAAGCCGCTGGACGTGCACCTCATGATCGAGGAGCCCGAGAAGCACCTCACCGCATTCGCCGAGGCCGGGGCCACGTACATCGCCGTGCACGCCGAGGCCTGCGCCCACCTGCACAACACCGTGCGCATGATGAAGCACGACGAGCCCTTCGTCTCCCGCGGCATCAAGGCGGGCGTGGCGCTCAACCCGCACACCCCCATCTCCGCGCTGGACTACGTGCTCGAGGACCTCGACCTGATCGTGATCATGACCGTCAATCCGGGCTGGGGCTCCCAGCCCTACATCCCCCGCACCCTGCGCAAGATCGACGAGCTGCGCGAGCGCTTCGACCAGCTCGGCATGACCGATCCCCCGCTCATCGAGGTGGACGGCGGCGTCAAGGCCACCAACTCCGACGAGTTCGCCAGCGCCGACGTCTTCGTCTCCGGCTCCGGCATCTTCGGCTGGCCCGACGGCGACTACGCCGAGGCCATCCGCCAGATCCGGGAGCGCGCGGACAACGCCTGACGCCCCGACTGGATCCGAAATCGCGTTCCTGCGCATCGATCGCAGATCGTGGAGAGCCCACTACCGCACTCCACGAGTCTGGCCGGAAATCGGCCACAAGTCCGAGGGTGCCACCCCACCCCAAGAGTCCTGGCCGGAAATCGGCCACAAGTCCGAGCGTGACCCTCCACCCCACGAGTTCTGGCCGGAAATCGGCCACAACTCCCGGGGTGCCCCACCACCCCCCAGGTTCTCGCCGGGAACGCCGCGATTAACGCGGGGAAACGCCCTCAGGGATTGACGGACCGTGGCAGCGGTGCTATTTCGTGCCGCCGTGTCGGGGCGTGGCGCAGCCTGGTAGCGCGCTTGCTTCGGGAGCAAGAAGTCGGAGGTTCAAATCCTCTCGCCCCGACCACCCTGAATTTTCGACCGATTGACGATAGACGGGCCCGGGCGATTGTCCCGGGGTTCGTCGTTTGGGGACTACCGCGGCGCCACGTAGGGGATCACCACCACGGGCAGGTCCGAGCCCTGCAGCACATGGGACGCGGTCCAGTCCTCCATCTTCATGAACGGGTGGATGCCCATCACCACCAGGTTCACCCCCTCGCGGTCGGCCACGTACTGGATGGTGCGCACCAGCGGACCCCGCTCGACCTGGGCGGCCGCGGTCAGGCCAGCCCCCTCGCAGACCTCTCGGATCACCGCCACCGCACCTAGCCCCACCGGGCTCGGTTCCGCGGTCTCGTGCACGTGTAGGGCGAGCACCTCCGCGCCGAGGCTGGTGGCCACGCGCACGATGTACTCGCTGGTGATCTCGGCGGACCGCTGGCTGGCGACGGGTACCAGGATCTTCATCGCTCGACTCCCGTTGGCTGGTGGCGCGATCAGTATTCTCCTTCTTCGGCGTGGAGACCAGCCTCGAGCGGTTCATGCAGCCTCTCGCGTGGGATTCGTGCGTCCGGACACGCGCAACCTGGTCCACCGGCATGTTACCTGACCCCGCTCACCTCCCGCGGTACAGTGGAGTCCTGGCTCCCGGGGAGGGGCCCGCCATGGCAGCACGACAGTCTCCCGTCCCCAGTGGCCACCTGTGGCAGGTGTCGGCCCTGGCCCTGTGGCTCGCCACGCTCCTCGGCACCGCTGGAACGGTCCACGCCAGGTCACCGAGCGATCCCGTGCTGTACCACGGCGGGGTCGTGTTCACCGGCGCCGGCGAGCAACCGGACGCCACCTGGTTCGTGGTCGACCGCGGCACGATCCTGGCGGTCGGCGACGCCCCGCCCGCCACGGGCACCTGGGACCACGCCCGCCGCGTGGATCTGCAAGGCCGGTTCGTCTGCCCCGGCTTCGTGGACGCCCATATCCACTTCGTGGACGGCGGCCTGAGCCTGATCCAGGCCGACCTCGCCACGGTGCTCACCCTCGAGGATCTCCGCGCCGCCCTCGCGGACGCCCGCACCCGGCCCCTCGGCGGCTGGACCCTGGCGCGCAACCTGGACACGGCCCCGTTCGGTGGCGCCCTGCCCGACCACGACGCCATGGTCCCCCTGCTCGGCGAGGAGCCCGCCTACGTCGCGCTCAAGGGAGGCCACCACGTCTACATCAATCCAGCGGGGCTGGCCCTGCTGCGCATCGACGCGGACACCCCCGACCCGGACGGCGGCGCGATCGTGCGCGACGCGGACGGAGCGCCCACCGGCGTCCTGATGGAGCAGGCGGCGTGGGACGCGCTGCGACAGGTGTACGACCGCTTCGGCCCGGACGTGCTCACCGAGGCCATGCTCACCGGGCAGGAGCGGGCCCTGGGCTACGGCATCACCACCATCGGCGACAACACCTTCTTCCCGGACCACGCCGCCCTGTACCGACGGCTGATGAAGCAGGACCGGTGGCACCTGCGCGTATCCACCCGCTCCTTCGGCGCCGCGGCCGAGACCGACTTCCTGATGAAGCCCATGGGCCACGACGCCAGGGGCGCGCCCGGACCCCAGCTGCAGTACTTCGGACGCAAGTACTTCGCGGACGAGTCCCTGTCGCCGCCAGCGCTGCTGGGCGGCGACACGGCGTACGCGCCGGGCGGGGAGGTGCACGTCTCGCCGCGGGAGGTGCGCCGCCAGCTGCTGTTCGCGGGGCGGGCGGGGGTGGCGTACCACGTGCAGGGCCGGGCCGCGGCCGAGCGCCTGATCGCCGCCCGCACCGAGGTCGCGCACCGGCGCCACGCGCGCGCGACCGACGTGCTCGATCACTGCGGCAGCTGCGGCGGAGATCTCCTCGATCGGATCCACGAGTCCGGATTCCGCGTCACGCTGCTGCCCGGCCAGCTTCACGAGCTGCCGCTGCTGGTCCAGGCCTACGGCGAGCCGGCATCGCGGGACATGCTCCGCTTCCGGGAGCTGTTCGCCGCGGGCGTACAGCCCGCGCTGACCTCGGACTGGCCCTACGGGACCACCGTGGCCTACCCCGGCGCCGACTTCCACCGGCTGAGCCTGTCGCCGCTGGCGCTGGCCGCCGTGGCCGCGTCCGGCCGCACCCCCGCCGGGGAGCCCATCGCGCACTGCGAGCAGCGCACGCTCACGGTCGGCCAGGCCCTGCAGGGGATGACGCGCCACGGCGCCCTGGCCGTGGGCCGTACGGACGTGGGCGTGCTCGCCGAGGGTAGCCACGCCGACTTCGTGATCCTGGCGGCGTCCCCCTTCGAGATGGATGCGGTCGACCTGTACGACCTCGAGGTGCTGGCCACGTACGTGGCCGGCGAGCAGGTCCACCCCGCGCCGACGGACGCTGTGGACCCAGCGGACGTGCGCGGGCTGCACGCGCCCGTGTTCGGCTGGACCCCGTCGCCGGTGATCGGCTACTCGCCGACCCACCAGTTCATCCTCGGCGGGGCCCTGTTCTTCTACCCCTACAAGGCCCGCGGCGCCCTGGTGTCCCTGCAGATCATGGGCATGACCCGCCACCCGGGCCTGCACGTGGAGCTCGACGCGCGCGCCAACCGGGTCGCCCGCCAGCTGAGCCTGCAGGGATTCGTGGAGTTCGACAACTGGCGGGACAACGACTTCGGCGTGGGCATGGACGCGCAGGTGGCGGACCTCGTCGCCACCGAGCCGCTGCGCCTCGAGGCGGGGGGCGACGTGGTGCTGCACCCGCTGGACGGCCTGGAGATCGCGATCGGCGGCCGCTACGCCTGGTTCCAGGAGGGCATCGAGGAGATCGTGCTGGCGCGCAGCGGCGAGGTCCAGCCGCGGGTCACCGGCCACCACGTGGCCGCGCGGGTCGCGGCGGTGCACGACGGCCGGGACGCCATGTTCTCCCCACGGCGCGGCTGGCGACACGAGGCGTGGGCCGAGGTCTGGCCGGTGCAGGCCAGCGAGGCCGCGCCCCTCGTGCGGGTGGGCTTCGACCTGCGGCGGTTCGTGCCGCTGCGGGCCCCGGACCTGGTGCTGGCCCTCCGCCTCGACGGCGCCGCCGGCGTGGGCGAGCGCGCCTACTACACGAACGTCGACCTCGGCGGCATCGACCAGCTGCGGGGCTACTACTCGTTCCGCTTCCGCGGCCACCACTACGTGGCGGGCGCGGCCGAGCTGCGGTTCCCGATCTGGTTCCTCCTGTCGGGCGTGGTGTTCGGCGAGGCGGGCCGGGTGTGGGTCGACGGCCTGGCCACCGAGCGCCTGCTGGCCACGACCGCCGGGGCAGGCCTGCGCATCGCGCTGCCCTCGGACTTCGTCAAGAAGCTGCGCTTCGACGTGGGGTTCTCCCCGGACCAGTGGGGGATCTTCTTCGCCTTCGACGAGGCCTTCTGACCGGGCTCAGCTCTTCGCCCGGGGCGGCTTCTTCTGCGCCACGATGTCCTTGGACCGGATCTCCGGGTGGCGATAGCGGCGCTGCCCCCGGGTCTTGTCCTTGAACTGGATCACCTCCTGGGGGCACCACTGCAGACATGCCATGCACTGCTCGCAGCGGTTGGCCCAGGTGGGGCGATCGTCGGCCATGGTCAGGTTGTCCACCGGGCAGACCAGCGCGCAGATGCCGCAGCCGTCGCAACCGTCGTCCACCGAGTAGTACTTGTCCGACTGCGAGATCATCCCGTGGCCCAGACGGTACAGCAGCCCCGGGTGCACGCGCGCATCGAAGAAGCGGTGTTCCCGCTCCACGCGCGCATCGCCCCGTTCGATCACCGACGCGATCTCGGCGAGCTGCTCGCCGGCCCGGGCCACACGCTCGGCCATCTCGTCTTCGTCCGGGGCGCCGCCGAACGCGGCGTAGTTGGACGCCAGGGCCACGGCCATGCCCACCGACAGGGTCAGTCCCCGGGCCTGCAGCAGCCGCTCCACGGTCACGAACACGTTCCCCGGTGCGCCGCCCATGGTCATCACCACGAACACCGGCGCGCGGGTCTCCAGCCGCTGGATGAACCGCATGACGATGTGCGGCACCCGGTACATGTACACCGGGCACACGATGCCCACCCGCTCCTCGGCAGGGTGGGTGTCGCCGTCGGCCAGCGCCCGCACGATCGGCGTCAGCGTGGTGTCCCCCAGCCGCTCGGCGAGCGTGCGCGCCGCCCACAACGAGTTGCCGGTGCCCGAGAAGTGGTAGATGCGGGTCGTCATCGCGACCTCCGTGGTCGGGCAGACCGTATCACGCGCCCGACAGTGAGCGCGCCAGCGCGAAGCCCAGGGCTGCGGCGGCCAGGCACCCCACCACGCTGACACCCACGTTGAGCATGGCCAGGCCCCAGGCGTCGCCGTGGATCAGGTCCATGGTCTCGTGGCTGAACGCCGAGAACGTGGTGAAGCCGCCCATCAGCCCGGTGGTCAGCGCCAGCCGCAGGTCGGGCCGCAGGGGCTCACCGCGGATCTCCAGCCCCATCAGTGCGGCGAGCACGAACGAGCCCACCAGGTTCACCACCAGGGTGCTCCACGGGAACCCGGCCTCGGCCCTCGCGAGGCCCAGCCCCACCAGGTACCGCCCACCCGAACCGATGGCGCCGCCGAGGCACACGAGGAGCAGTTCACGCATGCCAGCCCCGCTCAAAAATCCAGGGTCAGGGTCAGGTCGCCGGTGGCCAAGGGGACGAAGGTGACACGCACGACTTCGCCATCGACCGTCGCGGCCAGCCCCTCGAGGTCCACGCCATCGCTGGTCACGTCGGCGAAGGTGAAGCCGTCGGGCACGTGCACAGCGACCTCGTAGGTGAAGGGCGCCAGCTCCGTGGGTACGGCCGCGTCCATCGGGATGGTCAGGGCGCTGCCATCCCAGGTCACGTCGCCAAGCGCGGTGCCGCCCATGGTGATCTGCCGGTTCCAGCCCAGGAACTGGGGCCGGTCCAGGGGCTCGCGCAGGGCGATCACCCGGCTGTCGTGGGAGGGCACATCGTACGACAGCTCGCCGCTGACCGGGCCGAGGAACTCGCCGGTCCAGAACTCGTAGGCCAGGTACTCCCCCTCCAGCCCCTCGGCGGCCAGGTCGATCACGTGGTGGCGGTCCGCGTCCGTGTCGTCGATGTCCTCGTAGGGATTGACCGACAGGTCGGTGTTCTCACCCCAGTGGAACAGCCCCAGCACATGGTACGGCTCGGTGAACCCGTCCAGGGGGGCGTCGACGCGCTGCAGCAGCACCTCGGCGAACTCCCGCTCGAACACGTCCAGGGGCGTGGCCGGGGTCGGATAGGTGGGGATCATGGTGCGGATCACGTTGATCCCGTCGCCGTCCAGGTCCACCAGCCGGTCGCCCAGCTTGACGATGCCGCCGCTCAGCGCGATGGACGTGCACAGGGTGCGTGACTCCTCGTGGGTCAGCCGCGGCCAGGTCTCGTCCAGGGTGTTGGAGCGGAAGAAGAACAGGTCGGGGTGGTTGATCCACACCCGGTCCTGCACGTACCAGCGCCGGGTGAACGTGCGCGACGACGGCTTGAGGCCCGCCTCCTCCAGGGTCAGGGTCTGGCCCGGTTCGCGGTCCCACACCGGCATGGTGTCCAGGGTCAGCCGGCCCGCGTCGGCGATGTCGAGGTTGGGGCCCATCTGGCCGATGATCAGGAAGAAGGCGTCCTCCCCCAGGGCCTCGCGGATGACGGTCATGGCGTTGCGCCAGGCTTCCTCGCGGGTCACGCCGCCGTAGTACTCCTCGCCGAACAGGGCGTGGTAGCCGAAGTCCAGCTTCAGCCACTCGAAGCCCCACTCCTCGTGGAAGGTGGTGAACAGGTCGTCGAGGTAGGCCAGCACCTCGGGGTGGTTCAGGTCGAGGATCTGGCTGTCGCCGATCACGGCCACGCCCAGGGGTAGCGGCTCGAGGAACCAGTCCGGGTGGTCCGCGACGATCTGGGAGTCCGGGTGGGCCGTGAACGGCGCCATCCAGAGGCCCGGGATCAATCCGGCGTCGCGTATCTGCTGGCTGAGCCAGGCCGGGCCGTTGGGGAAGCGCTCCTCCAACCACTCGTACCAGTCGCCGTAGTACGGCTCGTACCCGTCGTCCATCTGGAACCAGTCGATGCCCCAGTCCCGCAGCTCGGTGGCCATGATGTCGAGGTTCTCGAGCATCACGTCCTCGTCGATGTCCGTGCCGTACCCCCCCGTGCCGCCGGACCCGGCCCACGAGTTCCAGCCGTTGGGCACCCGGCGGCCTTCCTCGCGGCGGTGCCACGGCTGCACCTCCAGCGCCTCGGCCAGCACCTCGGCGTACTGCTCGAGCCCGTAGCGGGCGTCACTGGCCACCGGGTTCACGTAGTACAGCTCGGACACCCGCGACTCGCCGTCGGCCAGGGACGTGGGATACGGCAGCCAGGCCGACTCGGCCGAGAAGTAGTGGAAGCCCAGCCGGCCGTCGTCGGCCTCGGGCGCGATCAGCGGGTTGTGGGACAGGCCGATGGTGGGTGAGCTGGCGTCGAAGCTCAGCGCGCCGGCCACCCAGCCGCAGCTTCCTGGCGCGTCCTCACCGTCACAGCCGAGGTCCGTGACCGCGTGGTTGCCGGTGGAGACCACGTGGGCCTCGAAGTGGCCGGGCACCAGGTTGTAGTAGCCCTCGTCGAACTCGGTGTCGCCCGGATGCACCTGGGCGATGAAGTCCAGGGCCGCGTACGAGCCGTTGTCCAGGATCCGGTGTTCGTCCGGGTACTGGCCGAGAAACACCCCGCCGTCGTCCTCCCAGCGCACCTCCAGGCCCGCGGACTTGGCCAGGGCCAGCTCGCCGCCGGTGGTGTTGTCGACCTGCAGCTGGAAGGTGAAGAAGCCGCGGTCCTCGTACGCGCCGATGGTCCACACCAGGTCGGGCTCGCCCTCGGCGCCGGCCACGGTCAGCACCGCGTGCGGGGCCGTGCCCATGGGCGTGGTCTGCTCGACCACCTCCAGCGTGCGCTCCCGGTCGGGCCCGTCCGTGGCCAGGCGCACCCCGTCCTCGCCGGTGTGGTCCAGCTTCAGCGAGCCCACGCCGTGCAACACGATCGGGTCGCCCGCGTCGTCGTGGATGTCGATGAAGCCCTCGGGCGACACCACCATGCGGGCGCCGGTGACCACCAGCTCCTCGGACGCGTCGTCGTCATCGTCATCGGTGACGTCGTCGTCGTCGAGGATCGGGTCGTCTTCGGTGCAGCCCGCGGCCAGCAGCAGCGACGCGGCCAGGGAAACGATCAGGGTACGAATGGTCATGGCTCCCTCCCGGGGATCGGCGGGCAGGATACGCCCAGGGGGGGGTCGGAGGGAAAGGTCAGCTGCGCCGGCCCAGCCGGCGGGCTCCGGCGAGCGTGAACATCAGCAGCACGGCTGCCCCCACCAGCGGCTGGTGGGGGGCCACGTCCTGGCGGCAACCGCAGCCGTCGTCGTCATCGTCGTCGTCGTCGTCGGCCACGTCGTCGTCGTCCGCGGGCTCGGCCACGATCGCCTCGGGGGTGATCGTCAGGTGGGTGCTCGCACAGTTCTGGTGGACCATGGCGATGTAGATCGTGGTGTCCGGCGCCAGCGGGAGCTCCTCGTCGTCCGCCTCGAACTCGAACCAGTTGGGGTTGCCCGTGAAATCCAGGTCGAAGCCGTCCGGGATGGGCGAGTCCAGAGCGAAGCCCATGCCCGTGTCGATCAGCTCGTACTCGAAGGTCACCGGCTCGCCGAGGCGCACGTAGATCGCGTAGTCCAGGTCGTCGTCGTCGAACGCCTGGCCGTCCATGCGCTCGATGTCGAAGTCGATCTCCAGCCGCTCCAGCTCCCCGTCCGCGGCCGGCGGCGTGGTCACGTGCCACTGGAACATGGGCGGCCAGTGCATGCCGACTTCGTGCATCAGCTCGCACATGTAGTCCGGCAGGTCGTTCATCGGGAACATGAAGGTGACGTCGAACTCGAACGCCTCGCCGAGGGCCATCGGCAGCGCCCTGCCGCACAGGGGCATGCCACGCGCCTCCAACGCCGCGTCGATGGCGTCGGCGTCCGCCTCGGTGATGTCACCGTCCGCGACCAGGTCACGGGCGGCCGCGGACATCATCTCGGCCAGCTCGGCGAACGACGGCGACGTGGACACGGTACTCAGCCCGCCGTAGACGATCGCGTCCGCGGCCTCCTTGCCCACCAGCAGCTGGATGTCCCAGGCGGCCGCACCCACGATCTCACCGTCGGCGTGGGACTCGCCCTCGAGGTCGTCGGGGCAGGTCAGGTCGTTGACCATGTCCCGCCCCACGCCCACGTAGTCGCCGATGGCCGAATCCCCCACGTAGCTGCCGGCCCAGTAGTCGGCGATCCCCTCGTGGATCCCGCCGGGGGCGTTGTTCCAGCCGTAGTCGTCGAACACCAGGAAGTCCAGCACCATGTCGGTGGTCTCCTGCACGATCGAGTGGCCGAACTCGTGGGAGACCACGGACGCGTCGTAGGCGAAGTCCCGCCACCCCTGGCCGAACACCAGCAGCGTGTTGCCGGTCATGTCCTGGGTGTAGTAGGCGTTGTCGTACGTGCCGCCGTCCTCCTCGCGGTAGTTGGTGGTGACCAGGGCCGAGCCCGAGTACTCGTGGCCGTGCACGGACTCGAAGTACTTCGCCACCTCGTTGACGTGGTAGTAGGCCATCACCTCCACGAACGGGTCGTCGTCGGCCGGATCCGCGGGCTCGAAGAAGAAGTCCCCCTCCCCGTCGGCCACGGCCAGGTGGTCGGTGCCGTACACGCCGTCCGGGAAGACCACGGAGCTGACCTGCGCGTACGCGCCCACCATCACGTCCATGTCGCCGGTGAGGTCGAGCAGCTCGACCTCCACGTGGGGATCACCCTCGGGGCTGGTCTCGTAGACCCAGCCGCTGGCCTCGCGACGCAGGTCCGTGACGTGCAGCACCGCGCCGGTGTGCGCGTCGACCGTGACCCGCACCGATCGGATCGGCGCGTCGCTGGACAGCCGCACCCGGTAGGCCAGGGCGCCGCCCCGCGGGCCGGGCAGCACGACCAGTCGGGGGGCGGGGGCCGCCTGGGGCGTGAAGTCCACCGCGGCCATGGCGGCCCGCGCTGCGGCCGCCGCGTCCAGGGTCGGCACCACCGCCACGGTCAGGCCGGTGTGGCCGGCCACGTTGGCCAGGGTCACGCGCACGTCGCGGTCCAGCTTGACCACGGCCGCGCTGTCGGCCACGGGCACGCCGCTGTGCATCTGCTGCAACCGCACCAGGGTGCGGCCACGCCACGGCTGCACGCGCCGCTCGGCCCACTGCAGGTCCGGCACCCGCAGGTCGCGGCCATGCTCGGCCAGGAACCGCTGCGCGGCCTCGCCCGGCTCGCCGGGGTAGGGGCCGGCGCGGAAGCCTCTCTCGGTGACGGCCGCGGCAGCAGGCCAGGCGAGCAGACAGCAGAGCATCAGGGGTATGGACCGGACGGCCATCGAGGACTCCTGGAGCACGGGTTCGGGGGCGGGAGAGGTATAGGGTGTGCGGCGGGCTAGAGCAACGATCCCTGGGCCATGCCCTGGATGTCCATGGGCTGGCCGTCGGGGTTGGTCACGCTGGCGGACCAGCGGATCCCGAACTCGCCGCCATCGAAATCGCCGTCCGCGTCCACCGGCGGAGAGGCCGGCATGTTGGGAGGCGTGTGCACGACCTCGCCCTCGAATTCGCCGCTGGCCGTCACCTCGCCGTCCAGGTCCACCCCGATGGTGCCCATGTTCCCCTGCACCTCGCCGCTGCCGGAGAAGTTGCCGCCAGCGTCGACCGTGGCGAACAGCGGGCCGTCCACCTCCATGGTGCCGCCGCCCATGGTGAACGTCAGCACCACGTCGCCCTCGTACTCGCCGGCCCAGGGCGAGCCGTCGTCATCGTCGTCGTCGTCGTCCGACACGTCGTCGTCGTCCGACACGTCGTCGTCATCGTCGGCCACGTCGTCGTCGTCGGCCACGTCGTCGTCGGCCACGTCGTCGTCGTCGGCCGCGTCGTCGTCGGCCGCGTCGTCGTCGTCCGACACGACCAGCGAGCCGGACGGGCAGCCCCAGGCCAGCAGGGCCAGCGCCAGCAACGCGGGGAGGAACAGCACGGTTCGTGTCTTCATGGCGTTCTCCTCGGGCGCGAGTGTACCTCGGGCGGGCGCGGATCACGGCCAGCGCGTCACGAACCGCGCCCCCCCCGACGCCCCGTCCCCCACCTCGACGGTCCCACCGTGCGCCTGCAGGATGCGCCGCACGATGGCCAGGCCCAGGCCCACGCCGCCGGTGCTGCGGGCGCGGCTGTCGTCCACGCGGGCGAAGGGCTCGAAGATGCGCTCGCGGTCTCCGGCGGGCACCCCCGGACCGTCGTCCTCCACCTCCAGCACCAGGCCGCCCTCGCCCTCCGAAGCCCGCACGATCACCTCGGCCTCGGCATGCCGCAGCGCGTTGGCCACGAGGTTCTGCAACACGCGGCTGAAAGAGCGCGCGTGCGCGTGCACGCAGGCCCCCTCGACCACCTCCTGGCGGACCTCGACCTCCGGGTAGCGGTCCGCGGCCCGGCGCACCTGCTGGGCCACGGCGTCGGCCACGTCCACGGTCTCCACGGCCAGCTCGGCCGTGCCCGCGTCGTGGCGAGTGAACACCAGCAGCTCGCCCACCAGCCGGTCCAGCTCCTCGAGCTCGACGAGCAGGTCCTCGCGGCGCTGCGCCCGCTCGGCATCGGTCTGCGCCAGTTCCACCATCTCCAGGCCGAACTGCACCCGGGAGATGGGCGTGCGGATCTCGTGGGCCACGGCCTGCACCAGCTGCTGCTGACCGGCGAGCAGCTCCTCGACCTTCTCGGCCATGCGGTTGAAGTGCCGCTCCAGGTTGCCGATGGCGTCGGGCCGCTTCACCGGCACCCGCGCCGTGAGATCCCCCTCGCCGATGGCCTGCGCCGCCTGCTCCAGCCGCCGCAGCCGGCGCACCATGGGGATCAGCGGCAGGGTGGTGAACACGGCCACCACGGCCAGCATCATCGCGATCGCCCGGGCCACGTCCGCGGGGTGCGGATCGAACAGGCCGGCCACCGGCCCCAGGGCCACCACGTGCCGCTGATCACGCAGCGGCACGAACACGCGCACCCCGTCCGGCCCGCCATCCCAGCCGAGCTCCCCGTGCGCCAGTCGCTCGTCCACGTGCCCGGGCAGCTCCGGGCTGCCCAGCTCGTGCAGCTCCGCGTGGGTCTTCATCCGCTCCTCGAAGCGCTCGACCGCCGCGGCCAGCGCCTCCCCCTGCAGGCCGTCGGTCGACTGCCACAGCTGCTCGGTGATCAGCGCGCCGAACGGTGGCACCACCTTGGAGCGATGCCGCTCGATGGACTGCGTCACGATGATGTGCAACCCCAGCGCGCTGAGCACGATGGCCAGCACCATGGCCACGGACCACTGCACGAACAGGCGATTCACGAGGACGCGGCCAGCAGGTACCCCAGGCCCCGGATCGACTTGATCCGCGTGGGGCGGTGGGCGTCGTCGTCCAGCTTGCGCCGCAGGGCCGCCACCCGCTGGTCCACGGAGCGGTCCAGGCCGTCCCACTCGATGCCGCGCAGCTTCCGGTAGATCTCCTCCCGGGCCACCGGCTCACCCGCGCTGCGGGCCAGCATCCACAGCAGATCGAACTCGGCCGTGGTCAGGGCCACGGCCTCGCCCGCGAGGGTGACCGTGCGGGACGACGCGTGCACGACCAGATCCCCGACCTGCACGCGCTTGCCGTCCGCGGGCGCGGGCGCGGTCGTGCGCCGCAGCAAGGTGCGTATCCGCGCCAGCAGCTTGCGCGGGCTGGCCGGCTTGGCCACGTAGTCGTCCGCGCCCAGCTCCAGGCCCACCACCTCGTCCACCTCGTCCCCCAGGGCGGTCAGCATCAGGATCGGGCCGGCGTACTCCTCGCGCACCTGCTTGCACACGGCCAGGCCGTCCATGCCCGGCAGCATCACGTCCAGGATCACCAGGTCGGGCTGCTCGCCGAGGATACGCGCGGGCGCGCGATCGCCCCGCGACTCGATCGAGACCTCGAACTCGCCGGTGGTGTGCAGGAAGTCCCGCACCAGGCCGGCCAGCTTGTCGTCGTCCTCCACGAGCAGGATGCGGGTGGTCACCAGGGGCTCCTCGGCCAGGGCGAGCGCGATCATCGTCCCGCCACCCCAAGCATGTCGCGGCCCGACTCGCGCAGCAAGCCGAGCAGGGCCAGGTCGGCCTGCAGCGAGGTGGTGGCCAGGTTGACCTGGGCCGAGGCCGCGGAGCGGCGGGCGTCCGTGACCGCCAGGGACGACCCCGCGCCCGCCTCGTACGCATCCAGGGTCAGCTGCAGCGCCTCGTCGGCCAGCGCGGCCTGCTGCCGCGCCAGCGACACCGCGGCCGCGGCGTTGTCGTGGTCCCGCCGTGCCTCGCGCAGCCCCAGCGCGGCCTGGGCCTCGGCGTCGGCCAGCTGGGCCTGCGCCTGGCGCAGGGCCGCGCGCCGCTCGTCCAGCTCGCCGTAGCGGAAGTGGTCGTACAGGGGCACGTCCAGGGTGGCCACCAGGGTCCAGCGGGAGCGGTCGTCCGAGCCCATGTCCGTGGGCTCGGTGAACTGGTAGCTGCCCTGCCAGGCCAGACTCACCGTCGGCGCGAATCCCGCCCAGGTGGTGTCCAGCTGCGCCCGGGCAAGGTCCACGGTGGCGCGGGACGTGGCCAGGTCGCTGCGATACGGCATGGCCGCGGCCACCAGCTCGTCGTCACTGGCCAGGGGCACGGCCAGCACCGGGTCATCGGTGGGCCGGGGCAGGCCGCCGACCCCGGTGAGCACGCCCAGGGCGTCGCGGGCGTTCTCCCACGCCAGGGTGGCGTCGAGCAGATCCTGCTGCGCGGACGCCAGGTCGGCCTCGGCCCGTACCAGGTCGATGCGCAGCCCGGTGCCGGCCTCCACCCGGTCCTCGGCCACGGCCAGGTGGTGCCGGGCGGCCTCGACCTGGGCCTCGGCCAGCTCGACCAGCTCGCCGGTCATGCGCGCGGCGTACCAGGCCTGGGCCGTGCCCAGCAGCAGCTCCTGACGGGCGTCCTCCACGCTGGCCTCGGCCAGGTCCGTGCCCCGCTTCGCCACGCGGATCGTGGCCCAGTTCCCGGCGTCGATCACGGACATGGCCACGGTCACGTTGCCACTGACGTCGTCCTGCCTGCGGATCACCGAGGGCTCGCCCTCCTCCATCTCGATCTCCACGGGCATGCCCTCGAACGCCTCGGCCATCATCTCGGCCATGGAGCCGGTCAGGTCCATGGTGTCCTCGTGGTCGGCGTGGTTCCACGTCAGGCCCGCGGACGCCACGGGCAGCACCAGTCCGATGGACTGGCTGAGCTGGGCGTCGGAGCGATCCAGCTCGTATCGGATCGCCTCCAGGGTCGGGTTGCGCTCGTCGGCCAGGGTGAGGGCCTGATCCAGGGTGAGGGGCTGCTCGGCCGCGATGGCCGGCGCAGCCAGCGCCAGGGCCGCGATCGTGGCGGCCAGCATCGTGCGGATCGTCGTCATCGGTCTCTCCTCAGGCGGCCTCGGCCGCGGGCTCGTCCGCGGCCGGGGTCGCCGGCTCGTCCTTGCGTGCGAATACGGTGAACATGGTCGGCACCACGAACAGGGTCAGGCCGGTGGCCACGCTCATGCCGCCGATCACGGCGCGGGCCATGCCGCTCCACTGCTCGGCGCCCGCCCCCAGTTCCAGGGCCAGCGGGACCATGCACAGGATGGTGGTCAAGCTGGTCAGCAGCACCGGCCGCAGCCGCAGCCGGCTGGCCTCGACGATGGCCTGCAGCCGGGTGCGCCCCCGGGCCTGCAGCTGGCTGGCCGCGTCCACCATCACGATGCCGTTGTTGACCACGATGCCGACCAGCATGATCACGCCGATCAGGGACGACACGTCCAGGGCCGTTCCGGTCAGGGCCAGCATCCACACCACCCCCATCAGCGCCAGCGGCACGGTGAACAGGATCACGAGGGGCAGACGGAACGACTCGAACTGGCCGGCCATCACCATGTACACCAGGGCGATGGCTGCCAGCAGGGCCAGGCCCAGCATGGCGAACGACTCGGTGAAGTCGTCGGCCGAGCCTGCGATGGCGTGGTCGAAGCCCGCGGGCCACGCCGCAGCCGCCAGCACCTCCTCCACCGCTCGGATGGAGCCGCCCACGTCCTTGCTCATCACCCGGCCGTCGGCGGCCAGGTACTCCTCGGCGAGGTACACCGTCAGGGTGGTCGTACGGGTCTGGTCCTGCCGGCTGATCGACGACGGCGCCAGGGACTCGCTCACGTCGGCCACCGAGTCCAGGCGCACGGTCTGGCCCGACGGAGTGACCAGGGGCAACCGCCGCAGCTCGTCGATGTCGTCGCGGTGGGCCTCGTCGTACCGCACCAGCACGTTGGCGTCGTCGCCGTCGTGGGTGTACAGGCCCGCGGATCGCCCCTGGAACGCGGTGGAGATGGCCTGGCCGACCTGGGCCGACGACAGGCCGAGGTGGGCCAGCCGCGCGCGGTCGAACGTCACCCGCACCTGCGGCGACTGGGACTCCAGCGAGTACGAGACCTCGCTGACCTGGGGCAGGGCCAGCAGATCCTCGCTCAGCTGTTCGCCGAGAGAGCGCGCCTGGGCGAGATCGTGCCCCCGGATCTCCACGGCCAGGTCCCCCTCGCCGCCCATGGGGTTGAAGCGCGGCCCCACGCGAACGTCCACGCCCGGGACGCGGCTCAGGGCCTCGCGCACCTGGCGCTCGAGGTCGCCCTGGCTCTCCTCGCGCTCGCCGATCGGCACCAGGGTCAGCGTGATCGCCCCCTCGTGGTCCCCCTCGGTGAACAGGGCCGCGAAGCCCGCTCCAGCGCCCGCCTCCAGCACGGTGTGCGTCTGCACGGCCGGGTCCACCAGCAGCTCGACCTGGTCCAGCACCTCGCGGGTGCGGGCATAGGTCTCGTCCAGGTTGGTGCCCACCGGGGCCGACACGGTCACCTCGAGCTCGGAGCGGTCGCCGTTGTCGATGAACTGCGTGGGGATGCGCGTGGCCAGCACCGCGGTCACCGCCAGGGCCGCGACCAGGGCCACGACCACGATCCAGCGGCGGTCCAGCACCCAGGCCAGGGCGAGTCCGTAGCCGTCCCGCAGCCGCCCCATCGGCCCGGCCTGGGCGCGCGCTCCCGCGTCGACCGACGCCTGCCCCCCCAGCCACCGCGACGCGGCCAGGGGCACGAAGCTCAGCGCCACGAACAGGGACACGGCCAGGGCGAAGCAGATGGTGATGGCCATGTCCTCGAACAGCATTCCCGCGAACCCGGGCACGAACAGCACGGGCACGAACACCGCCAGCGTGGTCAGCGTGGACGCGGTCACCGCGGTCCCCACGGACCTCGCCCCGGCGATGGCCGCGTCCCACGCGCCCAGGCCCTGCTGGCGGTGGCGCACGATGCTCTCCAGCACCACCACCGCGTTGTCCACCAGCATGCCCACGGCCAGGGCCAGCCCGGCCGTGGACAGGATGTTCAGCGTCATGTCCGCGGCGTCCATCAACGCGAACGTGGCCACCAGCGACAGGGGGATGGCCGCGGACACCACGGCCGCGGCCCGCGGGTCGCGCAGGAACAGCCACAGCACCACGAACGCGATCACGATCGCGATCGCCGCGGTAGATGCCAGGTTGCCGATCGAATCGAGGATGTAGTCGGCCTGGCTGGTCAGCACCTCCAGCTTCACACCGCTACCGGCAGCGGCCTCGATGTCGGCCAGCGCGGCCTCCACCTCGCGCACGGTCTGCACGGTGTTCTCGCCCGACTGCTTGCGCACCGCGATGGTGATCGCGGGCGCGCCGTCCACCTCGATCACCCGGTCCGCCTCGGCGAACGTGTCGGCGATGGTGGCCACGTCCCGCAGCCGCACGGGTCGCGCGCCGGCCGCGGTCACGGCCGTGCCGACGAGCACCTCGCCCAGCTCGTGCACGGACGCGTACTGCCCGCGGGTGTGGATGTCGAACTCGAGCTGCCCCTGCCCGACCGTGCCGCCGGGCTCCTGCCGGTTCTCGGCGTACACCGCCTGGGTGATCGCGGTGGGGTTCAGGCCGAAGGCCTCGATCCGCTCCGGGTCGAGCCGCACCTGCACCTCCCGCTCGAGCCCGCCCGAGACGGTCGCGCTGGCCACGCCGGCCAGCCGCTCCAGCCGGGGCGCCACCTCGTCGTCGGCCAGTCGCCGCAGCTCGTCCTGGGGGTACGGCCCCTTGAGGGACAGCTCGACCACCGGCTCCAGCGCCGGGTCCATGGCGAACACCACGGACGCGTCCGCGTCGTCGGGAAGCCGGCCCTCGACCAGGTCCAGCGCCCGCCGCACGTCGGTCTCGGCCGCGTCCATGTCCGTTCCCCAGGAGAACCCGACCTCGACCACGGACAGGCCCTGACGGGACTCCGAGGCGACCTCCTCGACCCGCTCCACACCCGCCAGCGCCCCTTCCAGCGGATCGGTCACCAGGGTCTCGATGTCCTCCGGGCTGGCGCCCTCGAAGGCCGTGACCACGGCCACGGTGGGGAAGTTCATCTCCGGGAACAGGTCCAGCTGCAGCCGCGCCAGCGACAGCAGGCCGAAGGCCACCACCACCACGTAGACCATGCCGAAGGCCACGCCCCGGCGGACACTGAGTGACGAGAGGTTCACGGCGAATCCTCCTCGACCACCTCGACCGGATCGCCGGCGGTGAGCTGGTGCTGGCCCCGGGTGACCAGCCGGTCCCCCTCGGCCAGGCCGTCCAGCACCTCCACCCGGCCGTCGTCGGCCAGACCCAGCTCGACCACCCGCTCGCGGGCGACGCCCTGGTCGTCGACCACGTAGGCCCTGCGGAGCTGCTGCCCGGGCTGCTGGGAGGCCAGCAGCGCGCTGTCCATCACCAGGGCGTGCTCGGGCGCGGCCAGCACGGCCTCCCGCCGCTCCACCTCCAGGGTGGCGCGGCCGAACATGCCCGGCTTGAGCAGGCGGAGGCCGTCGTTCCCCCGGGGGTTGGCCACCTCCACCTCCACGGTGTTGGTGCGGGTGGCCGGGTCCAGGTACGGCAGGATCGTCACCACGGTCCCCTCGAACGTCCGGCCCGGGGCCGCACCCACCGTCAGGGTCGCGACCTGGCCCACCCGCACGTGCGGCAGGTCGGCTTCGGCCAGGTGCAGCCGCAGCCGGATCGGGTCCAGGTCCATCACCGTGCACAGCGGGGCCTGGGGCGAGGCCATGTCGCCGCGTTCGACGCTCACGTCCGCGACCACGCCGTCGATGGGCGTGGTCACGGTGGCGTCGGCCGCCGTGATCGCGAGCTGGTCGAACGACGCCTGCGTGGCGGCCAGCTGGGACCGCGCCGACCGGGCGGCCGTGGCCGCTTGATCCCGCGCCTGCTCCGTGATCACGCCGCGCTCGTACAGATCCTGTGAGCGCGCCTGCTCGGCCTCGGCCTGGGCTGCCTGGGCCTGCAGGCCCTCCAGCTGTGCGGCGATCTGGGACAGGCCCTTGTCCAGGCCGTCGGACCGCACCACGGCCAGGGGCTGGCCGGCGCGCACCTCGTCGCCGTCCGAGACGGCCAGCTGCTCGATGCGGTCCGTGACCGGCGAGAACACCCGCACCGCGGACGCGGCCTCGAGGTCGGCCACGTACACCAGCTCCCGGGTCAGATCGGCGCGGCCGACCGCCTCCACGTGTACCGGGGTGGGCTGGTCGGCCGAGGCGGCCGCGGCCGGGCCACCACAACCGGACAGGACCAGGGCGGGCAGCAGCAGGGCTCCGGCCAGGAGCAGGATCGTCGAACGCTGGATCGTCGTGCGCATGGTGTGTCCTCCATCCACGATCCAGGATGGCCACACCACGGGACCGGTGCCGCAGCGGTTGGGTCGCGCCTCGTCGTCGCCCGTGAGGGTTTGTCGTCGTTTGTCGTCACGGCGGGCTGGCGTGGTACCTTCGGACCTGCTCGGGAGGCGTGGTTGGGGTTCCGTGACCGGTTCGGAGAGCACCTGCAGGTCCTGTGGCGGGGCTTCGACCGCCGCAGCCTGGCATTCCTCGCCGCCGCGGGCGTGGTCTACGCGCTGGTCGCGCTGTTCAACCCCTGGCTGATCGACCTCGAGGCCGATCCCGACCTCCTGCTCACCGCCATCTGGGTCACCATGACCGGCGCGCTGATCTGGCGGCCGACGCTGTCGCGGGACTGGAAGCTGGCCGTGGTCGGCCTCGGCGGCGGGCTGGTGATCGAGGGCTGGGGCACCAACACCGCGCTGTGGGTCTACTGGACCTCGGAGCGGCCTCCCCTGTGGATCCTGCCAGCGTGGCCCATCGCCGGGCTCTGCATCGACCGCCTCTCCAGGGCCGTGAATCGCCTGGCGCCGTGGCTGCAACGCTGCTGGCCCGCCTACTGGGTCGTGCTGCCCGCGTTCGTCGTGGTGTTCCTGCGCCTGATGTGGCCTGCCATCACCCACCCCTGGACGATCGCGGTGCTGGTGCTGATGGTGACGGTGGTGGTGGCACGGCCCCGGCCGCGGCGCGACCTGGTGCTGTTCCTCACGGGCTCGTGCCTCGGGATCTTCCTGGAGTACTGGGGCACCAGCCGCGGCTGCTGGACCTACTGGACGAGGCAGACGCCACCGCTCGAGGCCGTGCTGGCCCACGGGTTCGCGGCCGTTGCGTTCGCCCGTGGCGTGCAGGCGATCGACCGGATCATCGAGCTGCTGCCGTCCTGGCCCGAAGCGCCCTGGCGACGCGTCCGCGGCTGACCGCCGCGCGAAACCCGAGAAGCGCGAAACCCGAGAAAAAACCGTTGGCTCGGGGCTGTGACGGGGCTACTATTAGCCAAGACTAATTCATAGCGCCTCAACAAACAAGAAGGACCTTGACGATGCGTCACACCACCACCAGCACGCTGCCCGCAGGCCTGATCGCGGCGCTGCTGCTCGCCCTGGGGGGGGGTCTCGTACCCCGCTGACGCCGACGAACCAGCCCAGCTCCTGCCCCAGACGGCGGAGATGCCGCGCTTCCTGTTCGTGGTCGAGCGCAACCGCTCGATGAACGCCCCCTGGGCAGGCAACGCCAGCCAGCCCTCGCGCTGGGACGTGATGGTCGACTCGGTGATCGCCGCGGTCAACACCGCCCCGGTCGAGGTCGACTTCGCCCTGGTGGCCACGGACAACTCGGCCCAGGGCTGGTACCAGGTCAGCGCCTTCGACCACCCGGACGTGCACCTGACCCGCTCGCTGATCACCGCCCCGATCCACCAGATCCGCACCCGCCGCATCGCCAACGCGCTGCACGGCGTGCTCGACGACTACCTGAGCATCGGCGTCAACGGCCAGGCCAACCGCGAGTGGCGGCAGGCGCCGTTCACCGAGCCGTGCAGCAGCGTCGAGGTGATCGTGATCACGGACGGCATCGGGGACGACGGCGACGACTCGGCGCGCAACCAGGGCTTCGACGGCGACGTGATGCCGGATCGCATCTGCGCGGACGCCGACGACTGCAGCAACCTCTCCGAGAACGGCTACACCCTGCTGGACGACGTGGCCTGGCTGGCCGCCAACACGGATCTCAACCGGCGGCTCGGCGGCGTGCAGACGGTGCGCGTGCACACGATCCTGCTCGACGCCAGCACCCAGTCGAGCACGCTGGCCGAGGACCTGCTGGCCTCCACGGCCGAGGTCAGCGGCGGTCTGTACGTCCGCGCCGAGCAGCCCGAGGACGTGTCCCTGGGCATCACCCTGGCCATGACCGACGCCATGCAGTCCGTGCTCAACGTGTCCGCGGCCGTGACCGCGGTCACCGGCCACCGCCTGTTCCGCACCTGGACCGAGATCCCGGCCGGCGCTGACGGCGAGGTCGGTACCCCCCTGTTCCGCGGTCACCTCGAGGCGTTCCAGGTGAACAACCGGGCCAACGACCCGGACTACGGCGCCATCGGCGAGGAACCCCTGTGGGACGCGGCCGAGCTCCTTTCGCAGCGCAGGGCGGCCACCGGCGCGTACAACTCGTACACGTACGCGTCCGCCGACGCCGCGGTCCACGAACGCACCCTGTTCACCAACCCAGCGCAAGGGGGCGTGTACCAGCCCCGGGACCTGCTGCCCTTCGACGCGACCCGCATCGAGGAACTGGGCGAGCTGATCCTCCCCGGCTACGACCGCAACGTGCCCGGCACCTTCGGCTGTCCGGACTACCCCCGCGGTGACCTCGACCACGACTGCGACGTGGACGAACACGACGCCCAGCTCGCCGTGGACTTCCTGCGCGGCGTGGCCGACACCCGCTTCCCCGGCACCTCGGCGTTGACCTCCCGGGAGCGGGGAGCGTGGCGGATGGGCGGCATGTTCCTGTCCATGCCCGCCTTCTCCAACTCCCACAGCCTGGAGTACACGGACGACGTCGGTCGCATCGCCTTCCAGCAGAAGCTGATGCAGCGCGACGCCGTGGTCTACGTGACCTCCAACGACGGCTTCCTGCACGCCTTCAGGGTGCCCCTGCTCGACGGCGACGGCGACGGCTGGGAGGACGGCAACAGCGACTCGTTCGGCGGGTGGGAGCTGTGGGGCTACATCCCCCGGCACCTGCTGGACCACGAGTCGGCCTACCACGACGACCTGCACTCCGCGCTCAACCTGATCCTGGACGGCGAGTCCTACCTCAACGACGGCTCGGTCAACCTGGCCGACGTGTGGATGGACGGCGTGCCCAACCGCCTGGACGGCGAGTGCGCCACCGCGGACGCGGACGGCCGCATCGACGCCGACGGGTGCGAGCACCACCGGGTGCTGGTGGCGTCCATGGGCATGGGCAGCCGCTACCACTACGCCCTGGACGTGACCGTGCCCACGCAGCCACGCTTCCTGTGGGAGTGGCTGGGGGACCGTGACGGCTGGCGCAAGGGCCTCGGCGCGGGCACCCCGATCATCACCACGGTCTACGACGCGGACAGCGGCTCGGACGTACCCGTGGTGATCTGGTCCAACGGCACCGTGGACGCGGACGACAACGTGCCCGAGCGGCCCCGCTGGCCCGTCCCATCGGAGCGCCAGGGCAACGTCTCGGGCGTGGGCTCGCGCTGGTACATGTTCAACCTGCTGGACCCGCCCGACGCGACGTTCAGCCAGGTGGGGTACCAGGTCGACGGGAGCCTCTCTCCGTACACGCGGGGCAGGCGCGATCCACGGTACGTGATCAGCGATCCGGCGGGCGGGCTGTTCGGCACGCCCGCGGCCGTGGACTACGACGAGGACGGCACCACGGACGCCCTGTACATCGGCAGCCGCCACGGCACCCTGATCAAGGTGCTGATCGACCACGGCGAGCTCTCCCCGGCGTCCATGGAGAGCATCGACGGCGCCACCGGTGGGACCTGCGTGTTCCACGCCGCCCCGGAGATCCAGGACCTGCGCGACGTGGACGACGACAACCAGGCCGTGTACTTCCGCCCCAGCGTGTCGCGGGACAACACGGGCCGCATCCGGGTGAGCTGGGGCACGGGCTGGCCGGGCAACGTGGCCGAGCCCTACGACACGGGCTACCTGTACAGCGTCACCGACGGCGTGGTTCCGGGCGACGAGTGGTCGTGCAACGCCTCGACCGTGTCCTCCTGCGGGCCGGCCTTCGACCCGTACCAGCTCGAGCCCGGCGAGAAGCTCGTCGGTCCGGTGCTGACCCACGCCGGCAGGATCCTGTTCACGACCTACGTGGCCGACAACGCCAGCGAGGGCGGCCCGGCCTGCGGCGTGGGCCACGCCCGGGTCCATGCGCTCACCCTCGACGACTGCATGGGCGGCTTCGAGGAGGGGCGGGACTGGGGTCCGTCCAACTTCGCGGTCACGGACGGCCGCTTCGTGGAGGTGGAGGGCATCCCGTCACGCATGTCGTTCGCCAACCAGGGGATCTACCTCAGCGTGGTCAAGCCGGACGGCTCCATGGATGCCATCGGACCCATCCGGCCGGAGTCCCCCGAGGTCGGGGCCGACCGCGTCGCATTCACCAACTGGCGCCACGTGCTCTGAGCACGGCGCACCGAGGGGAACAGCCATCATGTCCTTCGAGAAGACCGATCGTCACGGCAAGCACTCCACGACCTACCCGGTCCAGGGCTCCGATTCGTTGACCACGCCCCCGTGGGAGATGGAGATCGAAGACCCCGACCCGACCCCGAGCATGGGCGGTGTCCCCGCCGCCGAGGAAGCCCTGGTGGGCAAGCCGTGGCTGGCGGCCGGCGGCGAGCAGTACGCCGAATCCGCGGCCCAGGTAGCCAGCCCGCTGGACCCGTACCTGCGCTGGATGGTGAGCCACGACGCCACCGACCTGCACCTGTCCCCCGGCTTCCCGCCCACCCTGCGCGTGGACCGGGTGTTCCAGCGCTCCAGCCGCGCGCCGGTGACGGCCGCGGACGTGCAGGCCCTGATCGACGCCCAGCTGTCCGGCGCGCGCCGGGCCGAGTACGAGGGCAACCGCAGCGTGGACCTGGGCTACACCCTGGCGAACACCGGCCGCTTCCGCATCAGCTGCTTCCACCAGCACAGCGGCCCGGCCCTGTCGATCCGGCACATCCCCGAGGAGGTGGGCACGATCGGCGAGCTGGGCCTGCCCCACAGCCTCGACCACCTCGCCGACGTGCCGTCCGGCATGGTGCTGTTCTGCGGCCCCACCGGGTCGGGCAAGTCCACCACCCAGGCCTCGCTGCTGCGCAAGATCAACGACGAGCAGGCCCAGCACGTGATCACGCTCGAGGATCCCATCGAGTACATCCACCACAGCCGCAACAGCCTGATCCAGCAGCGGGAGATCGGCGAGGACGCCCCCGACTTCGCCCGCGGCCTGCGCGACGCGCTGCGGGAGGATCCGGACGTGATCCTGGTGGGCGAGCTGCGGGATCGCGAGACCATCTCCATGGCCCTGGCCGCGGCCGAGACCGGCCACCTGGTCTTCGGCACCCTGCACGTCAACACCACCACCACGGCCGTCACGCGGCTGCTGCACGCGTTCAGCGAGCTGGAGCGGCCCCTGGCCCGCTCTCAGATCGCCGAGAGCCTGCGCGCGGTGGTCAACCAGCGCCTGCTGACCCACGCCAGCGGCGTCGGGCTGGTCCCGGTGGTGGAGCTGCTGCAGGTGAACTACGCGGTGGCCTCGATGATCCGCGACGACAAGGTGCACCAGATCCAGCAGGCCCTGACCACGGGCCACCAGGACGGCATGATCACCTTCGAGCGGTCCGCGGCCGAGGCCGTGCTGGCCGGCAAGCTGACCACCGCCGACGCCCGCCGCATCGTGCCCAGTCCGCAGTCCTTCGACCAGGTACTGGACCTGCTGGACCGCGAGCGAAGCGCCGGCGGCAAGGGCGTGCTGGGCCGGATCCAGCCGATCCGCCACGCTGCCCGCTGAGCCCGAGCACGGCGCCCCGATCCCTGGCATGCTGGGGGTCGGAGGTCGTGCCGTGACTCGTTGCTGGTTCCCCCTGCTCCTCGTGCTCCCCCTGCTGGCGTCCTGCGCCACCCGCCACGCCTGGCAGGCCCGCGACGCCGGCGTGGCCGAGGTGGGCGGCAACAAGACCGCCCGCCACTGCGCCGCCGGCAACCTCGACGCCTGCGCCACCCTGATCGCGGCCCTGGAGGCGGCCGAGGCCATGCCTCCCGAGCGGCAAGCCGCCGTGTACGACCTGTACCTGTACTCCTGCGAGCTGGGCGACGACGACGCCTGCCAGCGGATCGGCTACCACTACGTGTACGGGTCCGGGGCCAACGACGACCCGCTGCGCGCCCACGCCGCGCTGGTGGCCGCGTGCGAGCGCGGCCACGGCGGCTCCTGCCACTGCGCGGGCTCGACCCTGGCCGACGGGCTGATCGGCCCGGAGGACGAGCCCGGCGCCTTCGAGCTGCTGAACAAGGGGTGCGAGGCCGGCCAGCGCGACTGCTGCTCCTGGGTCGGGCTGATGTACGACTTCGGCCGCGGCGTGGCCCAGGACAAGGCACAGGCCTTCATCTACTACACCCGCGGCTGCGAGATGGGCGAGCACGAGACCGGCTGCTTCAACGTGGCCCTGCACATGTCCCACCTGCCCGAGGATCAGCAGGACCTGCCCCTGATGATCGAGCTGTCCCAGCGCTCCTGCGACGCGGGCAACGAGGTCGGCTGCGGGAACGTCGGCGTGTTCCGCGAGTGGGCCAACCCCGTGCCCACGGAGCCCGAGGCGAGCGAGCCGACCGAGGAGACCCCGTAGGTCGGCTCGAGGAGCGAAGCGACGGAGCCGACATCCATACCGCCCTCAGGGCGCGAACACGTACAGATCCTCCAGCAGCACCGTACGCCCCAACAGATGCTCACCGTTCCAGGTCAGATCCCACACCACGTCACCGTCCGGCGTGACCTCCAGCAGCCGCCCCGAGCTGCCGTAGTTGTGCAGCGTGTTGCCTCCGGGCAGGCGGTGCGCCTCCCCCGCCTTCTCCAGCGGGATCTCCCCGTCCGTGCCGAAGCTCCACACCTCGCGCAGCACGCCCTCGTCCTCGTCGAGCTCGTACTCCCGCACCACGCCGACCGCGTCGTCCTCGCCCCGGTGCGACGACGTCATCAACGTGCCTGTGTCGGTGTACGAGCAGCCGTGCTGGAACCAGAACTGCGACTCGCCCGGGTCGAACCCCCACGACCCGGGCAGCACCCCCCACGAGCGCACCACCTCACCCGTTGCGTGGTCCAGCTCCAGGATCGAGTGCATCGTGTAGAAGGAGTACAGGAACGTGTCGGTCGGCTCGTTCCACGTCAGGGTGTTGGACTGGCACCACACCTCGAACCCGACCTCGGCCAGGTACTCGCTGCACACCCACAGGGTCTCGGTGCTGCCGTCGGGGTGCACCTTGACCAGGTGCTCGTCGAAGCCCTCGGCCGCGCCCCACACCACCGACCCGTCGGGCAGATCGGCGAACGCGTGGTGCAGCCCCGGGGTCGCGTACTCGGCCACCACCGAGCCGTCGATCTTGATCCGGTAGACCATGGACGCCAGGCCGGCGTCGAACTCCGACCAGAACGTGGCCTCGTCCACCAGGATGTCGTCCCCGTCGGCCGACACCTTGAGGTAGATGGTGAAGTTGCGGTCCGGGGTCAGCCGCGACCACACCACCCGGCCCTGGCGGTCGAGCACGAACGACCAGTAGTCCCCCGGCACCCAGCCCCCCGAGTCCGCATTCACGCTGCCCAGCAGGTAGCGGCCCGTGGGCTCGTACCGCTCTGCGTCGGCCACGAGCACCTCCGGGCTGGGGAAGCCGTCGGGCAGCGGCCCCGCCGTGGCCACGTACTCCTCCGTGGCCGCCGGCCCGGCCCCGAAGTCGTTGACCACCCGGAAGCTGACGTCCGCCCCGTACGGCACGCCCAGCAGCAGCTGCTCGGCGTCACCCGCGGCCGTGGCCACGGGCGGGCTCGCCAGCCACTCCCCCTCGTCCACGCTGTATTCCAGGTACGTGTCGGCCGCGACCAGCTGCTGCCAGTTCACCACCACGATCGCCCCGATCTCCTCGTGCACCTGCCACTGCACGTGCACGACCTGGGCCTCGGTGTACGCGACGCTGTCGTCGTCGTCCGACGGTTCGGTCGGGCAGCCGACCAGCAGTACGATCGTGCCCAGGAATGCGGCGAACGCGGCTCTCGCATGCATGGCGATGTCTCCACCCCCCCTGGACGGCGGGGCCCAGCATACCTTAGAGGTGAGGCATGTCGATCCGCGTCTGGCCCCTGCTGCTCGCCGCCCTGATGCTCGGCTGTCCCACGACCGAGGTCGGGGACGACGACGACACCACCGCCCCCGATCCAGCCGATCCCTACACCCTGATCGTGATCCCGGACATCCAGTACGTCTCGCTGAGCTACCCCGACATCCTGGACTCCATGACCGGCTGGATCGCCGAGCAGCGCGACGAACTCGACATCGCGTTCGCCCTGCAGGAGGGCGACCTGACCCACGAGAACAGCGATCCCGAGTGGGCCAACGTGGACGCGGCGTTCGCCCTGCTGGACGGCGAGGTGCCGTACGCGGTGTGCATGGGCAACCACGACATGGGCGCCCTGGACGACACCACCGGCTTCGGCCAGACCTTCCCCACCACCCGCTTCGGAGACGAACTCGGCGGCACCTACGAGCCCGAGCGCATGGACGACGCCTGGTTCACCTTCGACGCCGGCGGCACCCCCTGGCTCGTGCTGTCACTCACCTACGCGCCGAACGACGCCGTGCTGGCCTGGGCCCTGGACGTGGCCACCGACCACGCCGACCACCGCCTGATCGTGCTGACCCACGCCTACCTCGGCCCGGACGGCACCCGCACCGCGGTCGGCGAGGCCATCTGGGAGGGCCTGGTCCGCCACGCCCCCACCGCCACCTTCGTCTTCAACGGCCACTACATCGACGGCGAGTCCGCCTACCTCGCCTCCGAAGCCGACGCCGGCAACACCGTGCACCAGCTCTTCGCCAACTACCAGGACCGCATCCTCGGCGGCTCCGGCCTCCTCCGCATCCTCACCCTCGACCCGACCACATCCACCGCCCACATCCAGACCTACTCCCCCTGGTTCGACATCCACGAAGACGAAGAACCCCACCAGTTCACTCTCGAAGACGTGGACCTGAGCCCCATCTGAGCCGCATCCGGAAAAAGGGACGCTCATAAGTTCATAAGTTCTGGCTCCGTAGCCCGTCTGCCTGATCCCCCTTGCCCGCAACTCCCCGGGGCACGGTCCTCGATCCGTCCCGGACCTCGTCCCTGAGCGCTCTCGGGCTTCGTCCGTCACGGACTCCGCCCTTCGCTTGTCACCCCGGAGAGTTTCGGGCTGCGGGGGTGCGGCAGACTCCCCCGAGAAGAAGGGACGCTCATGCTGACGGATGAGTTTCTTATGAACTTATGAGCGTCCCTTTTCTGCGAGGTCGCGCACTCGTTCACGTTCCAGTAGGCAACTCCACCACGAAGACCGAGCCCTCGCAGCGCACGGCTCCGCCGTGCTGTGCGGCGATCCGTTGGACCAGGGACAGGCCCAGGCCGGCGCCCTCGCGCTCGCCCTCGGGCTGGCCGGGCACGCGGCGGAAGGGTTCGAAGACCGTGTCCCGCTGGTCGGCGGGCACGCCCGGACCGTGATCGGAGACTGTCACCCGCGCGAGGCCGCCATCGACCGTCACGTCGACCGCGATGGGCGGGGCGCCGTGGCGGGCGGCGTTCTCCAGCAGGTTGCGCAGGGCGATGCGGAGCAGGGCCTCGTCGCCGGCCACGATCACCTCGCCACCGCCCACGTCCGCGTCCACCCGCGCGCCCTCCTCCGCGGCCAGGGCCAGCAGCTCGACCGGCTCGCTGCGGCCGCGGTCTCCGGCCTCCATGCGGCCGATCAGGAGGAGGTCCTCGATCAACTGATCGAGCTCGTCGATGTTGCGCACGGCCTCGGCCCTGTGCGCGGCCTGCTCGTCCGCCTCGCGGGCCTCGCTCATCAGCTCCAGCGCCAGCCGCAGCCGGGCCAGGGGCGAGCGCAGCTCGTGGGAGGCGCTGGCCAGCATGCTGCGCTGGGCGGTCACCAGCGCCTCGATGCGGTCGGCCGAGCGGTTGAAGCTGCTCGCCAGGGCCGCCACCTCGTCGGTGCCCTCCACCGGTACCCGCGTCGCCAGGTCCCCGCCGCCCAGCTCGTCCACCCCCCGGCGCAGCCGCTGCAGCCGCCCGGTGATGCTGCGCGCCAGCGGCCACGTCCCCAGCAGCATCAGGCCCGCGGTGGCGGCCAGCAGCAACAGGTGGGACGGCAGGTGGCGATGGGGATCGGTGGGCACCAGCACCAGCCATCCCCCGCCCCGCAGGTGGACGGCCAGGGACAACCGGCCCCGACGCGGCATCCAGTGGTCGCCGTGCTCGCGCCTGGGCTGCAGCACCTCGCCGTGAGCGGCCAGCACGTTGCCGTCCGCGTCGAACAGCGCCATGTCCAGACCCAGCCGCTGGGCCCGGTCGTCCAGCATCGCCTGGCGCCCCGCCGGGTCCCCGGGCAGGGTCTCCACGAAGAGCTCGATCACCTCGTGCACGTGGGGTGGCACCGGGCCGCGGTCGCGGATCAGGTGCGAACCCACGCCGGCCAGCGCGATGCCGCCCACGGTGATGCCCACGAAGGCCAGGTAGATCTTCAGCAGCAGGGAGCGGCGCACGTCAGCTCCGTCCCCGCGTGAACACGTAGCCCACGCCGCGCACGGTCACGATCCGACGCGGGTGCTTCGGGTCGTCCTCGATGGCCGCGCGGATGCGCGATACGTGCACGTCGATGCTGCGGTCGAAGGCCTCCAGCTGCTCGCCCCGCACCGCCTCCATGATCTGCTCGCGGCTGAGCACCCGCCCCGCGCGCTGGGCCATGGCCGCCAGGATCTCGAACTGGTGGCTGGTCATGGCCCGTGCCTCGCCGGCCACGCGCGCCACGCGCGCGCCCAGGTCCACCTCCAGGTCGCCGAAGCGCAGTACCTCGGCGGCGGGCACCGAGGTCCGGTTGCGGCGGGTGATGGCGCGCAGGCGCGCCAGCAGCTCACGGGGCGAGAATGGCTTGGGCAGGTAGTCGTCCGCGCCCAGCTCGAGCCCCACCACCCGGTCGGTCTCCTCGCCGCGGGCGGTGAGCATCAGCACCGGGATCTCGGACGTGGCGCGGATGCGACGGCAGACCTCGAAGCCGTCCGTGTCGGGCAGCATCACGTCGAGCACGACGGCGGCAAAGGCGCCGGTCTGCAGCGCGGCCAGGCCGCTGGTGCCGTCGAGCCGCACCTCCACGGCCACGCCGTGCCCACCGAGGTAGGACCGCAGCATGTCGCCGAGGCGGCGGTCGTCGTCGATCACCAGGACCTGCACCGGGACTCCCGCGGACCCCCCCCCCGGAAAAGGGCCCCGGGCCGCCACCCCGCGAAACGGTTTTGAAGCGACAACGCCCCCACCAC
>CAZXHG010000017.1:48878-61027 GCA_964639985.1 uncultured Rickettsiales bacterium
GTCCTGCGGCCGGGTCCGGCAGCGAGGCTACTCGTTGTGGAAGCTCTCGGCCAGCTCGATCAGCTCGGCGCGCTGCTCGGCGGTGAGCACGTCGCCGATGTCCGCCAGCACCTCGACGGCGCCCTGCGACATCTCCTCGAAGTGGTCCACGGCCTCCACGCGGAATCCCTCCAGGGCCTCGCGGTCGATGGTCTCGGCGGAGAGGACCTCCTTGAGCGCCTCGTGCCGCTCCTCGCGGTCGGCGCGAGCCTGCTCGATCTCGCCGTGGGCGTCGGCCAGGATGATGTCGATCCGGTCCTTCTGCTCGTCCGTGGCGTCGACCTCGTCCAGCACGCGGTCCACGATCATCTCCACGTGGGCGCGGCGATCCTCCATGGACATGCGGCCGTGACAGAAGGGGGGGCCGTGGCGGACGGCAGCGCCCGCAGCGAGCACCACGCCGAGGGTGGCCAGGCCGAGCACGGGAACGACGACGATGGCGATGCGACGAATGGACATGGGAAACCTCCGTTGGCTGAGGGCCGCTCCATGCGACCCACCATCCACGGTGGTGCCGTCCAGTTTCCGCCGTATGTCCGGTGGGTAAAGTTGTGTGAAGTCCGGCTCAGGCGAGGGCCACGACCTGGCGGATCTGCGCGCCCTTCGCGATGCGCCGGGCCTTACCGCGCTCGTCGAGTTCGAACACGGCTGCGCCGTTGGCGTACACCACGCTGCCGTCCGGTCGCAGGTCGAAGCCGAGCACGCCGCGGGCCAGCACCTCGTCCTTGCCGCCGTCGCGGCGGCGGACCAGCTCCCAGCTGTCCGGCACGATGGGCGCATCGTCGCCGGCGTCTCCCTTGCCGCGCTTGCCGCGCGCCCGCTCGGTGAGGTCCACCACCTGTCCCCACAGCAGCAGCCGCTCGTCCACCTGGGGATCGGGCCCGCCCGCCTTGAGCAACGGCTTGCTGCCCAGCGAGGCGGTGACGTTGTTCACGATGTGGAACAGAGCCCAGAAGAAGTGCAGCGGGAACAGCACGATCGCCTGCAGCACCTGCCACGCGGACGGCCCACGCGGCCGCGCGTGGGGCCGGCGGATGAAGTACAGGTTGCCATCCCTGTCCAGTTGCGGGGCGAGCAGATCGTGATCCGGATCCTCGGCCAGGGTCTGCATCGTGCCCCGCTCCAGGTCCAGGTGCTCCACCGAGTACGGCCCCAGCGCTGCGAACAGCCCCTGCTCGTCGCGACCGATGCCCGCGGACATGAACACCAGCTCGCCGGGGTGTCCCTCGCGCCAGCGGGGCGCCTGGTCCATCGAGTCCCCCTCGGTGATGGTCTGCAGCCCCCCCCGCGCCGTGTCCAGCAGGGCCAGGTCCACGGTACCGTTGTCCGCGCGCACCGAGCAGGCCACGGTCTTCTCTGCCGGGCGCGGCGCGATCTCCTCCACCCGCACCTGGTTGGAGTGGAACAGCCGCTGCTCCTCGCCCGAGGCCAGGTCCACGACGAACACGCCGGTGACCTCCGGGCTGGACAGGCTGTACAGCACCTGGCCGGGCTCGCGGCCGCGGCACACGTGGGCGATGGCGGGCATGGGCGCCACTGCACCGGACGCGGCCTGGGCCGCCATCAGCCCACCGGTGGCGAAGCGCGCGCCCGCGCCCTCGTACTTCCAGGCGTTGCGCTTGTGGATCTGCAGCGCCCGGTCGTGCACCTGCTGGGCGAACACGCTCTCGAACGGGTGCTCACCGGTGTCGGTGTGGATGCGGTTGCCGGCCAGCCAGGCCACGGTGGAACGGTCGTCGCTCATCGCGGGCATCATGCCACGGTCCAGTGAAACGATCCGCGGCGTCGATGTCTCCTAGCAGATGAACCCCGAGCCACCCCGAGGAGGCCGCCATGAGCGATCCCACCTACGGACTGACGAAGCATCTCCCCGACACCGACTACGAAGCCGCCGTGCAGCACGTGACCGGGGCCCTCCAGGCCGAGGGCTTCGGCGTGCTCACCGAGATCGACGTCAAGGCCACGATGAAGAAGAAGCTGGACGTGGACTTCCGCCGCTACGTGATCCTGGGCGCGTGCAACCCGCCCCTGGCCCACCGCGCACTGACGGCCGAGCTGTACATCGGCCTGCTGCTGCCGTGCAACGTGATCGTGATGGAGGAGGACGACGGCAGCTCCACCGTGTCGCTGGTCAACCCATCGGAGATGTTCAAGGTGGTGGAGAACGCCGACATGGCCGAGCTGGCCGCCGAGGTGGACACGAAGCTGCGGCGGGTGCTCGAGGGCATCTGACCTACATGAACGGGATCTTCTTCTTCGCCTTCACCTGACGGCCATACTCGCGGATGCGCGCGTCCTCCTCCGGCGACAGCGGCCCGGTCTCCAGCGCGGCGAGGTTCTCGTCGAGCTGGGCGCGGTCGGCCGGGCCGGTCAGGGTCACGTGCACGTGGGGGCTGGACAGCACGAAGCGGTAGCACTCCGCCGCGGTCAACGGCCCGCCCTCGATCCCGGCCACCGGCTTGAGCAGCTGGCGCCACGACGTGGCCGTGTACGACACCAGCAGCGGGTCGCGCACCGCCAGGTGCGGGAAGATGTCCTGCTCGGCGCCCGGATGCTTGGCGTTGTAGCGGATCATGAACGCGTCGAGGATCGACTCCCGCGCCAGCTCGCCAGCGCGCACACGGTCGTGGATGCTGCAGCCCAGCACCCGCACCTTGCCGCTGTCGCGCAGGCCGAGCAGCACGTCCTGGATCCCCTGGGAGAAGAAGGAGCCGCGGCCCAGCCACGACAGCTGGAACACGTCGAGATGGTCGGTGCCCAGCATGGACAGCGCCTTGTCCACGGCCCGGCGGGCCATGCCCGCGGTGAACGCAGTGCCCATCATGGCCACCACGTGGCGGTCGCGGTCCGCGGCCAGCAGCGCGCGGAGCGCGGGCGTGATCTTGCGGAAGCGGGGGGTCCACACCCAGTAGTTGACGCCCCGCTCGGCCGCGTACTCCACGTCCGCGGCCTCGAGGCCGTAGTTGCCGGCCACGCCCAGCCGGAGCACCCGGGTGCCCAGGTGAGGCAGCTCCACGTGCGAGAAATCCGTGGTGTCGGTCATCCGCGTCTCCTCCATCGCCCAGCGAGTATCGGTACGATGGGGGTTCATGTCCATGGACGTCGACACCCGCTACCTGATCGCGCTGAGCGGCACGCTCGTGATCGAGTTGCCGCTGCTGGCGCTGGTGGCGAGACGGCTCGGAGCGCCCCTGCGCCGCACCCTGGGCGTGGGCATCGGCGCCAACCTGTTCACCCACGGCACCCTGTGGACCGTGCTGCCGCTGATCCCGTGGGAGCGATGGGCGCGGACCACCGCCAGCGAGGTGGGGGTCATCCTGGTGGAGGGCGCGATCTACGCGGCGCTGGCGAGGTTTCGGCGCCCCTGGATCGGCTTCGCGGTCGCGCTGGGCCTCAACCTCGCGTCGTGGCTCACTGGAGAGGTGGTCTGGGCGCTGCTGTGACCGGGCCCGCCGACGCGCCGATCCGTCCCAGCATCGTCAGCCCCATCCCCACCACGGCCGCGGACAGCAGCACCAGGGCCAGCACCACCGGCCAGGGCGCGAACCAGTCCATCACCCGCAGCACCTTGGGCAGCGCCCCGAGCCACAGCGCCAGGCAGGGCAGCCCGAACGCCAGCCCGGGACGGCCCGGCATCACGTGGTGCGTGGCCTTGAGCGTCATGGCCATGGTCAGCTGGAACACCAGCATGCCGACCACGGCCGCGGGCGCCACGCCCACGGCCACGCTGACCAGGGGCGCGGACAGCACCAGCGCACCCACGGAGACGCCGACCCAGCCGACGCGATCACCCAGGAATCCGCCCAGCATCTTGCCCGCGCACGCGGCCAGGGCCAGCGCGATCAGCACGTTGGTGTCCACACCCCGCCAGGCCCCGGAGATGGTGAACCCGACCAGCCCCCGCACCGCCACCGACCCCAGCAGGCAGGCCGCGCACAGCAGCACGGGAAGGGCCCAGGGGTTCACCGCCCGCGGCAGGTCGCCGTCGGTGCGCACGTCCATCACCCGCCGCGCCACGAACCACAGGTAGGGTCCGGCGGCCAGCAGCGCGATGGCCAACGGCCAGGCTGCCGGCACCCGCCACGCGCCCAGCAGCAATCCCAGGCACAGCCCGGCCGCGCCCGGGCCCACGAACACCCCCGACTCGGTGGCCCGGTCCGCGGACGATCGCAGCACCAGCGCGCCCGCCCCTACGTGGAACAGGGCGTTGCCCACCCCGGCGAGCACCACCGCGCCCAGGGCCCAGCCCGGGAAGAACAGCAGCGCCTCGGCCACCAGCACCACGCCGATGACCGCGCCGCGGCGGTAGGCGCGCAGCCGGTCCAGCAGCCAGCCCACGGGCGCCTGGCCCCCGAAGGCCAGCGTGTTGTACAGCACGATCAGCGCGAAGATGGACGCTCGGTCCAGGTCGCCGGCCTTGACGAAGTAGGCCACCAGGAAGCCACAGCCCGCGTCGGTCAGGGCGTGGGCCAGCCCCAGGGCCAGCGCGGTGCTGGTCTGCGGCGTCCACGTGCGGGTCGGGTGGGGCATGCTCCCTCGCGTTGCAAGAGGGAGGATACACGGGCCGAGCACGATCGTGCCCGGATCGCCCTGTCGCGCCCGGTGCTACGATGATCTCAGCCATTTTCGGGGAGGTCCCATGCGCCGGCTCGTCGAACTGCTCGCCCTGACCACGCTGATCGCGGCCTTTGCCGTGCTGCCCGCCCGCGCCGACTGGGCCGACGACGACACGTACGGCGGTGAGGACGACGACGTGTCCGACGACGACGACGACGACGACGACGACGACGTCGTCGTGTGCACGGTCGACGCCAACGAGACCGAGGGCTTCGACTGCTTCGACTGCGTGGCCCTGCACGGCGACTCGGCCTACTGCGCCGACCAGCACGGTGACTCGGACTACGAATTCGTCTGCTCCCGCGAGGATCAGGACGAACGCATCGAGGTGTGGTGCGCCGAGGACACCAACGAGTCCGAGCCCGCCCCGGGCTGCGCACACCTGCTGTCCCCCCGCGTGCCGACCATGGCCATCCCCGTGCTGATGACCGGCCTGTTCACCCTGCTGGTGCTGGCCTGGCGCCGCGAGGACTGAAGAGACCCCCTCCCCCGTCCGTCTGTCGCCCGAGGTAAGTTCGATGCAGGCGTGCTCGTGCGCCCGGACCCATGGATCGTGGGGTGACGTGATGACGACATCGATCCGGCTCCGCTCCTGCCTCGCCGCGCTGGGCCTGGCGGCCATGGTCGGCTGCCCCGACCCGTACGTGGCCCCCACCGGGCCCCAGTTCGACCTGGACACCGCCGATCTGTCGTTCGGCACGGCCCCGGTGGCGTGCATCGACGACCCGCTGTCGTTCGTGGTGCGCAACCGCGGGGACGAGGCGCTGGATTTCACGGTCGGGGCGGTCAACAGCGTGGATGACGCGTTCGCCTTCGACGGCGAGCACGAGGAGGGGTCGTACACCCTGGGCCCGGACAGCAAGCTCACGTTCACCGTGGTCTTCTCCCCGACCCACACCGGCTCCAACACCGGCGCGATCAACGTGGAGCCACTCAACGATCCGGACACGGACGCCGGCCGCACGGTCGACCTGTCCGGCACCGGAACGGGCGACGGCGACGGTGACGGGTACGCCGCGGACTGCGGGGACTGCGACGACTCCGACCCCACGGCACACCCGGACGCCGACGAGGTCTGCGACGGCGTGGACAACGACTGCGACGGCGAGGACGAGGAGGACGAGACCGACGACGACGGCGACGGCTACCTCGCGTGCGATGACGGCAGCGGCGATCCCGACTGCGACGACGGCGACGACACGGTGTACCCGGGCGCGGACGAGCTGTGCGACGGCCTGGACAACGACTGCGACGGCGACGTCCCGTCGGACGAGGTGGATCTCGACGGCGACGGGCTGCTGGCGTGCGCCGAGTGTGACGACGCCTGCGCGGACTGCTACCCCGGCGCGGACGAGCTGTGCGACGGCCTGGACAACGACTGCGACGGCGAGATCCCGGCCGACGAGCTCGACGACGACGCGGACGGCCAGGCCACCTGCGCCGGGGACTGCAACGACGGCGACGCCACCAGCTACGCCGGCGCCGTGGAGCTGTGTGACGGCATCGACAACGACTGCGACGGCGACATCCCATCGGACGAGGCGGACACGGATGGCGACGGCTACCCCATCTGCCGCGACTGCGACGACGACGATCCGGACGCCCACCCGGGCGCGGTCGAGCTGTGCAACGGCGCGGACGACGACTGCGACGGGGCCGTGCCCGCGGACGAGGCCGACGACGACCTCGACGCCTTCCGGATCTGCGACGGCGACTGCGACGACGCCGCGGGCACGGTGTACCCGGGCGCGCCCGACGTGTGCGATGGCGTGCACGACAACGACTGCGACGGCCTCACCGATCCCACGGAGTCGGATGGCGACGGCGACGGCGGTTCCCTGTGCGACGGCGACTGCGACGACGCGGACCCGGATCTCAACGTGGCCGACGACGACGGCGATGGGTGGACCACCTGCGACCACGACTGCGACGACACCGAGCCCCTGGCCCATCCGGGCCTGGCCGAGGTCTGCCGCGACTGGATCGACAACGACTGCGACGGCACGGACAACGGCTGCCCCCTCGGCGGCGACGTGGACCTGGCCACGGCCGACGCCCGGCTGCTCGGTGAGGCCGACGGCGACGGCCTGGGCTGGGAGCGGGGCGTGGCCGGCGGCGGGGACGCCAACGCCGACGGGTACGACGACCTGCTGATCGGGGCCCGCAACAACGACGCCAACGGATCCAACGCCGGCCGCGCCTACCTGGTGTACGGACCGGTGGCCGGCGACGTGGACCTGGCCACGGCCGACGCCATCCTGACCGGCGAGGACGCGGGCGACCACGCGGGCCAGTCCGTGGCGTTCGCCGGCGACGTGGACGGCGACGGCCACGACGACCTGCTCGTGGGCGCGCACGGCAACGACGGCGGGGGCTACAGCGCGGGCGCGGCCTATCTGCTGTACGGCCCGGTCAACGGCGCCGTGGGCCTGTCCGCGTCCAACGCGGCCCTGCGGGGCGAGGCCACCTACGACTGGGCGGGCAGCCAGGTGGCGGCCGCCGGCGACGTGGACGGTGACGGGTACGACGACCTGCTGATCGGCGCGCCGGGCAATGACGACGCCGCGGCCGAGGCGGGCGCCGCGTATCTGGTACACGGCCCGATCTGGGGGGAGCTGGGGCTGGCCTACGCGGACGCGAAGCTCACCGGCGAGGCGGCCGTGGATCAGGCCGGCGAGACCGTGTCGAGCGCGGGCGACGTGGACGGCGACGGCCACGACGACCTGCTGATCGGCGCGCGCGGTAGCGACGGGGGCGGTAGCGACGCGGGCGCGGTCTACCTGGTGCTCGGCCCGGTCAGCGGTGTGGTCGACCTGGCCACGGCCGACGCCGTGCTCACCGGCGCGCACGCGGACGCCGAGGTGCGCGAGGTGGCGGCCGCCGGCGACGTGGACGGCGACGGGCTGGCCGACGTGCTGGTGGGCTCGCCCGACGCGAACGACGGCGGCACGCGCAGCGGCGCGGCCTGGCTGGTGCTGGGCCCGCCGTGGGGCGACCTGTCCCTGGCCGCGGCCAACGCCAGCCTGGCGGGCGAGGTGGAGGACGACGAGGCCGGGTTCGTGGCCGGCGCGGGCGACGTGGACGGCGACGGCACCCCCGACCTGCTGGTGGGGGCGCCCGGCCACGGCGCCACCGGCGTGGAGGCGGGCGCCGCCTACGTGGTCTACGGACCCGCCTGGGGCACCGTGGACCTGTCCACGGCCGACGTGCGCTTCCTCGGCGAGACCGCCTGGGACCGGGCCGGGACCTTCGTGGCCGGGGCCGGCGACACCAACGCCGACGGCTACGACGACCTGCTGATCGCCGCAGAGGGCCAGGACGCCGGCGCCACGGACGCCGGCGCCGTGTACCTCATCCTCGGCAGCGGCCCGTAGGTCGGGTCAAGGAGGAGGCGCAGCCGACGACGGACCCGACACCTCCCCACACCCTCAGGAATCACGAATCCTCCAGCTCCGCCATCAGCTGATCCAGATCCCCCACATCCCCGTCATCGATCACGATCACCCCTTCCGCCCCTGACGCCGGCGCCTGTGGGTCGGCAGCGACCGGCACGCTCGGTATTGCGGGCGACGAGGGAGCCGCCGGCGCGCGGTACGACGTGACCGGCTCCAGGTCCACCGACGACGTTCCCGCCGACGCCTTGGGCAACGGGCTGCCGCCCGCAGGCACGTCCGCGGCCACGCCGCCGTCGAGCTCGGGCAGCCGCCACTGCCGCCGGCCGTCCAGCCAGCGGCGGTATCGCTCGAAGGTCCACATGCCATCGCTGGCGCCGGTCTCCATGGCGGCCTGCAGCTTGAAGAACCGCCCCTCCCGCACCTGGTTGCGCACCGCGGGCGTGGCCATCAGCAGCTCGCACTCGGGCACGCGTATCCCGGCGTCCGGCCGGTACAGCAGCCGCTGGGCCAGCACGGCCACCAGCGTGTCGGCGAGCTGCGCGCGCACGCTCGCCTGGGTCTCGGGCGGGAACGCGGACGCCAGCCGCTGCAGGGCCTCGCCCGGGGCGGACGAGTGCATGGTGGTCACCACCAGGTGCCCGGTCTCGGCCGCGTCCAGGGTCAGCTGCATGGTCTCCCGCCGCCGGATCTCGCCCACCATCAGCACGTCCGGGTCCTCCCGCATGGCGTCGAGCAGGCCCTGCTCGAAGGACGGCGTGTCCCGGCCCACCTCCCGCTGACGGATGAACGCCTTGCGCGGCCTCAGCGGGTACTCGATGGGGCTCTCCAGGGTGACGATGTTACGCGCCGGGCCCAGGTTCACCTCCTGGATCAGCGCCGCCAGGGTGGTGGTCTTGCCCGATCCGGTGGGCCCGCAGATCACCACCAGGCCGTGGGCCGGCTCCACCAGCCGGCGCAGGTCGGGGTGCAGGTTGAGGTTGTCCACCGTGGGCTGGAACCCGGCCAGCAGGCGGATGGCCAGGCCCACGCCCCGCGAGGTGGCCATCACGTGCAGCCGGCAGTGGGCGCCGGCCGCGATGCGGCTGCCATCGAACGAGCGCCGCGCGAGGAAATCGGACCAGTCGTTGCGGCCGACCACGTGCCGCGCCAGCGCCATGGTGGTCTCGCCCGGGACCGGCTCCCCGATCTGGCACAGCTCGCCGCGGATACGCAGAGCCACGGGCATGCCGGGCTCGAGGTGGATGTCACTGGCGCCGTTGTCCCGGGCCAGCCTGACGTAGGGATCCAGCATGGTGCCTCCGCGGTCCCCGGGGGACCTCGACTTCGCGAGCATCCATGGTAAACCCTGGGGCGATGAAAGCCGTCCACGAGTTTCCGGCCGCGGTGGAGGTCGTGATCGAGGTGCCCCGCGGCAGCCCGTTCAAGCGGGAGTGGGCCGACGGCGAGCTGGTGCTCGACTACGTATCCCCGGTGCCCAGCCCGTTCAACTACGGGTGCGTGCCCGACACGCCGGCCGAGGACGGCGACCCCCTCGACGCGATCGTGCTGGGCTCACGGCTGCCCGCCGGACACCGGCAGCGCTGGCCCGTGGTCGGGGTGGTGCGGTTCGTGGACGCGGGCGCGACCGACGACAAGCTGGTGGTCTCGGACCGGCGGCCCAGCCGCTGGCAGCGCCACCAGCTCGACGCGTTCTTTCACGTGTACGTGCGCGCGCGACAGCTGCTCAACCGGCGGCGCGGCATCGAGGGCGAGACGAGGTACGACGGGCTGGAGCTGCGAGAGGAGTGAGCGACGTGATGGTGAAGGGAATCCTGGCCATGGGACTGCTCGGAATGCTGTTCTCCGGGACCGCGAACGCAGGAGACGGCAAGACCGAACCGCTGCCGGCGCCGCCCCGCCACGTGCTGACCATCCTGGCGGTGACCGACCTGGAGGCGGCGGCCGCGTTCTACGAGCGGGCCCTGGGCTGGCCCCGCAAGGTGGACACGCCCGTGTTCGTGGAGTTCGGGCTGCCCGACGGCCCCGGCCTGGGCGTGTACCAGCGCGAGGGCTTCGCCCACAACACCAACCAGGCGCCCGCCACCGTGCCCGAAGGCGCGATCACGGGCACCGAGATCTACCTGCACTGCCTCGACCTCGAGGCTGCTATCCAGCGCATGAAGGACGCGGGCGCCCGCGAGCTCGCGCCCCTGGCCCCCCGCGACTGGGGGGACGAGGCCGCCTACTTCGCCGACCCCGAGGGCAACGTGCTGGTGCTGGCGCGGCCGCTGACCGCGTCGATCGACGATGTCGACCGCGGGGACCTGCGGGCCACCATGGAGCTGGCCGTGCGCCTGCTGGCCGAGGAACGCTACGAGGAGTTCATCCGCGAGCTGGCCCACCCCGACCAGGTCGCCGAGATCCTGAAGCGCGAGCCGATCGAGGAGCTGGTGCACGACTTCGCCGGCGGCAAGGCCGACCGCGCGCGGGCCGCCATCGAGCACTGCCTGACCCTGGAGCCACAGATGCGCGAGGACGGCACGGTCGCGGTGTTCGTGATCGAGCACGACACCATCGAGCTGCCCAGCGGCCCACTGGAGTTCGGGCTGCTCGACGGCCGCTGGTACATCCTCAACTGACCCGGGGACGTCGGCTCCGTCGCGGCCCGCCCGTAGGTCGGGTCAAGGAGCCGAAGGCGACGGACCCGACAGCTCCTTGCGCAGCTGGATCCTCCGCCAGATCAGGTAGATCGCCGGCAGGATCACCAGCGTCAGGATCGTCGAGCTGACCAGCCCCCCGACCATGGGCGCGGCGATGCGCTTCATCACCCGGGTCCCGGTCTCGGTGCCGAACATCACCGGCAGCAGGCCCAGGGTGGTGGTGGCCACGGTCATCAGCTTGGGCCGCACCCGGTCCACCGCGCCTTCCATGATCGCGGCCTTCAGGTCGGCCACGGACCGCAGCCGGCCGTCGGCGCGGTACCGCGCCAGCGCCTCGTCGAGGTACACCAGCATCACCACGCCGGTCTCCGCGGCCAGCCCGGCCAGGGCGATGAAGCCCACGCCCACGGCCACGGACAGGTTGTAGTCGCTGACCACCAGCAACCACACACCACCCACGGCCGCGAACGGCAGCGACGCCATCACCACCGCGCTCTCCACCACCGAGCGGAAGTGCAGCAGCAGCAGCAGGAAGATGATGCCCAGGGTCAGCGGCCCCATCAGCGTCAGCCGCTCGTTGGCCCGCTGCATGTACTCGTACTGCCCGGACCACACGATGGACACCCCGGGCGGCAGATCGATCTCCCGGTCGACCAGGGCGCGGGCCTCGCGCACGTACCCGCCGATGTCGGTGGTGTCGAGGTCGACGTACACCCAGGCGGTCTGCTTCGCGTTCTCGCTCTTGATCGCGGCGGGACCGTCGCTGACGCCGATGCCCGCCACCTGGGCCAGGGGCACGGTGTGGCCCATGGGCGTGGGCACGGCCACCCGCTGCAGGGCCTGCAGGTCATCGCGCAGGTCGCGGGGGAAGCGCACGTTGACCGGGTAGCGCTCCAGCCCCTCCACGGTCCACGTGACGTTCATCCCACCGATGGCGGACCGCACCACGTCCTGCACGTCCTCCACGGTCAGGCCGAAGCGGGCCGCATCGTGCCGCCGGATCTCGATGTCCACGTAGTGGCCGCCCATGACCCGCTCGGAGTACACCGACTTGGTGCCCTCCAGCGGCCTCAGCAGGGCCTCGACCTGCTCGCCGAGGTCGCCGAGCACGGCCAGGTCGTCCCCCATCAGCTTCACCCCCACCGGGGTCTTGATGCCCGTGGCCAGCATGTCGATGCGAGTGCGGATCGGCATGGTCCAGGAGTTGGTCAGCCCCGGGAACTGCACCATCCGGTCCAGCTCCGCGATCACGTCCTCGATGGTCTTGCCCTCGGGCCAGCTGTGCTCCGGGGTGAGGGTGATGGTGGTCTCCAGCATGGACAGGGGCGCCGGGTCCGTGGCCGTCTCCGCGCGCCCGGCTTTGCCCAGCACGTGCTCCACCTGCGGGTGACTGGCGATGATGCGGTCGGTCTGCTGCAGCAGCTCGCGCGCCTTGGTGATGGAGATGCCCGGCGGCGTG
>CAZXHG010000018.1:0-60678 GCA_964639985.1 uncultured Rickettsiales bacterium
CCCCCCCCCCCCCCCCCCCCCCCCCCCCCCCCCCCCCCCCCCCCCGGCCGGGGGCGCGGAGGGCGCGGGCGAGGCACCAGCGGACGAAGGGGTCGGCTTCGATGGCTTCGCGGCCCATGAGGGCCTTGATCGCGGTGGTGGAGCCGATGGCGCCGAGGGCGAGGGCGGCGTGGCCGCGGGTGGCGGGGGCGTCGTGGGCCAGCAGGGCCTTGAGGGCGGTCAGGTTGGAGGGGTCGGGGATGCGTGCGGCCACGGCCAGGGCGGGGAGGTGGCCGTCGCGGATGGATGGGCGGACGGCCTCGAGGACCCCGGTGCGGTGGCCGGAGAGGGCGAGCTGGACCAGGGTCGCGCTGATGGCGTCGGTGACCGGGAGCGGGGCGTCGGCGAGCAGGGCGGCCAGGGTGGCGAGATCGGCGCGGGCGCCACAGCCGGCCAGGGCGCGGGCTGCGGCTGCGCGGACCAGGACGTCGTCGTCCTGCAGCAGGGTGGTGTGCAGACGGTCTGCGATCTCGTCGCCGGTGCACATCGGCTGCAGCAGGGCTGCGGCGGCCCGGCGGGTTGGCGGATCCGGGCGCTCCAGGTAGGCCAGTGGGAGGGTGGGATCCGTGGGCGTGGGTCCGACCGTGGCCCACCAGACGAGCACGTGGGCGGCTTCGGGTGGGTCGATCCCGGATGCGAGGTCGGCGGCGAGGAGAGACTGCAGCTCGCCGGCCCAGGCTGGATCGCGGGCGGCCATGGCGTGCAGGACGCGCGAGGTGGCCCGGACCGTCGCGGGGTCGGACGCGTCGAGGGTGGCCTGCAGCGTGGTGTAGAGGCCGGGGCCATGGTCGGCCAGGCGGGCGACGGCCGCGTCGGCCTGCTCGCCGGGAGTGCTGCCGGCGAGCGCCAGCAGGCTGCCCGGGTCGGCGTCCACCAGGTCGGGATCGGCGCCGGCTGCCTGGCCCAGCGAGCGAGGCGGGGGGGTGGGCAGGTCGAGCTCGAGGGCGTGCCGGGCGTGGACCCGGGCGTGGCCGTCGCCGGACGAGTCCTCGCTCCAGGTGTCCCGACCGGTCACGTCGAGGCGCAGCGCGATGGACTCCTCGCCGCGTTCGGTGCCGGCTCCGGTGGGCGCGGAGGCCCGGTACCAGCGGTCGTCGCCGGCGCGGTCGGAGATCACGGCCACGCTACCTGCGGTCGCCACGCCCTGGGCGTCGAGGCCTCCGGTGTACTCGTCGTCGCCGGCCGAGTCGAACAGCAGCCCCACGGCTCGGTCGTGGGCGAAGCCCTGGCCGTGGTCGCCGGTGGCGTAGCGGTCGTCGCCCTCCACGTCCAGCAGCACGCCCACGGCTTCGCCCAGCGCACACCCCTGGGCCCGGCCGTCGGCCAGCCAGCGGTCGTGCCCGCCCCGGTCCAGCACCGCGCCGAGGCCGTGCCAGCGGCCGAATCCCTGGGCGTGTTGTGAGGCCTGGTACGTGTCGTCGCCGGCGAGGTCGGCCAGCAGCCCGATCCCGCCGGGGCTGCCGGGGCCCTGGCCCACGCCTGCTCCCTGGGCCGGGAGGTCGGCGGTCAGGCCCTCGGCCGCGCGGTAGGTGTCGTCGCCGGAGCGGTCGACCAGGGCCCCGAAGCCGCGGCCCTGGCCCACGCCCTGGCCGGGTGCGACCACGTCGCGCACGTCATGCCCGGCCGCGTCCAGCAACAGCCCGACCCCGGACAGGGCCGCGCCCTGGCTCCAGGCGCCGGCGCGGTAGCGGTCGTCCCCCTGCAGGTCCAGCAGCATGCCGCAGCCCTCGCTGGCCGCGCCCTGGCCGAAGGAGCCGTCCCGGTAGTCGTCGTCTCCCATCCGGTCGACGACGATGGCCACTCCTCGGGCGGCCACGGGCAGGTCGCGGTAGCCGTCCGCTCCAGCCAGGTCCACCACCACCGACAGGGGGGGGGCGGCCGCCTCGCCCAGGTAGAGGTCGTCCCCGCCCGGATCCAGCACCGCCACGAACGGCGCATCGAACACGTCCGTGCCCCGGCTGCCGATCCAGATCCGGCCGTGCGCGGTCGGCAGGACCATCGCCTGTTCAGGCCACACGATCCCGGGACCGGCCAGGTCCGACAGGGCGGCCTCGACGTAGGTGGCGGTCTGCCGGGAGATGCCCGCCAGCTCGGCGAGCTGGTCGTCCGACAGTGCCTCGTCCGGTCGGGCGGCCTGGCGGAACGCCGCGGCGTGAGCTGCCAGGTCGAGGAATGCGGCGACCGTGGCCGCGACGGTCGGGTCCATCTTCCGGGCTGCGAGCCGGGCCGGCCGGCCCTGGACGCGGCCCTCGAGTGGGGAACGCGGTGGGTTCGCCTCGACCGGGGCGGGCTCGATACCCAGCTCGGCCCAGGCGCGCTCGACCGTGCCGGGCAGGTCGTCGGGGCGGAGTCCATCGGTGAGATCGTGGACCCGGCGGCCGGCCGACCAGGGATCCGCGGCGATGGCGGCGGGGGTGGGTAGCGCACCCGGGCTCCAGGAGCGCCCCATGTCGTCGACCGTCACGCCCACGCGGGCCAGGGCCTGCGGCTCCGGCGATGCTTCGGGATCCGCGGCAGCGGGGTCCGGGACGGACAGGACGAAGCCGGGGACGAGGAGTGTCCACAATGGTGAGAAGCGTCGCATGATTGCATGGTATCGTTGCCGCGGAGACGTTGTGAACAGCCCTCGAGGTGAGCAGTGACCGGCCGCCGGTTCTTGGACGATCCGCAGGAACGCGCCGTCCGCATGGACGCGCAGATCCCGATCGAGTTCCGCGAGAAGGGCCGGATGCGGATCAAGCAGATGGGCCGCATCGTCAACGTGTCCATGACCGGCCTGTACGTGGGCGTGCTGCACCCGCCCCACCTCAACGAGATCATCGAGCTGTGGATCCCGGGCCCGGCCTGGGATGGCAAGGACGGCAAGATCCGGGTCCGTGGCCAGGTCCGGTGGTGGCGCTCCGACCCCAGCGAGCGCCTGCTGCCCCGCGGCTTCGGCGTGAAGATCCTCGACTACGGCAGCCCCGAGGCCCGGGACCGCTACCGCTCGGTGGTCGCTCGCATGAACGAGGCGATCGACGAGGCCGACGACGACGAGGAAGAGACCATCGTCGAGTGACCTGCGTCGCCCCTTCCCCACACCTCCTGGAATAGAATCCCGCGGCAGGGCCTTTCTGGTACCTTGAAGGGCCGCGACAACCCCCGAGCCGAGGAGCGCGACGTGCCCATCTCCGCGAGGATCAACGAGTTCATCTCCAGGGCCTCCTGGATCCGCCGCATGTTCGAGGAAGGCGCCGAGATGAAGGCGAAGTACGGCGCGGACAACGTGTACGACTTCACCCTCGGCAACCCGGTGATGGAGCCGCCCGAGGCGCTGCAGCGCAAGCTGGCCGAGATCGCCAGCGCCCCCGAGCCGGGCATGCACCGCTACATGTCCAACGCCGGCTATCCCTGGGTGCGGGACAAGGTGGCCGAGGTGCTGGCCGAGGAGTCGGGCGTGCCGGTCACCGGCGGCCACGTGATCATGACCGTGGGCGCGGCGTGCGCGGTCAACGTGGCGCTGAAGTCCATCCTCGACCCGGGCGACGAGGTGCTGGTGCTGTCGCCGTACTTCGTGGAGTACGTGTTCTACGCGGACAACCACGGCGGCGTGGTCACGTTGGTGGAGACCGACGAGCGGTTCCAGCCCGTGCCCGAGGCCATCGAGGCGGCGATCACCGACCGGACGAAGGCGATCATCATCAACAACCCGAACAACCCCACGGGCGCGGTCTATCCCCGCGAGCGCATGGAGGCCATCGCCGCGGTGCTGGACCGCGCCGAGGCGCGCATCGGCCACCCGATCTACGTGCTGAGCGACGAGCCGTACCGCCGCATCGCCTACGGCGTGGAGGTGGTGCCGTCCCTGTCGGTGTTCCGCAACGCCATCCTGTGCACGTCCCACTCCAAGGACCTGGCCCTTCCGGGCGAGCGCATCGGTTACCTGGTCGTGCATCCGGACGCGGCGGATGCGAAGCTGCTGCTGGGAGCGATGACCTTCTGCATCCGCACGCTGGGCTTCGTGAATGCACCGGCGTTGCTGCAGCGGCTGGTGGCGGACCTGCAGCGGGAGAGCGTGGACGTGCAGCAGTACCGGCAGCTGCGCGACCTGCTGTACGACGGGCTGAGCGACGCGGGGTACGAGTGCGTGAAGCCCGAAGGGGCGTTCTACGTGTTCCCGAAGTCCCCGATCCCGGACGACGTGGCCTTCGTGCGGCTGCTGCAGGAGGAGCGGGTGCTGGCCGTGCCGGGCAGCGGGTTCGGCCGCGGGGGCTACTTCCGGCTCAGCTACTGCGTGGACCGGGATCTCATCGAACGCGCGATGCCCGGGATACGTGCAGCGCGGGCGAAGTGCTGACCGCGCCCTGAGCGCGGCGCAGGGGTCGAGGTCCGTCGATGGCGTACGCGAGCGCGCAGCGGACCGTGATCCTGGCGGCGCTGGTCGCCGTCGCGCTGCTCCCCGGCTGTCCCCGCCGTACGCCCCCGTCCACGATCCCGACGCCCGATGACTTCGACGAGCAGCTCCCCGCGCTGCTGATCTCCGAGTCGGTGGGCGGTATCGCCCTGGGGGATTTCCTGTCCGACCTGCAGATCGAGGGGTGCCTCGAGGCCGAGCAGGTGGAGCTGTCACCGGCACTGGGCCGGCTGCGGAGCTTGCACAGGCGCACCTACGAGCACGCGTCGCGATCCGGCAAGCTGCGGGTCTGGCGCAGCTGGGAGGCGCAGCTGCTGCGGTTCTCGCCCGACGGCCGCGCCCTGGTGGAGGCGTGGCTGGACCAGCCCGAGCTCGCCCGCCACCTGTACCTGTGCGAGGACGGGTTGCCGTCGGCGTGGCGGGCCCTGGAGGCGGCGGGGTTCCGGGACCGGGCGCTGACCTGGTTCGACGCCGAGGTGGAGGCGCGGCGGGCGCAGCTGGGGGAGGGGGGCGCGGACGGCGCCAGCGGGATCGAGGAGCTGTGGGAGCTCAAGCGGCGCATCGAGCGGCGGTTCGACGCGCAGTTCGGTGATCGAGGTCAGCAGGGGGAGGTCCGCACGGCGCTGCTCGCCGATCTCGACCTGCTGTGGGAGGCCAAGGTCGAACCCCACGACAGCGGTCGGCCCGTGCTGTACGTGCCCGCGGGACCGGAGCCCACGCCGCGCGAGGTGCTGCAGGCGGAACGGGTGACCGAGCCCGCCACCTACTCGGACCACCCGCGCGCCGCCGGGTCGGGCGCCCGCCGGTACGCGCCCGGGTTCGTGCCGCCGGACGCTGGCGGGATCAGCTTCAGCATCCCCGATCCGCGGGACGTGGCCGAGGCGCAGCGGGTGCGCCGGTCGTGGTGGCGGACCCGGCGGGCGGTGATGGACGAGGTGCGGGCGCTGGAGGACCGGCTGGACGAGCTGGAGGTGGCGCTGGACGGAGCGGACGGGCCCGAGCGGGACCGGCTGCTGGCCGAACTGGACCGGCTGGCCCTGGACATGGACCACGCGTACGTGGACCTCAGCCGGCACCGGGACTACGTGCAGCACTACCGGACCGGGAGGGCCGGCTCGGACGTGATCGTGCGCAAGTACAAGCGCCGCGAGGTGCGTCGTACCGGACGGCGGCAGGAGCGGGTGGCCGAGGATCACGCCGAGGTGGTGACCGTGGCCGAGCGGGTCGAGGCCGCAGGCGGCGGTGGTGGCGGAGGTGGGGGAGGGGGCTCCCATGGCGGCGGCGGAGCGTCCGCTGCGATCGTCGAGGGCGTGGGCGGCACGGATGGCGGCTCCGAGCCGGCGGGCCTGCCGGCGGGCGGGGAACCGGTGGTGGACGAGCCGGGAGAGGGCGGGACCCTGGTCTACGAGGGCCCCTGTCCGTCCCCGGGCGACCACTGGAGCGCCGAGGTGGTGGGCGCGCTGCTCGCCGACCACCCGTTCCTCGACGAGGTGGACGCGCGCATCTTCCTGACGTTGCTGCACCGGACCTGGCCGGGGCTGGGCAGCGTCGAGGAGGTGGAGGCGCTGGTGCTGGACCGGCTGGCGCGGGGCGTGGACCTGCGGCTCCGCAGCGGGCGCGCGGGGGACCTGTCCGGGCAGTACGACCCGTCGCTGCCCGACGAGCAGCAGGAGGTGATCGTGTTCTACGTGTGGCTGGGGTCCTGACCCTCGGTTGACGTACCCCTACTCGATTCCGATATCCCCTGGTACGATGGCGTCTCCACAGAGGAGGAGGTCCTTCCCATGCCCAAGATCGCAGTGGTCCTGAGTGGTTGCGGTGTCTACGACGGCGCCGAGATCCACGAGTCCGTGATCACCCTGCTGGCCCTGGACCGGGCCGGCGCCGAGGTGGTCTGCGCAGCCCCCGACATCCCGCAGATGCACGTGATCGATCACGCGGCTGGCGAGCCTGGCGACGAGGTGCGCAACGTGGCGGTCGAGTCGTCCCGCATCGCGCGCGGCGCGGTCGCCGACCTGGCCACCCTGGACGTGGCCGAGTTCGACGCGGTCATCTTCCCGGGCGGGTTCGGCGCGGCCAAGAACCTGTGCGACTACGCTGTCAAGGGGCCGGACATGGAGGTCCAGGCCGACGTGGCGCGGGTGGTGAGCGAGACGCGTGCGGCGGGCAAGCCGCTGGCGTTCCTGTGCATCGCGCCGGTGATCGCGGCGAAGCTGCTGCCGGGCGTGCGCATCACCATCGGCGCGGACCCGGGCACGGCCGAGCACATCGAGGCCCTGGGCGGCCGGCACGTGGAGTGCCCGGTGGACGACTTCGTGGAGGACGAGGAGCAGAACGTGCTCTCCGCCCCCGCCTACATGCTCGGCCCGGGCATCAAGGAGGTCGCGGCCGGCATCGAGCCGCTCGTGGCGCGGCTGGTGGAGCTCGCCGGCGGGGCCTGAGCCCCTACAACCGCAGCTTGAACACCACCGACGCGGTCGTGCCGACCTCGGTGTGGCCGGTCTCGCGGTTGAGGTTCTCGTCCACGTCCACCATCAGCCCGATCGCACCGTGCTTCGGGATCAGGATGTCCGCGCCGATCCCCTGGTGCAGCCCCAGGCGCATGGTCTGCGTGTTCCGGATCTCGGGGTAGATCCCGCACACCCCTGCACCCAGCCGCAGGTACGGCACCACCACGGGCAGCGGGATGTACAGCACCAGGTCCAGGTAGGCCGCCCCCCGGGTCACGCCCTCGCCGTCGAGCCGGTCGGTGCCCCAGCGGCCCGACAGCCCGACCCCGATGAACCCCAGCTTCACGTCCGCGCCGCCGCGTAGGTCCAGGCCGTTGTCGGCCAGCGTGAATGCCCGGTGGTACCCGCCAGCGCCCCAGAACTGGAGCGAGGCCAGCCCCTTGGCCGCGGCCGGCGCGCCTGTGGCCATCAGGGCCAGGGCCACGAGGACCCACGCGAACGTGCGCGCCATCACCGCCGCCAGTCCAGCGCCCGGTGCAGGGGTTTGAGCGCCTCGATCGCGGGCAGGAATGCGTCGTTGTACTGCCGTCCCAGCAGCACCACGTTGCCCGGATCCGGCTCGACCGTGTCGCCCACGCGCACCATCGCCCGCGCCGCGCTGCCGTGGTCCCGGTGGATCCCCGCGGCCACGGCCGCGTTGATGGCCGCGCCGAGCGCGGACAGCTCGGACGTGTGCGGGATCTCCACGGGCAGGTCGAACACGTCGGCCACGGTCTGGATCACCCAGCGGCTGCGCGCGCCGCCACCGCCGATGCGCAGCCGGTCCAGCCTGGGCGCGAACGCGGCTTGCATCACCTCGGTGCCCCGGCGCAGGTCCATGGCGATGCCCTCCACGAACGCCCGCGCCATGTGCGCGCTGGTGTGGTGCTCGGCGAAGCCCAGGACTGCGCCGCGCTCGGTCAGGTCCTCCAGGGTGGGGAACCAGCGCGGCAGCACCATCAGCCCCTCGCAGCCGGCCGGGATGGCGCCGGCCTGCTGGGACAGCAACTCCTCGGCCGTGCACCCCTCCTTCGCGGCCTGGTCCCGCAGGTGCCGGGCGAACTGCTCGATGAACCACGTCCAGGTCCAGAACCCGCGGAACACCATGTACTCGTGCACCCACGCCCGCGGTTCGGCCGCGGCGTTGGCCAGCCAGCGGAAGGTCAGCGACGACTTGACCCGGCGCCGCACCAGGCTCAGGGACGTGCCCGTGCCCAGGCTGATCTCGGCGATGGGGCCGCTCTCCGGGGTCACGCCTGCGCCCAGCACCTCGGCCTGCTTGTCCCCGCCCACGGCCACCAGCGGCATGCCCACGGGCAGGCCGGTCTCCTCCGCAGCCTGGGGCGTGATGCGGCCCAGCTCCGCGCCGGCCGGCACCAGCTCGGGCAGCGTCTGCCGCTTGAACCCGGTGAGGTCGTACAGGGTGGGGCCGGAGCGCCACGCGCCGGTCTTCACGTCGAAGGGGTAGACCCCGGTGATGGCGCCGTGCGCGTCCCTCACCTGGTCGGTGAGCTTCATCGTCATCCACCCGGTGACCGTGAGCATCCACGTGGCCGAGCGGTACGCCTCGGGGTGGGTCTCGCGCAGGATGTTGGCCTGGGCGATGTGCAGCAGGTTGTTCAGGGTGCCGTCCGCGCCGGACAGCAGGCGCACGGCCCGGCCGAACACGCCCGCGCGGGCGGGCGGCGCCGTGCGCCGGTCCAGCCAGTGGTGGGCCGGGGCCAGGGGCTCGCCGTGGCGGTCGCAGGCGATCAGCAGCTTGCGCTGGCTGGTGACGCCCGCGGCGCGGGGGGCGGGCAGGCCCTTCTCCTTGGCCTGGTCCATGCAGTCACGGCAGGCGCCGACCATCGAGTCCCAGATGTCGGCGGGATCCTGCTCCACCGCACCCGGGGAGGGGCGCAACAGCGGTTGGTGCTTGCGGCGGCCCTCGGCGAGCTCGTTGCCCTCCTCGTCGAAGAGGATCACCCGGACGCTCTGGGTGCCGCTGTCGATGGCCAGGACGGTCTGCTTGTGGCTCATGGAGCGAACCTAGCAGAATCGGCGCGCGTCGTGTCGGGCTTGGCGGGGGCCGGTCCGGCGTGGCATACCTGCGGCAGGATGAACCTCTACAGCCACCTGCTGCGCGCGGCCGACCGCTTCGGCGAACGCGCGGCCGTGCACGCGCCCGCGAAGGACGGCCACGCGGTCATCACCTTCGGCGAGCTGCTGCGGCGCTCGGCGCGCCTGGCCGGCGAGCTGGTCGCGCTGGGCGTGGGGCGGGGCGACCGGGTGGTGATGATGGTGCCGGTGTCCATCGATCTGTACGTGGTCGTGGCCGGCCTGTTGCGCCTGGGCGCGGTGCCCGTGCTGCTCGATCCGTGGATGGGCCTGGAGCGCATGGCGGACTGCATCCGCCGCACCGAGCCGAGGCTGTTCGTCGGCATCCCCGTGGCCCACGCCCTGTTCGTGTGGCGGCCCGGTCTGCGCGGGCTGCCCCGGGTGCTGGTCGGCGGCTCGGCCTGGATGGGCCGCCACCGGCTGGAGGCCATGGTGGCGGGCGACGGGCCCGTGGCCGAGGTCGCGGACCTGGGCGACGACGCCCCCGCGCTGATCACCTTCACCGGCGGCAGCACGGGCCGGCCCAAGGGTGTGTTCCGCACCCACGGCCTGCTCGGCGCCCAGCACGTGGGCACGCAGGGTTGCATGGGCATGGAGCCGGGGGAGGTGCACATGCAGGCCTTCCCCAACATGGTGATGAGCAACATCGCCGCGGGCGTGACCTCGGTCATCCCCGCGTTCAAGCAGGGGCACGCGGCCGAGGTGGACCCCGCGGCGCTGCTGGCGCAGGTCGACGAGCTCGGCGTGGCCGGCATGTGCGGCCCGCCCGCGCTGTACGCGCGCCTGGCCCGCCATTGCCGCGAGACGGAACACCGGATGGAGACCGTGCGGCGCGTCCTGCTCGGTGGCAGCGCCGTCGGGTTCGACCTCCTGGACGCGGTGGACGAGGTCACCCGGCCGGGTGCGGCCGTGGTGCTGTACGGCTCCAGCGAGGCCGAGCCGCTGGCCACGCTCGAGGGCGTGGAGGCGCGTGTAGAGGCCCGCGAGGCGCTCGCGCGCGGGGCGGGCCTGTGCATGGGGCGGCCCTCCACCCACCTGCCCATGACCCTGCGTGTGATCCCGCCCGACCTCGAGTGGGAGGGCGGGAGCGACGCCGATCTGGACGAGGTCCTGCTCCGGCCGGGCGAGACCGGCGAGCTGGTGGTCAGCGGCCCCCACGTGAGCCGGGAGTACTTCGGCGACCCCGAGGCCGAGGCCGCGCTCAAGATCGTGACCGACGAGGGCACCCTGTGGCACCGGCTGGGGGACCTGGGCCACCTCGACGCCGACGGCCGCGTCTTCCTCGTGGGTCGGACCAACGACGCGGTCGAGGTGGCCGACGGCCGGGTCCACCCGCTGGCCGTGGAGCCGGTGCTGGACGCCCTGCCAGACGTCGTCCGCAGTGGCGTGGTGGGCGTGCCCACGGCCGAGGGCACCCAGCTCGTGGTGGCCTTCCAGCCATCGGTCGAGGGCGACGGCCCCCAGGCCGCGGCTCGGCGCGAGGCCGGGCTACGGCAAGCCTGCGAGCCCCTCGGCGTGGTGCCGGACCACGTGCTGGAGGTGGCGTCGGTGCCCGTGGACCGTCGCCACAACGGCAAGATCGAGCGCGACGAGCTGGTGGAGCAGTGCTGGCGCCGCCTGCACCCGGGTCGGAGGAGACGATGACCCGCCGCCTGCTGCTGCTGCAGCCTGCCCTGTACAACCGGCCGCAGGACCGCTCCGGCGGGCTGATCCCGCCGCTGGGGCTGGCCTACCTGGCCGCGTACACGCCTCCGGACTGGGACGTGCGCATCCACGACGAGGGCATCGACGGCGTGAAGCTGCCCGACGCGGACCTGGTCGGTGTCACGGCCACCACGTGGAGCGTGAACCGGGCCTACGAACTCGCCGCGCACTACCAGGAGCGCGGCACGCCCGTGGTCATGGGCGGCGTGCACCCGTCCATGCTGCCCGACGAGGCGGGCGCGCGGTGCGACGCGGTCGTGATCGGCGACGCCGAGCCGGTGTGGCCGCAGGTGGTGGAAGACGCGGCCGCCGGCCGGCTGCAGCCCCGCTACACCTCCCCGCCCCAGCCCCTAGAGGGCATGAAGCACCCCCGCCGGGAGCTGCTGCGCGGCCGGTACATGTTCACGGCGGTCAACACCATCCGCGGCTGCCCGTTTCGCTGCGAGTTCTGCGCCATCGACCGCTTCTACGAGGGCCGCGTCCGCCGCCGGCCCCACGACGAGGTGCTGGCCGAGCTCGCCACCCTGCCGGGCGACCGCCCGGTGTACTTCGTGGACGGCAACCTGTACGGCCACAGCAAGGGGGACCGCACCCGCTTCGTGGACCTGTGCCGTGCCATCGAGCAGGGCCAGCGTCGGGGCACCATCGCCTTCCGCCACTGGGTGGCGTACGCACCGGTGGACGCCCTGGCCGACGATGAGGCCCTGGCCGCGGCGCGGGCCGCGGGCTGCCAGGTGCTGCGCATCGGATTCGAGTCCATCGACCCCCAGACCCTCGAGGAGATGCGCAAGGGCCAGAACGTGCGCATGGGCCCCCAGCGCTACGCCGAGCTGATCCGCAACGCCCGCCGCCACGGCCTGATGCTCACCGGCGAGTTCCTGATCGGCGCAGACGCCGACACCCACGAGACCCTCGAGCGCACCCGCGAGTTCATCCTCGGCTCCGAGCTCGACCTCATGCGCCTCAACGTGCTGCAGCCCTTCCCCGGCACGGATCTCCTCTCCCGCTGGCAGGCCGACGGCCGCCTGACCATCGGCGACTTCCCCGCGGACTGGGATCGCCTGCAGGACGACGCCTTCCTGTCCGTGGTCTACCGCCCCGAGCACCTGACCGCCGAAGAACTCCAGCAGTTCGCCCGCCAGACCGGCCGCGAGTTCTACGGCTACCGCCGCATAGCCCGCCGCGCCCTCCGCTCCGCACGCAGCACCCGCTCCATCCGCGTGACCGGCATGATGGCCATGGTCGCGGCCAAGTCCCGCGGCCTCTACTACGACTTCCGCCTCGACGACGAGGACGCCGCCCACGGCATGGCCTCCCGAATCAGACGCACCCTCCTCCGCACCTTCCGCGCCTGACCCCAGAACCCGTCTGCCGCGCCCCCAGAACCCGTCTGCCGCGCCCCCGCAGCCTCCCACTCCCCGGGGTGACAAGCGAAGGGCGAGTCCGTGACGGACGAAGCCCGCGAGCGCCTCAGGGCCGAGGTCCTGGAAGGACCGAGGCCCGTGCCCCGGAGAGTGGGAGGTGAGGAGGGCATCAGGCAGACGGCTGCCCGGCGATATCCAAACGACAAGCTCGCACACCCCCCAGAACCGAGTCCGATGCGGAGCATCGGACAGTCGGCCGTATTCAGAACGCCCGACCCGGATAGATCCAGGTGCCCATGCCCTCCAGGGACACGGCGATGTCATCGTACTCGTCGTCATCCACCCGGCCGACGAAGCGAGGCTCCAGCACCACGGAGTAGTCCTGGCTCCAGCTGGGCTCGGCGTTGCCCCTGGCCAGATCGACGCCGAGCAGCAGCCCGACCCTTGCCACCACGTCGCCGGGATCGGCGAGAGGCTCGGAGATCAACACGTCGCCTCGGCCGTCCCCGTCCACGTCGCCGCCTCCAGTCGCGGTGAAGCGCATCGGCTCCACGTCGCACGGCATGGGGTAGACGAGAACCAGGTCGTTCCCACCCACCTCGGCCCACTCACCGCGGTCCCGGCCCCGTATCGCGATCAAGCCGCCGAGGCCGTCGGGCTCGCAGCCCGCGCCCTCCTCGGCCACGAGCGCCAGGTCGTCGACCCCGTCGCCGGTCAGGTCGCCCACCCGCAACGGCGCCAGGTCGCCGTAGGGGTCGGTGGAGAACTCCACGGTCGGAACGATGGCCGGGTCCGCCCACGGCGCGCCGCCGAACACGATGCGCAGCACGTCGTCCTCGTCCACGGTGACCAGGTCGTCGACGCCGTCGGCGTCGATGTCGCCCACAGCCGCGGCCTTGCCGGGCAGGGCCGCGATGCTCACCAGGTGTTCGAAGGGATCGGCCAGCCAGCCGCCCTCGTTGCCCAGCAGCAGGAAGTCCCCCGCGCCGCCGAAGCGCAGCAGCACGTGGTCGGTGCCGTCCGCCGACAGGTCCCCGGCCGGGTCGTGCTGGTCGAAGTCCTCCAGCTCGACCGCGCCGATCGCGCTCTGCTCGAACACCTCCTCCGGCCACTCCTCCATCCCGGGGAACAGCACCACCCGCGACTGGGAGCACTCGTCCTGGAACTGCAGGTTGGTGCACGCGCCGATGGCCAGCTCCCCGCGCCCGTCCGCGTCCATGTCGCCGGCTGCGACCAGCGAGAACACCCCCTCCCGGCGGTCGCCGAGGTAGATGGCCGACGAGGCCAGGTACTCGTCGACCCGCTCTCCGTCCTGCGACAGGGTCCACGACTCCCCCAGGGGGATGCCCTGCAGGTACACCAGCACGTGGAAGTCCAGGTAGATGTCGCCACCGGAGAGCTGTTCGGAGGTGAACCACGCCACGTGGTCGGTCCAGCCGTCACCGTCGAGGTCGCCGACGTCGGTGATGCCGTCCGCGCCCGCGATCATCAGGCCCTCGTCCGGGATGCCCGGGCGGGACTCGCAGCTCCCCAGCAGCGCGGTCAGCAGGAGAGGGATGAAGCGGGGCATGGGCGTCACTCGCCGGGGGCGTCAAGACGCGTCGAGCGGATTGCCCGTCAGCCAGATGCGGTAGCCCTCGAGCTCCTCGTCGCCGATCTCGGTGACCTGCAACAGGACCGGGTCCATCTCCCAGAACCCGTCGTGGGCGATGGGGAAGTGGCCGATGCCAATGCCGACGTCGCCGCCAGCGGCCAGCTGCTCGAGGTTCATGTCCAGGCTCAGCTCGTCCGGGTCGAGGGCCTCCGGGGGCTCGTCGAAGCGGTTGGTGTACTGTCGCAGGTGCACGCCGAGGTGGTCCGAGGCCAGCACCTTGACCACCACGTGGTGGCCAGCCTCCTCGGTCACCGCGTACAGGCCGCCGACCTGGACCCGTGCGATGCGCGGCGCAGCCTCGAACAGGGTGATCACCGAGTAGACCTCCCTGTAGCGCAGCTGGCTCTCGGCCATCCAGAAGGGGTCGACCTCCCGGTCCGGTGCGAGCTGGACCTTGGCGTGCTCGCCACGCTCCACCCATTCGCCGTCGTGCACCTCGATCAGGCACTGACCCAGGTAGCTGCCGGCCAGGTCGACGATCCCGGTGAACGTGTCCCGGTCGAGGTCCGCGCGGCGGGACAGCAAGAAGCGGTGCAGCCACTCCACGCCAGCCACGTCATAGGGGAGCTGCACGCCGAACTTCTCCTCCACGGCCTCGGCGAACACCTCGGCGTCGGCCTTGAGCACGTCCGCCAGCGGTTCGCGTTCACCCATGCTTCAGTCCAGCTCCCAATCCCGGCGACCGGGATCCCGGTGCCGTTCCCACAGTCTGTCACGGATCGGGACGGCTTCGCCAATCCGCGCGGGAACGCGCATGCGTGACGATGGTGGCGGTTGAGGCTATCTTGTGGCAGCCATGACCCTTGTTCGCCGACTCGCCCTGCTGCTGCTCACGCTGACCCTGGTCGGCTGCCCAGGCTCGATCGTCGAGTACCCCCGGGACGACGACACCGCGGGGGACGACGACGACGCGCCCGCGGTGAGCACCATCGCGGGTTCACCCGGGGGCGCCGGGCTGGCCGACGGCGTGGGCAACGACGCGTACTTCTTCCATCCCTACGGTATCGACCGCGACGGCGACGTGGTCTACGTGGCGGACGGCTGGGGCCAGACCATCCGGCGGGTGGACACCGTCACCCGCGAGGTCACCACCGTGGCGGGCACTCCGGGCGTGGCCGGCCTGGTGGACTCGGTCGAGGGCGCGCCCCTGTTCGACTACCCCTGCGGCCTGGAGATGGGCCCGGACGGCCTGCTGTACGTGGCCGACCGCAAGAACGGCCGCATCCGCATCGTCGACCCGGACACGGGCGAGGTGGACTCGCTGCGGGATCAGGGCGGCATCGTCAGCAGCGCCGAACCCTTCGACGTGGCCTTCGACGACGACGGCAACCTGTTCTTCAGCGATCTCCTGGCCTGCCAGATCCGCTGGGTCCACCCCGTGAGCGGCGCCTCGGGTGTGGTCATCGGCGACAACGGGGACTGCCACAGCACCGATGGTCCGGTGCTGCAGGCGCGTATCGGCGAGCCGCGGGGCCTGGAGTGGGTGGACGGGCTGCTCTACTTCAGCGACCGGGTCGGCGAGAGCGTGCGGGCGCTGGACACGGACACGGGCATCGTGTTCACCGCGTTCGGCAGCGTGGGGGACGGTGACGACGGGTTCGAGGACGGGGTGGCCCTGGACGCGCGCTTCCACAAGCCCACGGGCATGGCCGCGCACGACGGCGTGCTGTACGTGACGGACTCGGACAACGACGCCATCCGCGCGGTGGACCTGGCTGACGGCAGCGTCACCACCCTGGCCGGGGTGGGGGTCAACGGAAACCGCGACGGCCCGGGGGAACAGGCCACCTTCAGCTGGCCGGTGGACGTGGTCGTGGACTCCGGGGGCGACCTGCTGGTGGTGGACCCGGGCGGCCACTGCATCCGGCGGGTGGACCTGGCATCGACCGAGCACACGGTCACCACCCTGGCCGGCGCCATCGGCAACTCGGGCGCGGGCGACGGCGTGGGTACGGCCGCCCGCATGAGCGAGCCCCGCGGGCTGACCCGCGGTGAGGACGACGTCGTGTGGCTGGTCGACACCTACAACACGATCGTGCGGACCTTCGACCCGGTCACCCTCGATGTGGCGACCGTGGCCGGGGACGCCGAGCACTACGACCACCAGGACGGCGTGGGCGCGGACGCGCACTTCATGACCCCGTCCGCGGCCGCGTGGTACGACGGCCGGCTCTTCATCACCGAGATGAACGCGCACACCATTCGCGTGCTGGACGCGGCCACGGCCGAGGTGACCACCCTGGCCGGGCTGGCCCCCGAGCCGGGGTTCGTGGACGGACCCGGCGCGGACGCGCGGTTCTTCCTGCCCGCCGACGTCGCCGTGGTCGGCGACGGCCCGCTGTACGTGCTGGAGAACGGCAACCGGGCGATCCGGCTGCTCGACCCGGACACCGGCGAGACGCAGACCTTCGTGGGTCCGGAGGACCCGGGCAACCTGCTCGCGGGTCCCGAGGGCATGACCTGGGACGGCGCGGACACCCTGTACGTGACCGACTACGCCGCCTGCACGCTGGTGGGCGTGGACGTGACCACCGGCGCCATGGAGCTGAAGGCCGGGGGACCGTTCGAGTGCGAGGAGGCGGACGGCGTCGGCGACCAGGCCCGCTTTCGCCGTCCGGCCGGGCTGGACGTCGATCCGGACACCGGGATCGTGTACGTGGCGTGCGTGGACGGCCACACGGTGCGCGCCTACGACCCGTCCACCGGTGAGGTGACGACCGTGGTGGGCGACCCGGACGTGATGGCACCGGTCGACGGGTCGCTGCAGGACGCCTCGTTCTCCACCCCGGTCGACGTACTGGTGGTCGACGGCGGCTTGCTGGTGTTGGACCGCTTCAGCGCGCACCTGCGCATGGTCCGCCTGCCCTAGATCCGGGCGCAGGCGCCCCCCTGGAGAATAAACCGTCACGGACCGCTCCGCGCCCCACATGGGACCTGGTGAAACGGGAGCCCGGCTGGGAGGCGGGCATGACGGCAACCAGGGTCGAGTGTTCGGAACATCGGGGAAGCACCGCGGCGTGGACCTGCCGCCACTGTGGACGCGAGCTCTGCTCCCGCTGCGCGGCCATGGACGAGGGGCGCATGATCTCCGCGGTCTGCTGCGTGCACTGCGGCAGCCCCGCCATCCAGCGCATGGTCCCGGAGGTGCCCCGGCCCTACTGGGCGCTGTACGGCAGGTTCCTGCGGTCGGTGTTCGGTCTGAGGGGGCTGCTCGTACTGTTCACGGTCTCCGTGGCCCTGTACGGCAGCGGCTGGGCACCGATCGCAGGGGGCCTGCTGCGCTGGGGTGTGGGTGGTGCGTGGTTCCTGGCGGTGCTGGCCGAGGCCGCGCGGGGCCAGGTCGCGTTGCCCGACCCCGGAAGCCTCGGCGAGCTGTTCGGCGAGGCCCTCTTCGGCTTCGTCAAGATGGTCGCGGCCACGCTGGTGCTGTGGGCGCCCGGGGTGCTCTACCTGGTGCTGGGCCCCGGATTCGGCGCCGTGCTGCAGGATCCGTTCGGGGTCCTGACCGACCCGGTCCTGTTCCTGCTGTGGTGCGCGGGCGTGGTGTACCTCCCCGCCGCGTTGATCGCCGCGGCCATCGGTGACTCGGTCGGCTCCGCGCTCAACCCGGTGTACGTGATCGCCTTCCTGCGCAACGCCCCGGGCCAGTACCTGGCCACCGTGGGCGTGGTCTGCGGTCTGGGCGTGCTGCAGGGGGTGGTGTTCGCGCTGTCGGCCGCGGCAGCGATCACGCTGTGGGTGCCCGTGCTGACGCCCGTGCTCATGCAGATGGTGCAGCTGGTCGTGCCCATGATGATGGCCTTCACCCTGGGGCGGTTCGTGTACCAGAACGGCGAGCGGTTCGGCCTCACGCCGCCGGACGCCGTGATGATCCCGGCCTTGCCGGGCGCGCGGCCGCGCGGGCGGTTGTCCGGCGGCGACCTGGAGCCAGGCGACCCGGGCGTCCCCCCGGCCCTGTCCGCGGACGAGCCGTCGCACGACGACCTCGAGTCGTGGGGCGGCTACGAGACACCGGTCGGTGAGGAGTCGCTGGAGCCCCCCGTGCACCGCGCCGCGGACGAGCCGGCCACCCACCTCGTGGTCGAGGAGCCTTCCATCGAGGACGAGGCGACCGCGTCGTGCAGCGGCGTCGCGCCCCTGTTCGACTGTGCAGCCCCGGACGACCCGGCCCAGCGCCTGGTCTTCGGCCTCGAGGCGCGGCGCCCGGCCCTGGCCCTGTCCGCCTGGCAACGGCTGATGGGCCAGCCGCCCCGGCTGGATGCACGCCTGGAGCTGGTGCTGGGGCGCTACCTGGCCCGTGCCGGGCACCCCACGGACGCGATCCGTGCGTACCGGCGCGCCGTCGAGTTCGACCGGGGCGCGCCGTGCGCCGCGGAGGCCACCTGGCGGGCGGCCCGCCTGATGCTCGACGAGCTGGGCCGGCCCGGCAAGGCGCAGCAGCTGCTGAAGCACATCGTGCGCTACCACCCGGAGCACCGCACCGCGGCGTGGGCGGTGCGAGAGCTGCGCAACCTCGCCGGCGAGGCGCGCACGGTGGGTTGAACCGGTCCGGCGGTTTTCGGTGCACGCGCAGCGGGGAATCCCGGTGCGCGCACGCACGGCGTCTCGTCGACGAGCAGGTGAGGACCGTTTCTTGACTTGGCGTGGCGCAGCCCACCGAACAGAATGTGGGCGCCCATGTGTCGCCCTCTCCACCGCTTCGCGCTCCTCCTCGCCCTGGCCGCCGCGGCGCCCGCCGGCTGTGACGGCGGCGAGGTCGCCGAGATCGAGGTGGAGGCCGCGGTGAGCGAGGTGATCCCGACCGTGGTCACCGTGCGACTGGCGGCGGAACTCGACGGGATCGATGCGGCGTTCGTCGACTTCGGGCCGACGGAGACGTATGGCACGCGCGTCCGGGCAGCGGACCAGGGGGACGGCTGGTTCGAGGCCACGCTGCTGGGCAGCCCGGCGTCGAGCGAGGTGCACCTCCGCGCTCTCCTCGCGGTCGGCGATGTCGAGGTCGTCGGCGAGGACCACGTGGTCGAGACCGGCGCCCAGCCCGTGGTCCTGCCCGGGACCTCGCGCTCCGGTGCGCACCCGCACATGTCGGCGGGCGGTTTCCTCGTGACCTCGGTGATGGCCATCCCCACCATGGCGGTGATCCTCGACGATCTGGGCCGCTACGTGTGGTGGTACGGCAACGACGACGATGAGGCCGATGACTGGCCGATCACCCGGGCGCGCCTGTCCCGAGACGGCACGTCGGCCCTGATCCTGCACAACGTGCCGCTGGGAGACGACACCCTCCCCGAGGAGCAGTACATCCTCGAGATCGCCCTGGATGGGTCCGCCAGCGAGCGGATCCCGGCCCACTACGCGCACAATGACTTCGTGGAGCTGCCCGACGGCACGATCGCGTTCCTCGCCGAGGACGCCCGCGAGGTGGACGGCGAGCTGGTCTACGGCGACCGTATCGTGGAGATCCAGCCGGACGGCTCCCAGGTGGAGGTGTGGTCGGTCTGGGACGACCTCGAGTATGATCCCGACCACGATCTGGCCAAGCTGGGCTACTGGACCCACGCCAACGCGCTGGACTACGACGAGGTGCACGACCAGTACTACGTGGGCGCGCGCCACGTGCACGCGATCTTCAAGGTCGACCGGGCGACGGGCGACCTGGTGTGGGTGTTCGGCGGCAGTGACAGCGACTTCGAACTGCTCGTGGGGGAGCCCACCGCCCTGCAGCACCAGTTCCAGGTACTGGACGGGGGGCTGCTGGTGTTCGACAACGGCGACGACCCCGACGCCGGCTCCCGCGCGGTGGAGTACGAACTGGACGAGGCGGCCGGCGAGGCCGAGGTGGTGTGGGAGTACACCTCCGATCCCCTCGTGTACTGCTTCGGGATGGGCGACGTGACGCGGATGGAGACCGGCAACACGCTGGTCACCTGGAGCACGTCCGGCATGATCGACGAGGTCAGCCCGGACGACGAGCTGCTGTGGCGCGTGCGCCTGGAGATGGGCGGCGGCCTGGCCTACATGACGCCCGTGCCCAGCCTCTACGCACGGCCCTGACCGGTCCGCTAGAATCAACGGGAACATGGAGGTGAGCATGCGCATCCAGGTGTGCCTTCCCGCCCTCGCCCTGCTGGTGCTCGCGGGCTGTCCGGAGGACGGCCCCGGCGCGGCCACGGACTACACCGGCGGGGAATTCCAGTTCACCACCCTGGCCGTGGACGACCAGTGCCTCGACGGTGCGCTCGAGGTGCTGTTCATGCCCGAGGGGCCCGAGGTGCCGCGCCAGTGGGACTACGCCGCCTACCTGCCCTCGTTCGGCGAGATGCCCGCCACCTACACCATCGAGCTGCGGGAGCCCTTCGGCAGCATCGAGGTCGAGGTGCACGATGGCGGCGATGGCCGCATGGTGGCCAGCGACGCGGTGATGGACGAGGTCCTGCTGGGCGAGGATCAGTACGGCGACTGCGCGGTGACCATGACCTGCGACGTGGACCTCGCGGTGCAGAACGCCGATCGGGTCGAGGGCACCACCGCGATCTCGATCGCGGATCCTCGGGGTGACGACGGACGCTGTCCGGTGTTCGACGCCAGCCCCTGCACGGTGACGCTGACGCTGCAGGCGGACCGGATCTAGTCCTCGAAGAGAGGCAACGTCGCCTCGAAGACCCTCATCTTGGTCGTGATCAGCATGCGGTCGCCGCGGATTGCGCAGTTGGTGGTGTCGCCGGGGACCTGTAGCCGCCCCAGCGACTGGCCGTCGAATGTGAACCCCAGGACGTCACCGCGCGACGCCACGTAGAGCGCGCCCTCCTCGTCCACGCACAGGCCGTCCGGCATGGGGGTACGGGCGATCTCGGTGCGGCCGGTGAGCACGCCCGGCCCGGTGATCTCGTAGCGGGTCAGCCGGTTGCCCCAGAACTCCGCGACCACGAGCTGGCATCCGTCCGGGCTCAGCGCAATGCCGTTGGGGCCGCGCAGGTCGCCGGCGGCCGCGGTCAGGGTGCCGTCCGGGGCGAGGTGGAACACGTTCTGGTCGCCCTGGCTGGGCGGCACGAGGAAGGCCGGGTCCGTGAACCACACCCCGCCCTCGGCATCCACCACCAGGTCGTTGGGGGAGTTGAACCGTCTGCCGTCGAAGCGCTCGGCGATGACCTCGGCGGTGCCCTCGTCCGGGTCGACCGCGGTCAGCCTGCGGCCGCCGAACTCCGTGACCAGCAACCGCCCGTCCGCGCCCCAGGCGAGCCCGGCCGGGGCGCGGGTCTTCACCTCGATCCGCTCGGGCCCTGCACCCGGGCGCTGCCGCAGGATGCGGTGGGTGCGGGCGTCCACCCACCACGCCGTGCCGTCGGGATCCAGCATCGGCCCCTCGGTGAACACCCAGCCGCGGGAGTACAGCACCACCTCGCCCGGCTCCTCCGCGCGTGCCCCCTCCGTGGCGAGCAGCTGTGCGAGCAGCAGCAGGGGCAGCGTCGTGTGGAGCCGGCGGATCGTCATGCGCCAAGCCTACCGCGTCTCGTGGTACGATGCGCGCGTGCTGCGAGCCCTCCTGTCGACGATCCTGCTCATGATCGCCCTCCCCGCCGGCGCGGAGGACGGCCCTTCCGTGCTGGAGCGGGTCGACGCGGTCGCCGAGCAGGGGGACGACACGACGCTGGTGCTGGACGTGACCGTGCACGACGGCCGCGGCGGTGAGGCCCAGCGGGTGCTCAAGATCTGGCAGAAGGGCGCGGACCGTCGCCTGATCAAGTTCCTGGAGCCGGTGCGGCTGGCCGGGACCGGGCTGCTGGTGGACGAGCACGACAACCTGTACCTGTACCTGCCCGCGTATCAGCGGGTTCGCCGGGTGGTCGGCTCCGGCCGCGGCGATGCGTTCATGGGCACCGACTTCTCCATGGACGACCTGGCGCGAATCCAGTTCGGGGACGAGTACAACGCCGAGCTGGTCTCCGAGGATCCGGAGTTCTGGCACCTCGAGCTGCTGCCCAGGGTGCCGGCCGACCACGCCCACGACCGGGTGCGCATGCGTGTTCGACGCAGCGACGCCCTGTTCGACCGCGTGGAATTCGTGCAGGAGGGCGAGGTCACCCGGCGCATCACGCTGGGCGACGTGCGCGCGGGCGAGGCCCGTCCCATCGCCCACCACCTGACGGTCGAGGACCTCGAATCCGGGCGCAGCACGGTTGCGATCGTGCGCGAGATAGCGTTCGATACGGGATTGACCGACGACATGTTCACCACCCGCTACCTGATGCGGGAATGACACGCTGGCCGGAGGGATCCGGGCAGCCAATGGAGAGAGGGGAGCGAGATGAAGCTCAACTGGTTGATTCTGCTGGTGGCCTGTGGGGCCGTGATGATGGGTTGCCCGGCGGGCGACGACGACGACGACGCGGACTTCATCGCGGGTCAGTTCGACTTCGAGACCGTGGGCGTGGACGACGCCTGCATGGACGGCGCCCTGGCCGTGCTGTACATGCCCGAAGGTGAGGGGACTCCCAGCCCGTGGGCCTACCCGATCGAGCTGCCGGCCTGCGCCGACACCCCGGCGGACACCTTCATCGAGCTGCAGGACCCGTTCAACAACATGGACGTGGTCATCGACTGCGCCGACAGCACGTTCACCATCTCCGGCGAGGAGAACCTGGGCGTGGAGATCGACGCCGACACGTACCCGGACTGCACCGTGGACTACACGATCGACGCCGAGATCGGCGTGATCGACGCGGACAACCTGACCGGTACGGTCACCCTGTCCACGGGCAACTGGACCGGCGAAAACTGCCCCGCGGTCAGTGCCGATCCCTGTGACGTGACCCTCGACGTCGAGGCGACGCGCAAGTAGCCGCGTCGTTGCGTCACCTCCCGCCGCTCGCGGCGGCCCTGGCGGCCGTCCTGCTCGCAGTCCCCTGCGGGATCGCGCGTGCCCAGGACGTGCGGCTGGGCGGGATCATCTCGTCGCAGCTGCAGCTGGGCCTCGACAGCTGCTTCCGCAAGGACGGCGAGTGCCGCTACCTCGACCTGCGCAACACCAACGTGGTGGGCGTACGTCTGCGCGCCGACCTCGGACCCAAGGTGTCGGCGCGGGGCGCGGTGGACTTCCGCAACCTGAACTTTCCCCAGGTCGAGACCCTCGACGACACCGCTGAGCCCGAGAAGCTGCAGCCGGTGAGCCTGCGCGTGCAGGAGGCCTACATCGACCTGTACGGGTTCGTGCTGCGGCGGCTCGATCTGCGCATCGGGGCCCAGCGCATCCGCTGGGGCACGGGCGACGGCATCAACCCCACGGACCGGCTCAACCCCTACGATCTCGAGGATCCCACCGTGTTCGACCGCCGGCTGGCCAACGTGGCCGCGCTGGCGGCCTACCAGGCGGGCAAGGTGCGCATCGAGGTCGCCGTGCTGCCGCTGTTCGTGCCCGCGTCCCTGCCGGTACGGGAGGTGGACTTCTCGGTGACCGCCGACCCGGGCGCCGCCGTGGACCTCGACGACTACGCGGCCGAGGGCCAGGACATCGAGCTGCAGGAGGCCAACGCCAAGGTGCAGCTGCCCGACTTCGAGCTGGCCAACACCGCGGTGGGCGCGCGCGTGCTGTGGCAGGGATCGTTCGGCGACCTTGGTGTGAGCTACTACCACGGCCGGGACACCCTGCCCCAGGGCGACGGCGAGTTGCTGCTGACCGGGTTCGCCACGGACATCACCCGCGTCGACGTGACCGTGCCCACGGTGTACCCGCGGGTGGACGTGCTCGGGGCGGAATTCCGCGGCGGCCCCTTCGGCAAGCTCACCTGCTGGGCCGAGGCCGCGCTGGTGTTCCCCCAGACCACCGAGCTGATCGCGTCGGAGACCCAGCTGTCGGCCCTGGAGCGGCTGGAGGTGATCGACGAGGTGCCCGACCCCCTGCCGTCGATCGTCACCCAGAACGGCGAGCCCTACCTGCAGGCCATCGCCGGCGCGGACCTGACCTTCGACAACGGCCTGTACGTCAACCTGCAGTACCTGCGCGGGTTTCCCACCGAGCGCCAGGCCCCGGATCAGGGCAACTACGTGCTGGCCGCGGTGCGGTACACCTTCCCGGGCGGCAAGGTGGTGCTGTCCACCAGCGGCGGCATGGAGATCCGCGACGAGGGGGCGCTGGGCTACATGGTCTCTCCGGAGCTGTCCGTGCTGTTCGGTGACGCGGTCACGATCGAGGTCGGCGCCACGTGGATGGGTGGCGCCGACGGCTCGAGTCTGGGAGCATTCGGAGACCTGTCGCACGTGCGACTGGCCACGTCGGTGGAGTTCTGATGCACGACCTCGGCACCTTCGGCCCCTACGAACTCGACGCCGCCGAGGCGTCCGAGGGGCCCGTGATGTACTTCCGCGCCCGGCGTCAGCTGGGCCAGGACATGCAGCGCCCCTGCCGGCTGCGGCGCCTCGACCTGCGCTACGCCGAGGACAACGAGACCCAGCTGCGGCTGCTGGACGAGGCGCGCCTGGTGATCGAGCTGCGGCACCCGGGCATCATCGCCACCCACGACTATGGCATCGAGGACGACCAGCTGTACCTCGAGGACGAGCTGATCGCGGGCACGAACCTGCGCCAGCTGTTCACCCGCTGCAGCCCCCTGGACCAGGGCGTGGCCCTGCTCATGTGCTGTCGCATCGCCGAGGTGCTGACGTACGTGCACAACGCCCGCGGTACGGACGGTCGATCCCTGCACCTGGTGCACCGAAACCTGGTGCCGCGGCACGTGCACATCACCCCCCACGGCGAGACCAAGCTGTCGGGCTTCGGCATGGCCCACTTCCGCGGCCGGCTGATGCGCACCTCCCTGGGCTCCGTGCGCGACACCGTGGGCTACGTCAGCCCCGAGGACGTGCAGGGCAAGGACCTGGACCAGCGATCCGACCTGTTCGGCCTGGGCATCCTGCTGTACGAGATGGTCACCGGCCGGGTGCCGTTCCAGGCCTCCAACGTGGCCCAGGCCCGGGACCTGGTGCTCAGCGGCGCCTACCCCCAGCCCAACCGCTTCCGTCCGGACGTGGACCGCCGCGTGTCCGTGCTCGTGGAGCACCTGCTGCAGACCGACCCCGCGGACCGGCCGCACACGGCGGCCGCGGTGTGGGAGGAGCTGTGGAAGCTGTGGCGCACGGTGGGCACACCCCGCGACGAGGCCTGGCTGCGCTCGGTGGTGGTCACGATCCCCGGGGTGGTGTTGTAGGGGCCCCCCTCACCGGATCTCGGTCGGCGTCTCCTCCGGCTTGAACGACATCTCCTCGGTCCGCCCGGCGCGGATGGTCACGGTCCGCACCTCCTGCCAGCCCAGCTGCTCGTTGATCGCCGTCACCTGGTGCCTGCCCGTGGACAGCTCCTGTACCTCCACCGGGGTGTAGTAGTGGGGCGTGCCGTCGATCCAGATCTGGCAGGGGGGGCGCGAGCGCACGATCAGCGCACCGGTCCGGGCCGCGGGCGGGGCCTCGGTGACGGCCTCGGGTGTGGCCTCCTCGTTCGGCGACCCGGTGGACTCCTCGGCCGGCCTGGGCTCGACTGCGCCTGTGGGCTCCGCCTCGTCCCGGGTCGGCTCGACCCCGTCCGCGCCGGTCGTCGCTGGCTCGTCTTCGGGGTCGGCGTCGCCGATCTCGATCTGCTCGGTCTGGTCCGGATCGAATCCGGTCCAGCCCTCCGGATCCGTCTGGGTGGTCTCCGGCGTGCTCGCGCCCAGTCCGCCCAGCAGCGCGCCCCAGTCGACCCAGGTCCACGCGGCCCAGACGCCCGCCACCAGGGCCAGCAGCAGCAGCAACAGCAGCGGCATCAGGGTTCCCACGACCCACAGCAGTCCTCGCCGCCTGCGTCGCTCCGTGCGCGGTTCGCCGGGGAGCTGGCCGGCCAGCGTGGGGGAGGAGACCGGCTCGCCCGCGGTCAGCGGGTCCTGCAGCTTGGCCACCGACGCCGTGGTCCGGGAAGGCGACGAGGGGGTCGGCGTGAGCTGCGCCGGACCGCGGCTGGACGACCCCGACGCGCTGGCCAGGTCCAGCTCCACCGGGTCGTCGGCCGGCACCAGGCCCAGCTTGCCGAGGAACTGGGTCGCCAGCAGGGGCGGCGGCCGCTCCACCTCGGCGTGGAAGTAGGTCAGCAGATCCTCGGCGAGCTCGATGGGGTGTTCGTAGCGTTCGCGCGGCTCCTTGGCCAGGCAGCGGTCCACCACGCGCAGCAGCCGCGGGTGGATGTCGGGGCGGTAGTCGGTGATCGGCTCGGGGTCGGAGTTGAGCACCAGGTTGAACGTCTCGTACTCCGACGCCCCCTGGAACGGCCGGTGACAGAGGAACATCTCGTACGCCACCGAGCCCAGGGAGAACAGGTCGGAGCGGATGTCGACCTCGTCGCCGCGGATCTGCTCGGGCGACATGTAGGCGAACTTGCCCACGAAGTACCCGGCCCGGGTCTGGGTCTCACGCTGGTCGGCCTTGGCCACTCCGAAGTCGATCAGGCGCACCACGCCGTCGTGGGAGACCAGCACGTTGGAGGGGCTGATGTCCCGGTGCACCAGCCCGAGGTTGCTGCCGTCGGACCCGCGAACGTCGGCCATGTAGGCCAGGGCCGAGGCGATGCCGTGGAGGAAGAACGCCACCACCTCCTGGGGGATGTCGATGTCCTGCTCGTAGCAGGCGTGGATCACCGAGGACAGGTTGAAGCCCTCGATCTCCTCCATCAGCATGTAGTGGTGGCCCTGGATCTCCCAGTACTCCAGGACCCGAGCGATGTTGCTGTGCCGCAGCAGCAGCCCCAGCCGCGCCTCGTCGCGGAAGCGCGATACCAGCTCCGGCACCTCGGCGTGCTGCGGCAGCATGTGCTTGACCACCAGCCGCGCGCGGCCGCCCTTGGGGAAGCGCTTCTCCCCGCGGAACAGCTCGGCCATCCCTCCCAGCGCGAAGCGCTTGGGCGAATGGACCCCCAGTTCGGGGGGCAGCTTGACGATGACGGACAAGCGTCGCTCCCTCTGTGGTCCGCCGGCGACACGTATACCCCCACGGATCGCCGGAGACCCGCGCATGGATCGTAGCGCATGCGCACCCGAGCCGGCCAGCACCGGTTGTGGCGTGCGGGCCAGGGCCCTGTGGTACCCTTTCGGCCCATGCAGGGGGTAGCAACGAGGCCATCGCGCGCCACCGTCGTCGCCGTGCTCTCGCTCGCGCTCGCGCTGGGCGCGGGGGGGCGGGCCGGCGCGTCCGCCCGCGTCGTGTTGCTGGACGTGGGTGTCGTGGACACGGCGACCCCGGAGCTGGACGAGGTCGCGGACCAGCTCGTCGCGCGGGGGATCCAGGCCCTGGGTCCGGCCGTGGCCGGAGCCTGGCCCACGGACGAGCCGCCCCTGCCGTCCTCCCCCGAGGTGGACGCGCTGCTGGCCGAGGCCGAGCGCCTGCTGGAGGACTTCGACAGCGAGGGGGCCATGGGGGCGCTGCAGCGGGCCGCCGACCTGGTCGCGGACGGGGCCGACGGAGAGCACGGCGCGGCCCTGCTGGTGATCCACTGGATGTTCGCCGACCTGGCCATGGCCGAGGGCCAGGAGGCGGTCTGCCTCGCCCACCTGCGCCAGATCGTGCGCGCGGCGCCGTGGTGGGAGCCCCCCAGGGGCTACCTGACACCGGACGTGGCCGAGGCGTTCACCCGGGAGCGGGACGCGGCCGCGGCCATTGCCGCGACCCTCGACCTGGAGTCGCTGCCCACCGGAACCGCGGTGCACGTGGACGGCATCGATGTCACCGGCGCCACCCGATTGCCGGTCCTGCCGGGACTGCACCTGCTGCGGGTGCAGCGACCGGGGCAGGCCACCTGGCGGCGCTGGACCGACGTGGCCGGCGGCCAGGTGATGGTGGTCGCCCCCCCGGCCACCCCTGCATGGACGGACGAGGTGCGCGCCACCGCCCGCGCCGCGCTCGACGCCGGGGATTCCGCAGCCATGCATTCGCTGACCGCCGGGATCATCGCCGACACCGGGGCCTCGGTCGTGGTGCTGGCGCAGCCGGGGAGGCGCGACGACGCCGTGGTCGCCGCGGGGATCATGGCCGGGCGGGACGGCTGGGTGGTGGAGCCCGGCGCCTACACGGCGGCCAGCCTCGCCGAGGCGATCCGGGACGTCCGCCTTCCGCGAGAGCGGACCACCAGCCCGGCGGTGGCCGGTGTACTCGCCGTGGACGCGGGCGGAACGGCTCGCATCGTGCTGCCGGAGGACCGCCTGGTGGCGGCCGGCTCCGGTCCGGCGATCGAGGCGGGTGGTGGGCTCCTGCTGGGGGGCGTGCTCGAGCTCCGCGCGCTGGCCGGTCTGCACCACTTCGGCGCGGCGCCCATGTCCCTGGAGGGCAGCGGTGTCGTGCTGGAGGGCAGCCAGCAGGCCACGCTGCTGCGATTCGGCGCGGCCGTGTCCCCCCGCATCCGGCTGGGCAGCGCCACCCACCTGTGGATCGGCGCTGGCGGCGGCGTGGCCCTGGCATGGTCGACCACGGAGCTCGATGGGTGGGGGAGGACGTCGCACACCGGGAGCGGCGGCTACCTGTACGTCGGCCTGGGCCTGGACGTGGCCGCTTCGCGCGCTGTGGGCCTGGGTCCGTCGGTGGGGCTGGTGATCGCGGGCGTGCCCCAGGAGACCGCGCTGACCGACATCCCGCCGCTGCTCACGGTGACCAGCGGCGCGGTACGCTCGCTGCAGTTCGGGTTGCGGGGCACGTTCGGGCCCGGACGCTGAGATCGCCTACTGGACTTCCAGCCCGGCCTCCATCTTCACCCACAGCCCCGGCTCACCGGTGATCGCCATCTCCAGGTCGGTGACGACCAGCGTCTTTCCGTAGAAGTAGCCGATGTCGGCCAGGGTGCTCAGCTCGGTCTCGGGCAGGGGGAAGCCGGGGAAGGCCTCGTTGGCCTGGCCCAGCATGGGCGGCACGACCAGTCGCATGAGCGCGGCGAGGTCGCCCGGGTCGAGCTCGGACGGTGACTCGGTCACGCCCACCGCCAGGTCCAGGTAGGCCGGACGGTCGTCCATGGTCAGGGAGATGGACCCGTCGGGGAACACCACCAGCGACGCCGCGCCGATCAGGCTGGTGGAGAAGCCGAAGCGCTCGCCGTCGGTGCGGATGATGGTGGAGTGGATCTCCCCGGCGCCGATGTCGAAGTCGAACCCCTCGGTCCCGGTGGACGTGAGCACCAGCGGCAGCTGCAGACCCACGGCCACGGTGTCGATCGGCCCCAGCGGCGGGGGGATTTCCCCGGAGCCCATGGCGGCCAGCTCCAGCGACGTGAATCGCCACTCGGACATGGCCCCGGCGAACCACAGGGTGAAGAACAGCTGGTTGAGGAAGTCGTCGTCCACCACCACGTTCAGCGGCGCGTCCGAGAATGGCACCTCGGGCATGGTGCCCTCGGTCGTCAGCGAGCCGGCCCAGTCGGGCATGGCGAAGGCCACCTCGGCGGTCGTGCGGCCGTCGAAGTGCATGGTGATGCCGTCGTCGTGCACGGCCAGGGAGCCCAGGTCGAGCTGCAGGGTGACCGGTTGTTCCTTGCCGAAGTCGATGTCCACGGCGAACGCCTCGATGAACGAGGCCAGGAAGTCGCCGACCATGCCCTCGGCCGTCTCCTGCAGCGAGTCCTCCACGTAGTCCTGCACCGCGTCGGAGAGGTAGCCCTCCAGGAAGCTCGGCACGTAGTCCACGGCGAGCTCGAAGTCCTGCAGCGTGACGTCCACCGACTGCACGGTGGCGGTGACCGTGCCGTTGTTCGCCGACAGCCCCAGGTCCATCATCAGCAGCGCCGGGTCGGCCCACATCTCGCCGGACACCGACACCCAGTCCCACATGCCCGTGCCGGCGGCGTCGAAGGTCACGTACAGGTCGTCCAGCGTCATCGACAGGCTCAGCTGCCCGGTGGACGGCGTGATGTCCACCGCCGACGAGCCCACGGACATGCTGGTGGGCGTCAGCATGATGTACTCGGTCTCCATGGGCGTGAGCAGGCCCGAGAACGTGGACGGGTCGTCCAGCATGCCCTCCACCAGGGCGGCGATGTCGTCGAGGTCCGGGTCGTCGTCGTCGAGCAGCTCGTCCGAGGCGTGGATCGCGGCCACGTCGGTCAGGGTCTGGGCCGGGCCCGCGGTCGGCCCGTACACGAAGCCCATGGCCCCGGTGGCCCGCTCGCCGTCCGTGTCCTCCACGCGCAGGCTGACCACGTTGAGGCCGTCCACGGCCGGGTACAGGTATGCGAACGAGCCGTCCCCGTCGAGCGGGACCTCGGTGTCGTTGATCGTGAAGACGTCCAGCGGTGCATCGCCCGCGATGCAGGTGCCCTCGATGCTCACCTCGGCGCCCGCGGGCTGGAAGGTGGCGCGGGCAGGCCGGTCCACGTGGATCTGCGGCAGCACCGGCGGGATGATCTCGACGTCGTCGTCATCCACGGGCTCGTCGGGCTCGTCCGAGGGACAGCCGAGCAGGATCAGGACCGACAGGGTCCAGAATGTTCTTGCCGCGAGCGAAGGCATTGGAGTAGTTTCCGACCGGAATGCAGCTTAGCACGGTGCCCCCAGGGGGGGCAGCGAGGGGATCGGGACGATGATCTGGCACGAGGTACGCGGCGCGCTGATCCTGTCGACGGCGATCCTGGCGCTGTTCGTCATCGCCGAGCTGATCCACCGCCTGTTCGACGTGCCCACCGAGCGCACCCGCAAGCTGACCCACGTGGGCGCCGGCTTCGCCGTGCTGTCCGTCCCCTGGCTGTTCCAGTCCCACTGGACCGTGCTGGCCCTGTCCCTGTCCTTCTTCGGGCTGCTCGTGGGCGGCAGGATCACGGGCCTGCTGGGCAGCATCCACCGCATCGAGCGCAGGTCGGGCGGCGCCTACTACTACCCGTTCGCCGTGTACCTGCTGTACGTGGTGTCCGAGGGCGACCCGTGGATGTTCGTCGTGCCCATGCTGGTGATGGCGCTGTCGGACACGGCCGCGGCCCTGGTGGGCCAGCGCTACGGCACGCAGCGCTACCGGGTGATGGACAACCACCGCACCCTGGAGGGCTCGACCTCCTTCTTCGGCCTGACCTTCATCCTGCTGCTGGTGGCCTTCGGCCTGACCGGCCGCGGGGGCTGGCCCGACCTGCTGCTGATCACGCTGGTGGTGGCCGTGCTCGCGACCGCGGTGGAGGCCGTGTCCGTGCGTGGCGCGGACAACCTGTTCATCCCGCTGGCCGTGTGGTTCATGCTCGACAAGATGGTGGGCCAGCCGCTGGAAGCGATGGGCACCTGGACCCTGGGCATGGCCGTGGTGCTGTCCATGTGCCTGCTGGCGGCCACGTTCGCGAAGCTGTCGGTGTCGGGCCTGGTGCTGTGCTTCCTGGTCGGCTCGCTGGCCTGGGGCATGGGCGGCCTGGCCTGGTTCCTGCCCCTGGCCGCGCTGCTGGCGATCACGGCCATCGGCCGCCGCGTGTTGCCCGCCCGCAAGGGCGAGCTGGACCTGGAGGCCCTGTTCCCGGTGACGGTGGTCGGCCTGGCCCTGCTGCTGCTGCACGCCTCCACCGGCCTGCAGGCCCTGTACCTGCCCTACGTGGCCTCCATGGTCGGTGCGGCCCTGGTCGCCCTGGCCGCCCCGGCCGGCCGCTCCGGCACGGTGGCCATGCCAGCCGGCGCGTCCGCCGCGGCCGTGGTCTGGCTCTTCGTCTGATCCTCCGAAGGGAGCTTCCATGCATACCCGCACCGTGATCCTCACGCTGATCCTGATCCTGCCCCTGCTGCCCGGCTGCCTGGTCAAGAAGGCCCTGTACGACGCGGCCCTGACCACCATCGACGACCAGGACGCGGAGCTGAACTCCCTGGCCGAGCAGCTGGACAGCTGCGAGGGCTCCCTGGAGCAGACCCGCGGGGACGTGGAGCGTACCCGCGGCGACCTGCGGGCCTGTGACGACAAGGCCCGCAACCTGGGCACCGAGCGGGACCGGCTGGTGGCCGAGGTGCAGACCCTGCGCGACACCCTGCGCAAGAAGGGCGCGGACCTGACCCGCGCCACGGCCGAGGCCGACCTGCTGAGCCAGAGCCTCGAGGACACCCAGCGGGCCATGGAGGAGATGCGCGCCCGGCAGGACGCGGCCGAGGAGCGCAACCGTATCTACGCCCAGCTGCTGGACCGCTTCCGGGCCATGATCGACGCGGGCACCCTCGACGTGTCCATCGAGCGCGGCCGCATCGTGATCAACCTCAAGCAGGACATCCTGTTCGAGTCCGGCTCGGCCAACGTCGCCGCCGACGGCCGCACCACCCTGCTGGAGGTGGCCGCCGCCCTGTCCGAGCTCGACGACCGCCACTTCCAGGTCGAGGGCCACACCGACAACGTACCGATCGCGACCGCACGGTTCCCCTCCAACTGGGAACTCTCCACCGCCCGCGCCACGTCCGTCGTCATGATCCTCGTCGAGGGCGGCGTCGCCCCCACCACGGTCTCGGCCGCCGGCTACGGCGAGTTCCACCCCCGCGCCGACAACGAGACCCCCGAGGGCAAGGCACTGAACAGACGCATCGAGATCATCATGGTCCCCGAGCTGCAGACGCTGCCCGATCCCGGCGAGGTCCGGCGTCCGCCCCACAAGCAGTAGTCGAATCCCCAACAGGATCCGCCGCGGATCCAGCTCCGATCCAGCTCCGATCCAGCTCCGATCCAGCTCCGATTCACCCCACAGACCTCGCCCCGACACCACCGTCCGATGCTCCAGCATCGGACGCAAGCCCCTCCTCACCCTCACCCCGGCCGTTCGTACCGCTTTCCCGGCACCAACTCGGAGGGTGAGCCCTCACCCCGGCCGTTCGTACCGCTTTCCCGGCACGAACCCGGAGGGTGACCCGTCACCCCGGCCGTTCGTACCGCTTTCCCGGCACGAACTCGGAGGGTGAGCCGTAACCCTGCGCCACCCGGAACATGGGTTACCGATCTATCCGGGAGCATGGGTGACATGTCCGGGGGTTGGGTGACGGTCCGAGAGAAGGTCTACACGACAATCCGGGAGCATGGGTGACATGACCGGGACCGGGAGTATGGTCCGAGGCCGGGAGCCTGATGCACGACTACGGCATCTCCCAGGGCACCAGTTCCCACCACGCGTCAGCGCCGTATCCGAACGCGCCTTTGCCTGCAGCTGGGCTGCCGGGCGTCAGGGCGTAGGTGCCCTTACCTCCCGGATCGGGGAGGAACAGGGGATCGGCGAACAGGTTGTCAGCCTCGATCTGGGTGGAGAGCGAGTAGTCGTACACGACACTGCTCCCGTACTTGCACGCCAGATAGAGGCTGCCGCGGACGAGCGACACTGGTGTCGATATCGAGTGGAAGACGTTGTCGTCCATCCTGTCCGCGGCGAAGTACTCCACGTTGATGGTGCCCGACTCGGAGTACTCGACGTACCAGAGGTAGCCCGAATCCACGTAGGCCACGATGTTGTCGTAGAAGCTCACCTCGGGGAAATGGGTCCCCCCGCCGAAACAGTAGTTCATGTACGTCTCGAGTCTCCACGAGGCGGCATCGACGACGGTGTTGTTCTCGAAGAGGGTCGAGGGACTCCCGGTATCGCCGGCGCGCACATACAGACCCGATGAGCCCACGATCAGGTTGTGGTGATACCAGGCGTCGCCCTGGTCCTGAGTACCGACCCGGGCATCGTCGAAGATGGTGTAGCGGACTTCCACGCTGTCCGCGACGAACCAACCGGCGTCGAGGTTGTCGAAGTAGCAGCGTTCGATCAGCAGGGCCGAGAGCCCCGTGGTCGAGAGAGCGTCGTCGACCCCCGCTGCCTCGAAATAGACGGTGTCGAACGTCAGCTCGGCTCCGAGTTGCCCTTGAACCACGTAGTAGCCCGACTCGGCCGTGATGCTGAGCCAGCTGAACCGGATATCCGCGTTCGGCCCCAACACCTCGACCGCGGCACCGCCACCGACGCCCAGGACCACGTTGCGTGGGTCCTCGGTGTCGCCGCGGATCGCCAGCGGGATGTTGTCGATGATCAACCCGGCGTCGTACTCGCCCTCGCACAGCAGCAGCATGCTGCCTGGCGTTGCAGCATCCACGGCGTCCTGCAGGGTGGTGTACATGGCTCCGCCCTGGGGGCACACGGTCAGCTCGTCGGTGTAGCCGTTGCAGTCGTTGTCGACGCCATCGTTGGCGACCTCGGTGGCATCCGGGTTGGCGGCCGGATCCGTGTCGTCACAGTCTCCCTGGCACTCGGACCAGGCATCGCCGTCCTGGTCGAGCTCATCGGTGGGAACCACACCATCGCAGTCGTCGTCGATCCCGTTGCAGGCTTCGTCCGCGCCCGGATAGATGGCTGCCTCGTAGTCGTCGCAATCGCCTTCGGCCACGGCCCAGCCATCGCCGTCCAGGTCCGCGAAGTCGCACGCGGGATCGTCGTCGTCTGCCAGCCCGTTGCAGTCGTTGTCGACCTCGTCGCACGCGGCCTCCTCGGCTCCTGGGTGGATCAGTGGATCCGCGTCGTCGCAGTCCTCGTCGGCCAGGTAGCCGTCGCCGTCCTCGTCCAGTGGGCCTGCGCTGTCATCGTCGTCGCCCGCGGTGTCGTCGTCGCCCACGGAGTCGTCATCGCCGTCGGTGTCGTCATCACACGGGGGCGCCGAGTCGTCGTCCTCTCCGCAGGATGGACCAGGTGAACACCCGGTAGTGGCGAGGACGGGGACGCAGACGAGGATGATCAGGAACCGCATGCTTCCCTCCCTGATCCGCACGATACCGCCGAGGGGTGACGGAGAACGGAAAGATCAGGGCAGCGGGATCCGTCGGATGTGCGCGCCGTAGAGGTCCAGCAGGAGCAGGGCGTCGTCCGTGACCTGGAGGTCGATGGGGGAGGGGTTGGTGGCCTGGTCCAGGGGGCCGTCCATGGGGTCGAGCACGGCGGGATCGCCGGTGAAGGTCCACAGCTCGGTCGTGGCCGGGGCGTAGATGCGCACGGTGTGGCCGTCGTACGACGTGATGAAGATCCAGCCGGTGGTCGGGTCGATGTCCAGGCCGCGGGGGTGGTCGAGGCGGGCGGCGGTGCCGACCCCGTCGACCTCGTCGCAGTCGTCGGGGTCGCCGGCCAGCACCTCGAAGGCACCGCTGGCCCGGTCCACCGCCACGAGTACGCAGCGGCCGAAGTCGGTGACGTACAGGGTGCCGTCGCCGTCCTCGACGAGGGCCTCGGGCGTGGCGAACGGGTTGTCCGGGTCCGACGGCGACACCAGCGTGGTGAGCTCCAATGTGGCCGGGTCGAGCCGCCGCACGGCGCGGTTGCCCGTGTCGGCCAGGTACAGCAGGCCGTTGCCGCCCACGGTCAGGCCCCGCGGCTGGTTCAGCCGGGCCTCGTCCCCGGTGCCGTCCTGCCACCCCGCGGCCATGGGCACCCCCACCACCGTCTCGACCTCGGCGGTCACCGGGTCCACCGTCCGGATCGTGTGGGACGCGGTCTCGGCCACCCACACCTTGCCGTAGGCCCACGCGATCCCGCTCACGGTCATGAACCGCGCGTCCTCACCCACCCCGTCGAGGTGCGCGTACTCCAGGGGCGCGCCGGCCACCGTCTCCACGGTCGCGGTGTCCAGGTCCAGGGTGCGCACCTGCAGGTTCGAGGCGTCCGCCAGCCACACGGTCGAGTCCTCACCCCGCGCCAGCGCCCGCGGCTCGGTCATGCGGACCTCGGTCCCGACTCCACCGACCGACCCGGTGTTGCCCACGGTCCCGGCCACCGTGGTCGCCTCCCCGCCCGCCAGGTACCGGATGCAGTGCCCACCCGCGTCGGCCACGTACAGGCCGCCGTCGTCGTCCGTGGCCAGCCCGATGGGCCAGGCGAAGCTGGCCTCGTCCAGGGGGCCGTCCGCGTTGCCGTTGATGCCGTGGCCGGCGTAGGTGTCCACTTCGCCCGTGGCCAGGTCCAGCCGCCGCACGCCGTCGTTGTCCGAGTCGGTGAGGTACAGCACGTCCCCCACCAGCTCCAGGCCGCTGGGCTCGCTGAAGCGCGCGGCCGTGCCCGGCGCGTCCACGTACCCCGCCTCGGTGCCGTCCGCGCTGCCGAACACCGTGGCCACGGTGCCGGCAACCAGGTCGATCCGCCGCACGTTGTCGCCCATGCGGTCCACGTAGTACAGCACACCTTCCGGGTGGAAGACGATGTCCCGCGGCGCGCCGATGCGCGCGCTCTGCAAGGTGCCGTCCTGCGGCCAGCACTGCCCGTTCACGCCCGCCACGATGGCCACATCACCGGTCTCGACGTCCACCGACCGGATCGAGCAGCCGCGGACGTCGGTGAAGTACAGGGTGCTGCCCTCGCCGAAGGCCACGTCGAACAGCTCGTCCGCGAGCACCTCCGCGACCGTGGACACCGACCCGTCGGCCGGGTCCACCACGCGGATCGCGCCGTTGCCCCGGTCGGCCACGTACAGCAGCCCGTCCGGCCCGAACTCCAGCCCGCACGGCTCGGTGAACCGCGACACCGGTCCGTCCTGATGGCCGGCCTCGCCCGCCGTGCCGGCCATGGTCGTCACCTCGCCGCTGTCCGGATCGAACACCCGGATCGTGTGCCCCAGCCGGTCACCGACCCACAGCCGGTCGTCGTGCCAGGTCACGCCGTAGGGGTGGAAGAAGCGGGCCTGGTCCCCCACGCCGTCCGCGTGCCCCGGCCCGCCGGGCGAGCCGATCCAGGTGGTCACCTCGCCGCCGTCGTCGTCGTCGTCCGAGGTGTCGTCGTCGCCGGTGACGTCGTCGTCCACCGTGACCGTGCCGTCACAGCCGGTGCACAGCAGCGCCAGGATCGCGAATGCGCGCAGGAGAGGAGTCACCGCTGCCCGGGGCTCACTCGCAGGGGGCGAAGGTGGTGAGGAACGGTGGCGCCGGGTTGGGGCAGGCCGTGCAGCGCAGGGCCAGGATCCAGGTGCCGTCGTCGGTGATGCCGCCGAACGAGGCGCCGCCGTCGTCGGTCAGCTGCGACAGGTCCAGGGACGAGCCGCCCTCCTCGAGGTCGTAGACCCACATGCCGTCGTAGATGTACTCCAGGTCCAGCAGCTGCTCCTCGAGGTCGGTCGCGGTCAGGGTCGAGTAGTAACCGACCATCACCTGGTCCACGTCGCCGGCCTGGAACTCGTTGCCCTGGCCGTCCGTGGTCAGGTCGCCCCAGTCCACGGTCAGCGGGGTGTCCACCGGCGCCGGCAGGGAGGTCACGCCGGCGAGGTTGGCGTCCACGGTCAGCAGCGTGCTGTCGTTGGTGACGTAGACCGTGGTCTCGGCCGGCGCCACCACGGGCTGCAGGAAGACCGGCATCACCGTGCCCGCGCCGGGCGTGGTTCCCTTGGCCAGGGTGATCAGCCAGGTGCCGTAGGAGGCCTCGAAGTAGGTCTCCACGTCGATGTCGGTGCCGAACAGGGTCAGCTCGCCCAGCTCGATGGAGGTCAGGCCCGCGGTCTCGGCGAACACGTACAGGGCCACGTCGGCCTGTTCCAGCGTGTTGGTGCTGAGCCCTTCCTCGATCTCCTCTTCGGACAGATAGCGGAAGACCACGGCCGAGACCATGTCGATCTCGGTGGGATCGACCGGGTGGCCCTGCATGTCCAGGGTCAGGCCAGACCAGTCGATGGTGATGCTGGTCAGCTCCTGCACCTCTTCGGTGGAGATGTCGAGGGTGCCGACGAAGTCGTAGTTGTTGTCGTCGACCACGGCCAGGTCGCCGGTACCCGTCTCGCAGGGATCACCGCCGGTGGTGTCGTCGTCGTCGTCGTCGCCCGTGGGGCAGCCCAGCAGCAGCAGCGCGGGGATCGACAGGAGGAGGAGCCTAGTAGGGAGGAGGCGTGACATAGAGGGACTCCAGAAAGGTTGTATAGGCGATACCCGCGCCGATCTCGTCGACGTTGATGCGCCACACCGGCTCACCGCCGGGGTTCACTTCTTCCAACCGACCGAACACGCTCCAGGTGACCAGGGTGTTGCCCGAGTCCAGTCGCGTGACGTCGCCCAGACCGTAGTTGTACACCGGTGGGTCCGAGTGGTGTTCCCACAACAGCTCGGCTTCGTCGGTGAAGGGGTCCAGGCGGTAGTGCACGACCCGGGAGTCGTACACCGCCGGGTCGCCGTTGTCGAAGATCAGGATCTCGTCGCCCATGGGCTGGAACTGGTGCTGGTAGTACGAGAAGCCGGTGTCGCCGCCGGGCAGCGTGAACGAGCTGTCCTCGCCGCCGAGCTTCCACAGCACGTCGCCGCTGGCGCGGTCGATCTTGTAGATCGTGTGCAGGTTGCGCAGCGAGACGTGGTAGGCGTCCTCGGCCTCGACGTGGTCGATGGCGTTGGCGTGGGTGAAGGAGAACCCCTCGTCGGCCACGCCGGTGTAGGCCTCGTGATCCCAGGCGTTCCAGATCTCCACGAGGGAGCCGTCCGGCTGCACCTCGACGATGCGGTCGGCCGCGACCTGCTCGCCCTCCACGTCCCGCCAGTCCTCCTCGATGATCGCCAGTGTGCCGTCGGGCAGCTCGGCCATGTCGTGGTGGCCGCTCTCCGCGCCGGCGATCACCTCGGTGCCCATGCCGTCGTAGCTCACGCGCAGAACGTCGCCCGGGTCCTCGAACTGGTCGCCACCGGAGGGCTCCTGCAGGATGAACGACCTGCCGTCCACCGACGGGATCAGGCGGGACATGGCCGAGGGGTGGCCCTCGTCGAACTCGTACCACCACACGACGTGGCCCTCGGTGTCGAGGATCACGGGCATGGGGGGCGTGGCGACCAGGGACGTCAGCATGTAGCCGGGCGTGATGTCGCCCGCACCCGCGGCGTGCCACGCGAATCCGGGCATGGAGGCGGGGAGGGGGCCGGTGGTGACCGTGCCCACGTCGCAGGTCGTGGTCTCCCCCCCGGCGGTCACCGCGGTCCGCAGGGCATAGTCGGTGGACGCGCGCAGGCCGAGCACCACGGCCTCGAACTGGCCGTCGTCCGTTTCTTGCGCCGGAGCCGTGCGGTCCAGGGTGCCCGGTACGCCGTACTCGACCCAGGCGTCGTCCACCTCGTCGACTCCCGGGGTCCACCGCACGGTGACCACGGTGCCCACGACAGGGCTGACCGTGACCTCGGCGTCGCAGGGATCGGCGGTGTCGTCGTCGGCGACGATCACGCCGTTGGTGGGGCAGCCGGTGAGCGACAGTGCGAGGGTGCATGCCGCGAACAGGGAGCGGAGAACGGTTCGGGGATCGGCTGTGCGCATGGTGCGTTCACGTGGCCGCGTGCCCGCGCTCGGCTCCGGTGGCTGGCCAGGCGACCGGATCGTGCGGACCTTAGCCGATGACCCCCCAAACAGCAACACGCGCGCGGGGGGTCGATCCCGGCCCTTGCCAACCGGGTGCCTTGTGGGTTCCAACCGCGGATGGGGGTGGTGCATGATGGTCGGGCGACCGGGAGGTGCACGATGAAGTGGTGGATCGCCGTGGCCCTGGCAGGGGCCTGGCCGGTTCTTCTCGCGGGGTGTCCGACGTCCGAGCCGTTCGAGGTGGACGACGACGACGTGGCCGACGACGACACGGCCGACGACGACACGGGCGACGACGACACGGGCGACGACGACACGGGCGACGACGACACCGGTGACGACGACGACACACCTGACTGCTCCGGCGGCAGCGGCGCGGCCACCGGGGGCCAGTTCCTCACCGTGGCCGGGGACAGCACCTGGCTGTACGTGCCCGCCACCGTGATGCCCTGCGCGCCGCTGGTGCTGTTCGGTCATGGCGGGCAGAGCCCGGGCGGCTACGCCAACGGCAACTGGATGGACATGCTGCAGACCAACCTGCCCGCCGAGGCCGACGCGCGCGGGTTCGCGCTGATGGTGCCGTACCTGGAGGACGCGCAGAGCGTGCAGCACACCTGGTACACCACGGACGTCGACGCCATGGACCAGATGATCGACGAGACCGCCGCCCTGCTGGACGTCGACCGCAGCGCCGTGATGTTCGTAGGCCAGTCCGCGGGCGGCCACATGGCCGCCTACTACGGGCTGTACAATCCTGGCAAGCTCGACCGCAGCGCGGTCGTGTCCGCGGGCCTGGGCGCCTACTTCGACTATCCGGACAGCGAGCCCGATCCCAAGCTGCCCTTCTTCGTGGCCCACGATCCCAACGACGACATCGTGCCCTACTCCTACTCCGAGAACCTGGCCAGCGAGCTCGCCGACCACGGCCACGAGTACGTGTTCGAGGACTACTCGCTGGGGGGCAACGGCCACGGCTGGTCCCAGGAGCTGACCACCGACATCCTGGACTGGTGGCTGGACTGAGCGGGTGGCCACGTTCAAGGAGGTGATGAGCGCGGTCGGGCGCACCACGGTGCGGGCTGGCGCCTACGTGGGCACGCGCGCGGCCGAGGCCTGGCGGTCGGTGGATCCGGACGTCAAGCGGCACGCCTCGCAGCTGCCGCTGCTGGGGTACTCGCTGCTGTGGTCGCGCAACGACGAGGTCCAGCCCGGGACCCCGGACGGCCACCCGCCGCTGGTGCTGGTGCACGGCTTCGGCGGCAGCCGCGGCGACCTCGTGCCCATGGCCTGGTACCTGTGGAGCAAGGGCCGCAAGCGGTCCTACCGCATCCAGTTCGACGGGGGCCAGACCGTGTCGCACAAGGCCGCAGCCCTGGCCTCGTTCGTACGCCGGGTGACCGAGGTCACGGGCGAGCCGCAGGTGGAGATCGTGGCGCACAGCCTCGGCGGCGTGATCGCCCACCTCGCGCTGGTGGAGCACGACCTCGCGCCCCTGGTGCGGACCCTGATCACGCTGGGATCACCCCACCGCGGTACGTTCCCGGCGCGCTACGCCTCCACGCGCAACACGCTGGAGCTGCGTCCGGACAGCGAGCTGGTGCAGCGGCTGGACGCCATGCCCTGGCCCGAGGAGGTGCGTGGGATCAGCTTCTACAGCCACAGCGACCTGGTGGTGCTGCCTGCCGAGTCGGCCGCGCTCGAGGGCACCGAGCAGGTGGACGCGACCCCGTTCACCCACTACAGCTACCTGGTCGATCCCGCCAGCTGGGCGGCCGTGGCGCGGGCCCTGCGGGGGGAGCCGCCCCTGCCGCGGTGAGGGTCAGAGGCGCGGCCGGATGGTCACCAGCAGCGCCGGCAGGATCAGCAGGTCGCCCAGCAGCCCGGCCACCATGGCCGTGGACGTGAGCAGCCCGAAGTAGATCACGGACTTCACCCCGGCCAGGGTCAGGGTGAGGAACCCCGCGCACAGGATCAGGGTGGTGCACGTCATGGCCGCGCCCGCGGTGGTGCACGCCCGCTCCACGGCCCGCTCGTGGTCGCCGGGCACGTCGTGCAGCTCGGCGCGGTAGCGGTACAGGAAGTGGATGGTGTCGTCGACCACGATGCCGATCACCACCGCGGCGATGGTGACCGTGGCCAGGTCCAGGTGAATGCCGACCAGGCCCATGATGCCCAGGGTCAGGAAGATGGGGAACACGTTGGGCATCACCGACAGCGCACCCAGCCGCACCGAGCGGAACACCACGATCATCAGCACGAAGATCACGGCGAACGCCAGCGAGAAGCTGGAGATCTGCGACTCCACCACGTAGTCGATGATCGAGCAGTACAGCGGCAGGTAGCCGGTGGGCTCGATGGTGCCGGCGTCGCCGATGATGCGCTCCCCCTCGGCCCGGGTGTCGGTGATCAGCGCCAGGAAGCCCTGGGCCGTGGTCATCTGCACGCCGGCGGTCACCCGCACGCGGCGGCTGGCCGCGTCGGTGAGGTGCACCATGTCGTTGTCCGGGTCGGACTCGTACAGCAGCAGCGCCTGCTCGAGGGCGGCGGGGCTCTCGGGTACGACGAAGTGGCGGGGGTCACCGTCGATCAGCACCTGGTTGAGCCGCTTGACCACGTCGGGCAGCGCCGCGGTCCACGACACGCGGTCGTCCTGCTCCATGGCGCGCTGCCACGCGTCCACGCGCGCCAGCAGCTCCGGGTCCCGCGCACCGTCGGGGCCGGTGCCCGCGACCGTGTACTCCAGGGGCACGTAGTACCCGAACCGCTGCTCGATGAGGTCCGAGTCGACCCGCGTGGGGTGGCTCTTCTTGAGGAAGCCGATGCTGAAGGTGTCCACCTGGAGCAAGGACAGGCCGAACGCACCCAGCAGCACCAGCACGCCACCGAGGCCGAGCACCGCGCCCCGGTGGGCGATGGACCAGCGGCAGCTCGCGCCCAGCGCCCGCGACAGCCACCAGTCCTCGGCCCGGGTCGGCCTCGGCGCGAACCGTGGCGACCCCAGCGCGGCCGCGGCCAGCGCGGCCGTGACCCCGAAGGCCAGCAGCACGCCCAGGGCCGCGTACACCCCGAGCTGTCGGATCACCTCGGTCCGGGCCGTGATCAGGGACACGAACCCCACCGCCGTGGTCACGGACGTCAGCAGGCAGGGCTTGAGGATGAATGCCAGCCGGCGCTGGCGCTCCTCGGCCGTGCCATCTCCCCCGCCGTGTTCGGCCTGGTGCATGAGCACGTGGATCGCGTCGGCCACCCCCACGATCACCACGATGGTCGGCAGGACCATGGTGATCATGTTGATGTCCAGCCCGGCCGCGCCATAGGCGCCCATCATGCCGAACATGGTCACCAGCACCACGCCCAGGGCGAGCACCACCGGCCCCACCTTGCGGAACAGCAGCGCCAGCACGATCACCACCAGCACGTAGCACAGGGTCAGGAACAGGGTGGAGTCGCGGGTGGAGATGCGGTTGAGCGCGTTGTACACCACGCCCAGGCCGGCCAGGTTGGCCTCGATGCCACTGCCATCGAGGGTGGCCGCGATCGTGGCCTCCACCTCGGTGAGGATGGCGTCGCGGAGCACGTCCATGTCGTCCGCCTGGTCCATCTGTGCCACCACCAGCGCGGTGAGCCCGTCCTCGGACACCAGGCGCCCCTTCAGCAGGGGGTCGCCCATCACGCGGTCGCGCAGGTCGGCCAGGTCCACGGCCTCGGTGGGCGTGTCCTCCATCAGCGGCCCCACCTCGATGGTGAACGCGTCCGCCGAGATCTCGTCCACGGACGCGATCGACGTGGCCCGGCGCACGCCCTCGACCGCCTGCAGCGCGTCGGTCAGCGCGTCCAGCCGCGACAGGAACGGCGCGGTGAACACGCCGTCGGGGTGGTACAGGGCCACCACCGCCACCTCGTCGTTGCCGAAGTCCTCCTGGAATGCGCGGTACGATACCAGGGTCGGGTCGTCCTCCAGGAACCAGCTCTCCAGGGAGTTGTCCACGCCCACGTTGCCGGCGAACACCCCGCCCAGCGCGGCGACCGCGGCCAGGCCGGCCAGCACCAGCCAGCGTGCCCGGGTCAGTCCCGCCACGATCCTCGCTCCGATCACCGCGTCACCCGTTCCAGCTGGAAGTTGCCGTAGAAGAACGCCCGGTTACCGTGATGCAACTCCGCGGCGCGCCGCGGATCCGGGCACAGCGTCCCGGCCATCGATTCGGGCCGCGACCGGGACACCATCATGTTCCAGTACGCGAGCCGCGCGCCCGTGCGCGCCACCCGCACCAGCTCGCCGAGCTGCTGGTGGTACACGTCCTCGGACACGTACTCGAACACGTCCGACAGGTTGAATGCGGAGAACGCCTCCGCGGGCTGCTCGGGCAGGAACCGCCACAGATCGGCGTGCACGATGCGCACCCGGTCGATGGCGCCGTCCTTGAGCGCGTGGAATCCCGCCTCGGACAGGTAGGCGTGGCTGGCCTCGAGGTCGGCGTAGCGCTCGGCGAGGATGAACTCCAGGAAGTGGTTGCCCTGCACCGGGACCTCGGTGAGCCCGTGGTGAGCTCGCCGCAGGATGGCCTCGCCCACCGATCCCCCTTCCACGTAGCGGAAGAAGCTGGGATCGCGCCCCAGCCACCCCATCACCCGCCGGCCGAAGAACACGCGGAACACGGTGCGCCAGCGCCACGTGTCCCAGCGTTCGGCGTAGAACGCGCGCTGGGCGTCGAGATCGGGCTGGGCCAGCAGCGCCTCGATGGTGCGGCGGCCGTGGATCAGCGGCAGCACGCGGGTACGGAACAGGCGGAAGTACCCCTCGAACTTGCCCGCGGCGAGAACGCCCGCCTCGAGCACGTCGCCGTGGGCGTCCCACCACCCGGCCGTGTCCTCGCGCAGCCCGCCCCGCGCCGCGCGGTACAGCGACTCGCGGCGGTCCGACGGCCGGGCGCCGATCAGCGCCAGGAAGTCTGGGTACTCCAGCGCCCGGATCCCGGCGGCCTTGAGGTCGGCCACGGCCACCTGCGGCAGGCTCAGGTCGACCGCGGTCACGCTGGCCGCGCCGGCCAGGGCCAGGGCGAAGCTGTTGCACCCGCCCGACAGCACGGACAGCACGTCGTCCTCGGCCCCCACCTCCAGGGCTCCCTGCACCACGGCGGGATCCTCCCAGCACTGGGCATAGCGGATCCGGTCGAACACGGACGCTTCGGGTGTTCCTGGCGATGACTCGGCCACGGCGCCATTCTACGCCGGGACGATCAGAAACGCCCCTCCACCAGCAGGCCCCCGGGCACGGGGTGCAGGCGCACGGACGAGGATCGGGCAGCGGGCGGCCCCTCGCGCTGGAAGCGGGTGCGGGGCGCGCCGATCAACCCGGCCACCAGCTCGATCCCGCCCAGCGCGCAGTGGATGATGGCCCCGCTCCACAGCACCATCGACGAGAAGGTGGACAGGGGCTGCAGCGTGTCCCAGGCGTCGAGGATCGGCCGGTCCTGTGTGCTGCGGATGGCCCCGAACAGGCACCAGCCGCCGATCACCAGGTCGACACCGCCCAGGATCACGAACGGCGCGCCCAGGTCCTGCGGGTGGCCCTGCAGCGTGCGGTGCGAGAGGTGCGCGGCCGCGACCAGGGGGACCAGCCGGACGCCGGTGAACACGGCTCCGACCTGGTGGGCCTCGCGCGTGGACCAGGCCCAGTTGCGGTGCGCGTCATCAATGGAGCCCTCGCGGTCCAGCGTGGCCAGACGCAGGGCCACCAGCACGTGCGCCGCACCGAACAGCCCGGTGAGCGCGGTCTGGCCCGTGGCCTGGGCTTGCACCACCATGCGCTGGTCGCGAAGCGGCTCGCGAGGCCGCCCGCCCGAACGGGTCTCGACCCGGGGTGGCTTCTCCACGGCCACCACCGCGCTGCGCAGGGACACGAATCCGCAGTCGTCGGGGAAACGGGTGGCGATGTCCTGCAGCTGGTCCGCGCTGTAGCCCATGGTGCGCAGCATGGTCCAGTCGCGGGCCGCGCGCTCCTGGTCGCCTTCGTCCCCGTCCACGCCGCAACGCTCGAAGTACAGCACGCTCACCTGGGCCAGCGCGCCCGCCTCCAGCGCGGCGTAGTCGGGGCGCTCGTGGGGCACGATCTCGACGATGTCCTCGGACTCGTCGCCCTCCTGGGCCCGGCCGGGCGCGATCGCGACCAGCGTGGCGAGCAACGTCAGTGCGACCGCGAGCTGGCTGGACCTGGGGCTCACCGGGGAGGCCTCCTCCACAGCCCATCCTAGCGTCAGCGACGCCGGGAAGGCGATCGCAGGCGCCTGCTGCTAGACTGCCAGCCACGCAGGAGGTCACCCTGGGCTCGAGCGAACCCGCAGGAGGACGACGCTGGCGTTGGCTGCTGTGGCTCGTCGTGCCCGCCGTGGTGCTCGGCCTGCTGTTCCTGCTGTTCGTGGTGCTGGTCGAGGGTGCCGACGTGGTGCCGTTCATCTACACCACCCATTGACGGATCCCGTGAGACGCACGCCTTCCCGACCCCTGATCCCGCCGCGCACACGCTTCGTGCGCGTGCTCGTCGCCACCTGCGCCGGCTTGCTGCTGGCCCTGGTCGCGCTCGAGGGGGTGGCGAGGCTGTCGGGACTGGAAGGGCGGTGGCTCGACTCGTTCGTGCCCCGGGCGCACAACGAGGAGTTCCACCAGCTGTCCGACGACCCGGAGCTGCTGTACGAGATGGTGCCGAACACCGTGTACCGCTTCCCGGACGCGGGCTACGACGGCAGCCCCACCCTGGTGACCATCGACGAGCACGGTTTCCGCACCCCGAAGCGGCCCCCGGAGAAGCCCGCGGGCGTGGCGCGGGTGCTGTGCCTCGGCGGATCCAACACCTTCGGCGCCCGCGTCAACGACGCCGACACGTGGCCCGCGCAGCTGGAGGCCGAGCTGAACCGACGGGCCGAGGTCCCGGTCGAGGTGTGGAACTGGGGCGTGTCCGGCTACATGAACCGGCAGAAGGCCGCGCTGGGACGGCGGGGTCTGGAGCAGCTGCAGCCCGACCTGATCGTGGTACAGGTGGCCAACCAGGGCCGGCGCTACCTGCTGTACGGGTCGGACGCGCTGGCCACCTTCCGCGCCGACCCGCGGCTGTACGCGGAGTACATCGTGGGCGCGCCTGCGCCCGACGCGGGGGCGCGCTGGCGGCTGTGGCAGCGCAGCGCGCTGTGGCGGACCTGGGTGGTCGGGCGCAACCGGCTCGGCTACCGCAGGTCGTTCGACGCCCACTTCGGCGAGATCGACCTGGTCGCGGACGAGCGCGGCGCCCAGGACCTCGTGGCGCTGCGCCAGGCGGCGAAGCCCGGGGCCGAGGTGGTGGTGTTCTACACGCCGGCCACCGGGCCGTTCCCCGCGGTGGAGCGGGCCGGGCTGCCGGCCATCGACCTGCGAGGCGCACAGCACGGGTTCGGTGACGAGGGGCGGGACATCCACCCGGGACCGGGGGTCTACGCCTGGTACGCCGAGCGCATCACCGACGAGCTGCGCCGGGCGGACCACTGGTGCCCGGCGCTGCGCTTCCCGCCCCTGGACGAGGAGCCCTGAGCGCGGTGCGGATCGAGCGCGTCACGGACCGGCCCGGGGACCTCGCTCCGCTGCTGAAGCTGGAAGACGCCCTGTTCCGCGGCGATCCCGAGTACATCCCCCGTTCCCTGGAGGCGCTGCAGGCACCGTACCGTCCCGACCACCCGTTCTACCGCCACGGTGAGGCCGCCCACTTCGCGGCGCGCCAGGGGCGCCAGACGCTGGGCCGGATGAGCGCCCTCGTGGACAACCGGCTCGAGGGTCGCATCGGCTGGTTCGGGCTCGCCTCCTGCCGGGACGAGGCGCGGGTGGTGGACGGGCTGCTGGACGCGGTCGCGGATTTCCTGCGTACCCGCGGTGTTCGCCGCATGCGCGGACCGGTGGACCTGACGATCTGGCACAGCTGCCGGGTGCAGACCGCAGGCCCGCGCGCGCCGCGGTGGTTCGTGGAGCCCCAGCACCTGCCGTCGTTCGCCGCGCATCTCGGGACAGCCGGCCTGACGCCCGCGCGCCAGGTCGTGATGCACGACTACCCGTCGTTCGAGGTGGACCGCGACCAGGCGTCGACGCTGCGGGCGCGGGTCCGCGACGCCGGGTACCGGCTGCGGCCGCTGGACCTCGACCACGTGGACCGGGAGATGGCGCTGATGCGCGAGGTGGCCAACACCTGCTTCGTCGACAGCATGGGGTTCGTGCCCCTGTCCCGGCGGGAGTTCCACTCCCTGTACCGGGACCTGTCGCGGCGGGTGGATCCGGCCATGGTGCAGATCGCGCTGGCGCCGGGCGGCGAGCCCGCCGGGTTCGCCCTGTCCATGCCCGACTTCACGGGCGCGCTCCGCGCGCTGGGCCGGGGTGGGCCGCTGGCGAAGGTGCGCGCGTTGCGGGCCCGCATGAGCATGGACACGATGTTCTTCAAGACCCTGGCGGTGATGCCGGACCACCGGGGACGGGGACTGGCCCAGGCCCTGGCCGTGGCCACCCACGAGGCGGGCGCAGCGCGGGGACTGCGGCGCACGGTCCAGGGGTTCTTCGACGAGGACAACACCCCCAGCATCCGCGCGTCTCGCGCCGGGTTGCACGTGACCTCGCCGCAGACGCGGCGGTATGCGATCCTCGGCACGGAGCTGTGAGGGTGACACGAGAGGAGACGGACGTGAACGACCTGGTGCGGATCGGTGTGGTGCTGTTGATGGGTGCGGGCCTGGTGCTCGGCGGCTGCAAGAAGAAGGACCCCGAGGCGAAGCCGGCCGAGGAGCCGGCGACGGCGGCGGCCGAGGAGGCCACCCCCGAGGAGCCGGCCACGCCGGCGAAGCCGGTGGTCAAGGGGGGTGGCGAGAAGGGGATCCCCAAGCCCGCCCTGCGAGACGTGGACAAGGCCGTGTCCGAGTGGCTGGGCCAGGACGTGGGCGCGGGCCGACACGACGACGTGGACCCCGACGCGGCCTGGCGCATCGACCTGGTGCAGGCCGAGGGCGCGACCTACGCCGGCTCCATCGAGGTCGATCTGGACCGCGACGGCAACGTGGACGAGGTCTGGGCCGTGGAGGGCTCCTCCGTGACCCGCGAGGTGAGCCCGGACGACGACGGCAACCGCACGAAGCGGTACGGCTGGATCATGGGCAACTGGATCGGGATGTAGTCCGACCTGCGGATTGCTTGACAGGTCCGCACCCCAATCCTACGTTTTCCGTGTAGTAAGCGGACGGAGGTCCCGTCCGGGAAAGGACAGCACGATGACGCGCTTCATGATTCCGCGGATCGCGCACTGCGCCGAGGGCTGCAGTCGCCGGTCCCGGACACGACGTTAAACTGTCCGACTCTTCGAAACGAAGGCCCCGGCGCGTCCAGCGCCGGGGCCTTCGCGCGTTCCGACCGTCCGGATCTCGGACGCACCGTTCGAAATCCGGACGGTTGAACTCCAGTCGTTCACGCCACTGACTCGCAGTCCCACGATCGCCGCCGCCGGCCCACCTCTTGCTGGTTTCGACTGACACCAGCCATGGAGGTGTTAGAATATGGCAACTGTATGTGTACTATTTGCATGGGAGGGTGACGTGCCCCAGCTCCACCTGTACGTATCGGACGCCGTGGCCCAGGAGGTCCAGCGGCGGGCCAGGGATCGGGGTATGAGCGTGTCGGCGTGGCTGGCCCAGCTCGTCCGCGGCGAGATCGGAACGGGCTGGCCCGACGGCTGGTTCGACGACGTGGTCGGCGGATGGCATGGCGAGCCGCTGGAGCGGGGACCGCAGGGTGATCCGGACGAACGGGAGGATTTCTGATGGTGCTCCTCGATACCAACGTCTGCATCCGGCTGCTCAACGGTACGTCCGATGCCGTGTTGGAGCGGCTGGGCGAACGCGACACCTCGGAGGTCCGACTCTGTTCGGTCGTGTGTGCGGAGCTGCTCTACGGAGCGAGGAAGAGCGCCCGCGTCGCCGACAACCTGAGGTTGCTGGAGAGGTTCTTCGCTCCATTCGTATCCTTGCCCTTCGACGACCTGTGCGCTGAGCACTACGGACAGATCCGGGCGGATCTGGAACGCGCTGGCCAGCCCATCGGCCCTTACGACATGATGCTCGCGGCCACGGCCAGGGCCCACGACCTGACCTTGGTGACCCACAACACCGCCGAGTTCGCGAGAGTGGTGGGGCTGCGGTTGGAGGACTGGGAGGCGTGACACCAGGTTGACCCCGGCGTCACCAAGGCCGCGATAGGATCACGTCATGTACGATCTTGCCCTTCCGCGACTGTGCCGACCGCCATACACCGCCCTGCCGATCGGACTGGGCTGCCTGCTCACCCTGCTCGGCTGCCCCGACGATCCCGAGACCGAACCTCCTGCTCCCGACGAGCCCTGCGACGAAGTGACCTGCTCGGGACACGGCACGTGTGTGGAGGTGGACGGTGAGGCCGCGTGCGAGTGCGACTTCCTGTACCACGCCGAGGGCCTGGAGTGCGTGGCCGACGAGCTGCCCGACCTGACCTGCGAGGGCGGAATCGTCACGCACCACCTGGACGAGCCGCTGTCGGAGAGAGCGCCCCGGAGAGCTTCGCAGCGGCGGCCATTGAGGTTGCGCAACCGAGCCGTGCCCGCCGACCTCTCGCTCTGCGATCCGGTCACCACTCCTTCTACGGATCCGAGCCTCCTGATCGTCGAACTTGCGAGTGGTACGCGTGCTGTCAAGACGTTGGGCGACCTCGGCCTGGCGCGGCTGTCCCCCATGGGGCATGGTTTCCAGCTCGCCGTCTTGCCTGCGGGCGTATCCGTGGAAGCACTGTGCGCGGAGTCCTCGGTGCTCACGGTCGAGCCCCTGCTCCCCACAGACCGCATCGGCTCCCGCCTGGCCCGCCGTGCCGACAGCGAGCAGGTCGACGTGACTGTGGTCCGCCTCGATCCCACCGCTGCCCACCCGTACGACCGCTACGTTCGCGAGCACGTTGCTCAGATGACGGCAGCACAAGCCAGGCAGCTGGCGCGCGATCCCCTCGTACTGGTGGTCGACGAACGCGATCCCTCCCCCCTTCCCCTGTCGGATGTCGCCCGCCGTGCCGTACACACCGAGGAGGTGGCGGCTGTCGATCTGGCTGGCAATGCCCCCAGCTACGCAGGCCCTGCCGGCCGCGGAGTCCGCCTCGCCGTGGTCGACACCGGCGTCGACGCGGACCACATGGACCTGCACCTGCTCGGCGAGGACGGGGAGGACCTGGGCTCGCGCGTCGTGGGCGACCCGCCCCACACGGGCGACTCCCACGGCACCAACGTCGCGGGTGTGGCCACGTCCAACGGCTACGGTAGCGACGGGTACACCATCGAAGATCAAACCGGCGAGGCCTGGCAGTGGCGGGGCCACGCGCCCGCCATCGAGCAGGTGGCGTCCGTGTACATGTCGTTCAACGACACGCCGTGGATCGACGCGTTCGTGGAGCACGACGCCCACCTCTCCAACCACTCGTACACCCAGTCCATGGGCGATTACAGCGTGGATATCGCCCTGTTCGACGAGGTGATCCGCGAGGGCGCGGCCTACGGTGGGGTGGAGAGACCGCCGAGGGTGACCCTGTTCGCGGCCGCCAACAACGGCTCGGGCCCGGGCTCCAACTCCGAGCTGCAGGGTTTCTACAGCATCCTGGCGCCGGGCAAGAACCCGATCACCGTGGGCGGCTCCAACGCCAACGACGACACCTACTCCATGGCGGCCTCGGCCGGTCCCACCCTGGACGGGCGGCTCAAGCCGGACCTGATCGCGCCCGGCTACAAGGAGTACCGGCCGCCCGAGGGGGTGGGCCTGGAGATCGACGAGATCGCGCTGGTCGCGGCCGCCGGTTCGGGCGAGCCGGACCTGGTGTGGTCCTTCGACACCGACGGCGACAGCGAGGGCTGGGTACTCGGCTCGTGCCTGCTCGACGCTGTGGTGGCGGATGGAGCGGTGCAGGCCGTCGCCGTGGAGAGCAACGAATTCGACGACGAGTCCCTCGTGTACGACCTCGCGGGAAACCTCGGATACCCCATCGACGCGAACGTCTACGAGGAACTGCAGGTCACGATGCGGATGGATGTGGGCGGGACCGCCGAGCAGCACAGGTGGCCCTACTTCTGGGTGACGAGCTGGGACGGCTCCGGGGACGGAGCGTTCGACGGCAACACCTACCCGGCGTACGACCCGGCGCTGCAGGACGACCAGTGGCACACTCACTCCCTGGACCTGGCCGGGATCGGCGCGTGGGATGGCGACATCTACATGCTCCGGGTATGGCCGGCCTCCTACGACTACCGGATGATCATCCCGGCCATCGGCGGTGGCTACGACCGCTCGGGGGGCACCTCACTGGCGTCGCCGGTGGCTGCCGGAGTGGTGGCCATGGCCATGGAGCGGCTGCGGGATGACCATGGCGTTGACCTGGAGGCGGCGCCTCCCCTGCCGTCCACGTTCAAGGCGCTGCTGGTACACACCGCGCGGGACCTGGTCCAGGACGAACCGCTGTTGCGCGATCCGCCCAACCCGGACACGGGCGAGGGCACCACCTACCTGGAGGGTCCGGACTTCGCCTCGGGGTACGGGCTGCTCGATGCCCTGGCGGTGATGGCCGTGCTCGACGCGCACGGAAACGACCGCACGAAGATCGTGGAGGGGGAGGTGGACGACGGTGAGGAGGTCGCGTGGCTGGTCCCGGTGGTCGACGCGGCCGGCGGCAGCGTCCTCAAGGTCACCCTGGCCTGGGACGATGCGCCGGGCAGCGGACACCTCGGCGACACCGAGCCGGTGCTGGTCAATGATCTGGACCTGGTGCTCGTCGATCCCGAAGGCGGGGCCTACACGCCGTGGGTACTCGATCCACTGCCCATGGACGACGATGTATGGGACGGCGTCGAACCCATCGACACCGCGGATGTGGTGCCCGCCCGCCGGGCCCACCGCGACACCTGGTGGGACGGGGACGACAGCTGGGAGGACCACCGCAACAACCTCGAGCAGGTGGTAGCCGACGCTCCGGCCGAGGGCTGGTACCTGGTGAGGGTGCGGGGGACCGACGTCCCAGAGGGACCGCAGCGGTTCAGCCTGGTGCTCACCCAGGCCTGCGACTAGCCGATCTCCACCCGCCCCGTCCCGCCGTCCATCTCCACGACATCCCCGGAAGACAGCGTCTCGGTGAGGCCCCGGATCCCCACGATCGCGGGGATGCCCAGTTCCCGTGCCACCACCGCGGAGTGGGATAGCGGCGACCCCCGCTCGATGAGCAGTCCCGCGGCCGTGGGGAACAGGGTCACCCAGCCGGGGTCGGTGCGGGCGGCGACCAGGATCTCGCCGTCGAGGCGGGGCTCGCCGCGGGGGGACAGCACCACTCGCACGGGCGCCTTGACCCTGCCGGGCGCGCAGGGGGTGCCCGCGAGCGCGCCGTCTGCGGCCGGCACGAACGCCTCGGCGCCGCCCCACAGGGGGTTGTTGTGGTACGGGATCCCGCCGGTGACGATGTTGTCGTCCGGGTCGGGTTCGGCGCGGAACGTCTCGAACTCGGCTCGCCGCACCGCGGCCAGGCCGCGCAGGTCCGTGCAGGTGGCCGTGCCCTCCACGAAGCCGAACACCTCGGCCACGTCGAGGTAGAACACGTCGTCGGGCGCGGCCAGCTGGCCGGTGCGGTACAGCTGCCAGCCCAGGCCGCGGAACAGGTCGCGGGTCAGCCCGAAGATGCGCGTACGGCAGAACCGCAGGTTCTCGCGGTCCCGCACCGCGGCCCGCGCCTTGCCCAGCAGCCAGCCGTAGATCAGCCGCTTGACCGGCTTGAAGCGCAGTGCCTGGGCCACCTTTCGCTCGGCCGCGTCCCGCTTGTCCTGCTCGGCCGCGTCGAGCTTCTCCGGATCGGGTACATCACCGGCCAGGTAGCCCTGCAGGCTCACCAGCAGCATGCGCGGGTCGTCCTTGAGCGAGGTCTCCTCGAGCTTGAGCTCCCCGACGCAGCGGTACCCGTACTTCTCCAGGTAGTCGTCCAGCCCGCCCCACAGCGGGGACGCCGGCGTCCGGGTCCGGTAGGCCTGCTGCAACGAGTCACCGTCCCCCTCGGCGAACAGCCGGTCGAGCGCGGGCTCGCCCCGGATCCCCTGGGCCAGCCGCAGGGCGGCCTTGGCCGGTTCGGTGGACATCAGGCCGCCCTCGCCGCACAGCAGCTCGTGGTGCAGCGAGTCGGTGTCGTCGATGCCCCACTTGCCAGTGACCCCGCGCAGCACGCCGTAGAAGATCATCACGGCGAAGTCGTTGACGATCGGCACCTTCCACTGCCACAGCAGCCGCCGCGTGAGGTCCGCGTAGCGTTCGGCGATGGCGGCGGGAGCGAGGGTCCGGTAGTCCTGCGCGGCGTGGTCCTCCACCACCTCGTCGAACAGGGCGAAGAATCCGGGAACTCGCTTCGACACCGTGCCGATGTTGTAGAGGAACTGCAGCGCAGTGCGCGCCAGCTTCGGGAACTCCACCAGGTACTTGCGGGTCGCGGACACCTCGGGCTGCACCGGCGCGTACTCCGCGACCTCCTTCAGCCCCATCATCTGTTCCAGCAGGGGCTTGTTGAACTGGAAGCCCGGCAGCAGCGCCACGAGCCGGTAGATGTTCATCAGGTTGTAGTAGATGCGCCCCCGGATGAGCCCCAGGAAGTTGGGGTAGAGGTCTTCGTTGGCGGCCATCACGTCCGCGGGCACGCCCACGAGCTGGTGGAACTGGCGGTACACGATCTCGTAGTTGCCGCGGGCGAACGAGAACGTCAGCGGGCTGGTGACCCCGGTGTAGCTCTCCACGATGTTGCTGTTGTTCCAGATCCGCCGGAACGGTGGGTCCTCGCGCCGAGGCGGCGGCGGCAACGCCGTGATCGGTCGGCTCTGCAGCAGCACGATCCCACCGCCACGCAGGGTCCACTCCACGTCCTGCGGCGTGCTGCGCAGGGCCTGCAGGCGGATGCCGAGCTCGGCCAGGCCGCGCGCCTGGTCGTCGGTCAGGGTGGACGCGGTCGCGCGGTCGCCGCCCACGTCCACCGTCTCCACGCCGCCGCCGACCGCGGCCTGCACCCGGGACGTCTTGTCGGCCAGCTCCCGCTCCACCTCGCCGGTCAGTCGGTGCACGTCGTAGGAGTCCGCGTCCAGCTCGCCGGAGACCAGGCCCTCGCCCAGCCCGTACACCGCGTTGATCAGCACGCGGTCGCGGTCACCGCTCACCGGGTGCACGGTGAACATCACGCCGGACACGTCGCCGTCCACCATCGCCTGCACGACCACGCCCATGCGGAACTGGTCCAGGGTGAGGGTGGCGCCCGCCAGGCGCCGATAGGCCAGGGCGCGCCCGGTGAACGCAGACGACCAGCAGCGCACGACGGCCCGGGCCAGGGCATCGGCGTCGCGCACGTGCAGCAGCGAGTCGTGCTGGCCGGCGAACGACTGCTCGGCCCCATCCTCGCCCACGGCGGACGAGCGTACGGCCACCGGGCCGCCGCCGAGCTGCTCGCTCCACGTGGCCACGAGCGCGTCACGCAGCGTGGGGTCGAGATCCACGCCCTCGACCAGGCCGCGAAGGTCCGCGCCGGCCTCCTCCTCGCCGCCGTCCGCGACCTGGGCCAGGATCGTGGCCAGCTCTCCGGCCACGGGCTCCACGTGCTGGCGGAACAGCCGGTCGGACAGGGCCAAGAACGGCGGCACGTCGAACCCGGCCGCGGCCAGCTCGTGCAGGGCCTCGGCCTTGCCGCCGTGGGCCCACGCGGGCGCCGGGCGGGGATCGGACCACAGCAGCAGGTCGGTCATCGCGTCCTCACCAGTGGCCCGTGAACGACAGGCCGTGGCGCACGCACAGGTCGACGATCACCAGCACGAAGCCCAGCAGCATGGTCAGTGACGCCGAGTCCTTCAGCTTGCTCGCGCGTCGCGCGTCGGGCGCGCGCAGGAACGCAAGGAATCCCCACGCGCCGGCCAGCCACGCCACGCCGACCGCGGGGTACGTCCACAGTGAGCCGTTCAGCAGCCACAGCATCGCGGCCAGCGCCAGCGCGGCGCCTGCCAGCAGGACGATGCCGAGCCAGGTCGCGGGGCGCATGCCGTACATCGCCGAGTACGTCTCGTAGCCTTCGCGCTCCTGCTGGGGTGTCAGCAGCTTGCGGCCCACGTCGAAGGCGAGGAAGGCACACGCCGCGAACAGGCTGTACAGGCCGGCCACGGCCAGGGCGCGGCCCGTGGGCAGGACCCAGCAGGCGAAGCAGAACCCCACCAGCGCCGGGTGCAGCAACTGGTGCGCGGCCGCATACACGGCGTAGCTGCGGCCGAGCAGCTTCGGGATGAAGAACTCCCGCCACAGCAGCACCAGCATCAGCAGGATCCCGCCGCACCACGCCAGCGCGCCCCAGCCCAGGGCAGCGCTGGCCGCCAGCATCAGGGCGGACACCACGGTCGCGCCGACGCCCAGCTCCTTCAGCCGGATCACGCCCCGCGACACCAGCCGCTCGGGGTGGATCACCTTGTCCAGTTCGTAGTCCTTGAACTCGTCGAGGAAGCGCAGCACCAGGAACGCGCCGAGGATCACGGCGAAGCCCGCGGCCATGCGCGGGCCGAGGACCAGGTTCTCGACGCCGGCCTCGGCCTGGGCCGCGAGGTAGCCCGCCCCGAAGAACAGGGAGATCAGCGTGGTGTAGGCGGGCAGCGGGAACCGCTCGGCCAGGTAGGCACGAAACCGCGCCGGGAACGGCCTCGAGGCGAGATCGTCGGGGGATGCGGCGCTGCTCATGGTGCCTTCCGGGAGGGTGCAAGTTATCACAGTTCCCTTCCGGTAGAATCACGGGGTCGGCAGTGGGCAGGCTGCCGGGGATGGAGTGGTCGTGAAGCGACGGTGGAAGGACATCCTGGGCGGCGATCGAGGCCGAGAGCGCCGCAAGGAGCGCGGTGACGGCGAGCGGCTGTCACGCCGCGAGGGCGAGCGTGCGCTGGAGACGCTGTCGGACGTGCTGGCCAGCCTGGGGAGGCACGCATTCGACCTCGAGGAACAGACCGGGGAAGCGCGGCGCGAGCTCTTCGAGGGGTGGTCGCGGCACGTGGCCCTGCGCGTGCCCGCGCCCGGAGATGACCCGGTCGACGATGCCGAACCGGTGCCGCGCGACTGGGCTGGCGTTCGCCACTTCGTCAGCCGGCAGCGTCAGGCCGAGCGCAGTCACGTGGCGCGTAGCACCGGCAACCTGCGAGCCGCGCTGTGGGCCGTGGTGCAGGGGCTGAGCTGGACCGTGCTGGAGGCCCAGGCCTCGGACGGCAAGCTGCGTGAAGAGATGCAGCGCTTCCTCGGCACGGTGCGGGAGGCGCCACCAGACGACATCGTGCGCGAGGTGTGGTCGCTGGTGGATCGTATGCAGGCCATCGTGGCGGAGCGCCAGGACCGGCAGAACCAGCACCTCAACCAGCTGGGAGAGCAGATGCGGATCATGCGCTCGGAGCTGGCCTCGGCCCGCCGGAGCATGGAGAGCGACCCGCTGACGCGGCTGTTCAACCGCCGTGCGTTCGACGAGCAGCTGGAGCGGCTGGCCGCGCTGAACACCATCTCCGGTGACGCCTCGACCCTGGTGATGGTCGACATCGATCACTTCAAGAAGGTCAACGACGAGCATGGCCACCCGGCAGGCGACGAGGTGCTTCGCCAGCTGTCCCGATGTCTGGTCAACGCGTTCCCGCGGCGCACCGACTTCATCGCACGCTACGGCGGGGAGGAGTTCGTGGTGCTGTTCGAGCGGGATCCGCTGGACCAGGTGCGGCCCTTGCTGGAACGGCTGCTCGCGTCGGTGCGGGCCATGGAGGTCGAGGTGGACGACCGGCGGATCAGCATCACCATCTCGGCCGGCGCAGCCGAGCAGTCGCCGGGCGAGGAGCACATCGACTGGCTCAAGCGGGCGGACGACGCCCTGTACCGGGCCAAGCGGGGTGGCCGGGACCAGGTGGCAGAGGCCGGTCCTCCGGCCGTGGAGTAGGGCATGGCGGCGCGTCGTCGGCTGTTCGTGGAGCAGGCCCCGGCCGTGGGCTACCGTATGGTGCTCGACGGCGCGGTGCGAAAGCACGCCCGCGTGCTGAGGCTGGATACAGGTGACGAGGCGGTGCTGTTCGACGGACGTGGCGGGGCGTGGCGGGCGCGGGTGACCTCCACCACCCACCGGACCATGGACGTGCAGGTGATCGCCGAGGTGGTGGACGACGTGGAGTCGCCGCTGGGGATCACCGTGGCCCAGGGGCTGGCCCGGGGCAGCAAGCTCGACGAGGTGATCCGGCACGGCTGCGAGCTGGGCGTGACCCGGTTCGTGCCGGTGCTGTGTGAGCGGTCCACGAAGCGGGCGGGCAACGACGAACGCTGGCAGCGGATCGCGACGGACGCCGCCCGCCAGTGCGGCCGCAACGTGGTACCCGAGGTCTCGGAGGTGGTGCCCCTCGAGGCATGGCTGGCCGATCCGCCGGCAGGGCTGCGGCTGCTGCTGTCCGCGTCGGGTGGGGTGACCGCGCCGCTGGCCGATGTGCTGCCGGCGGACCTGGACGAGGTGGTGGTGCTGGTCGGGCCCGAGGGGGGGTTCGAGCCCGTGGAGATCGAGGCGGCCCGCCGGGCCGGGTTCGAGGTGGTGGGCATGGGCCCGCGGGTGCTGCGCACCGAGACCGCGGCGCTGGCCGCGGTGGCTGCCATCCAGTTCGCGCGGGGGGACTGGGGCTGACCCACGGACCCCGAACGTCGGGTCCGTGTTGCCGTTTCCGCGTGTGATCCCTATGATGCGCGGCCATGCACCGCCTGCTGACCGCATCCTCGCTGCTCGCCCCCCTCGCCGTCGCCGCGCTGTTGACCGGCTGTCCGCCCTGCGAGCAGCTGTGCGTGGCCCAGGCCGACGTGTACGCCGAGTGCCTGGGCGAGTGGGGCCTGACCTGGACGGCCACCGGCTACGCCGGCACCGAGGAGTACGAGGAGGTCTGCAAGGCCGAGGCCGAGCGCGACCACGGCCGCCGCTCGGCCGCGGACAAGCGGGAGGCCAACCAGGCCTGCTCCGAGCTCAACGGCGACCTGCGCAGCACCGACGACTGCATCGAGCTGTACGACCTGCTCGAGGCGTACTGATCCACCTGGCCCCTGTCACCGGGATCCGCGAGCGGCGGGGATGGAGGTGTGTGCTCAGGTGCGACGGCGAAGAGCGAGAGCCAGCAGCAGGACCGACACGGTGGCGAGCAGCCCCGGCGCGGGCGCGGCGCTGGCGGCGATGTTGCAGCTGTCGTTCTGCTGATTGACGGAGACGCCGGTCGCGTTGGGGTTCGTCTGCGTCACGGTGATGGTCAGGAACGCCCAGTCCTCCAGCGTCTCGTCCGCCACGCTGACGCTGTCGGTGACGCGCACGTAGACACTGTACTCGTCCGGCTCCTCGGGCACGATCCAGCGGGCGGTCGGGCCGGCGGTCCCGTCGAATTCCTCGTACTCCCCGCCGCTGCAGGACCACTCGTACTCCAGCTCCGCGTCCGGGCCGTGGATCACGGTCACGGCCAGGTTGACCGGGTCGGGGTCGCTCTTCTGCACGGCCACGCGGTCGGCGAGCAGGCCGCCGAGGATCTCCAGCGGCGGGGTGTCGTCGATGCAGTCCTCGTCCGCCTCGCCGTCACAGTCGTTGTCCTTGCTGTCGCACCACTCCAGCGCGTCGCGGTAGACCTCGGGGTCCTCGTCGTTGCAGTCGCCGAGGGACTCGCTGAAGCCGTCGCCGTCGTCGTCGTAGTTGAACGTGCCCTCGTCGATGATGCCGTCGCAGTCGTTGTCGAAGAAGTCCGGCTCCTCGAGCGCGTCGGGGTTGATGTCGATGTCGTCGTCGTCGCAGTCACCATTGACCTCGGCGTAGCCGTCGCCGTCGTCGTCGTAGTTCTCCGTGGCCTCGTCGATGGTGCCGTTGCAGTTGTTGTCCACCATGTCCGTCAGCTCGATGGCGCCGGGATAGATGGTGTTGTCGGTGTCGTCGCAGTCGCCGCTGTCCACGTCGTAGCCGTCGCCGTCGCCGTCCTCCTCCGGGAAGGGCAGGTCGATGGCGACCACCAGCGTCTCGCAGCTGGTCTCGTTGAACACGTCGGTACAGCAGATGGTCAGCGTGTGCGTGCCGAGCTCGTCCTCGAAGTTCGACTCGTCGATGTCGATGATGAAGTCCACCTCGCTGAGCAGCGGGTCGGACGTCTCCTGCTCGACCATGCCGAGGCGGTCGGACTCCATCGTGCAGTACAGGCCGATGTTGGGCTGCTGGGCGTCGAACGCCCGGGCCAGCACGTACAGGTCCTGGTACAGGTAGAACACCGTGGGCTCGGTCGGGTCCAGCAGGTTGATGATCGGCGGGGAGTTGTTGGTCGACCCCGGGGAGTTGGCGCTGAGGTTGACCACGTAGTACGCGTTGACCGCGTTGGCGATCTCCACGGTCAGGGAGGCGACCTCGTGGTCACCGCCCTCGGAGTTGAACAGCACGGGCACCAGGGCCTTGCTGCCAGCCGGGATCGGCTCGGTGGGGATGGCGCCGACCTCGAACGGGCTCTCCGAGCCGCCCACGGTCACGTCCACGACCTCCACGTCCACGTCGCCGATGTTGGCGATCTCCACGTACTCCTCGGCCTGGTTGCCGGCGGCCACGAATCCGAACTCGACGAGACCAGGCGAGACCTGGACCTGGGGCGTGCCGGTGTAGGAGCTGCCCGTGAGCACGATCACGCGGTTGGCCTCGTCCGGGTCGTTGGAGTAGATGCCCACGTAGGCGTAGGACTCCTCCTCGGCCACCGGCGTGAACGTGATCGTCATCTCCACGTAGGTGCGCGGGTCGATGGTGACCGTGGGCTCGCTCTCCTCGTCCTCGGCCTCGGTCACCTCCCAGGTGCCTTCGAGCGTGAAGGTCTGGTTGACGCCCTCCTGCCGGATGTACGGCACCTGCGACAGGCGCAGGTCGGCATCGCCGGCGTTGTGCAGGCGGATCGTGGTCACCTTGGACCCGCCCGTCGGCACCTGGCCGAAGTCCACGAAGTCGGACGAGATGTGTACGTCCATCGGGATCAGCTCGATGTCGGGAGCGGTGTCGCAGGCGCTGGCCAGCAGGCCGAGGGTGAGCAGCGCGGTGGCGATGAGGTGCCTTGGCATGGAATGGCTCCAGGCGATGATGTCGTCCAGCCCCTTGATCTCACAGCGAAAAACAGGCGACTGGGCCCCTATTCCAGGGCGATTGAACCATAGCAGCCGCCCATTCGGAGTGTCAACGAATCCGCGGGCGCGTGCGTGCGAGTCCCGGCGCGGCGCTTCGCCCCGGACCGGGCGTGGATCGGCCCGTCCGTCGGCCCGGCATTTGCATTTCCTGCTGGATATCGTGTGGTGGTATGCTTCAGCCGAAGGAAATCGGCCCACCCGACACAGAACGTGGGTGATGGGACTACACCCCACGGTTCCCTGGGACACGGACACCGTCAGGAGGCTCGGAATGCACAGGATCGCCTTCATCACCATCGCGATCGGCATGGCGCTGGCCATGGGTTGCCAGGACTACGTCTTCTCGCCAGAGGGCGGGATCGGTGACCCCACGAAGCTCGACGCGCAGATCGAGGTCAACCCGCCGGTGCTGGACTTCCAGCAGCTGGGCGCGGGCTCCTCGCTGACCATGAACGTGAC
>CAZXHG010000019.1:0-60358 GCA_964639985.1 uncultured Rickettsiales bacterium
CCGCTGCTGCTGGACGTCACCCCCAAGACCCTGGGCATCGCCACCGTGGGCGGCGGCTTCAGCCGCCTGATCCCGCGGGACACCACCATCCCGGTGCAGAAGTCCCACTCCTTCACCACGGTCACGGACAACCAGTCCGCGGTGAAGATCGTGGTGCTGCAGGGGGAGAGCGACCAGGCGGCCGAGAACGAACTGCTGGGCGAGTTCCTGCTCGGCGGGATCCGGCCCGCGCCCAAGGCCGTGCCCGACGTGATGGTGACGTTCTCCATCGACGCGGACGGCATCGTGTCCGTGGCGGCCAAGGATCGTGACACGGGCAAGGAGCAGTCCATCACCGTCACCCTGTCCGGCGGCATCAGCAAGGACGAGCTCGAGAACCTGGTCAACGAGCGCCTGGTCGCCGAGGTCGCCGAGAAGGAGTCCGACGACCTGGCCAAGCTCACGTATCACGTGGAGAGCCTCGCCGGTCAGCTCAAGAACAAGCTCCCCCTGGTCGAGGCCACGCTGGGCTCGGAGCAGGTGGACGCATTCGTCGCGCTGGGCGTGGACGTCAAGCGCGCAATCCAGGGTCGCGACTGGGATTCGCTGAAGCAGCTGGAGACCGAGCTGCAGGATGCACTCGACATCATCGGCCAGCAAGCGACCTGAACGGACGGAGACGAAACCGATGGCCCCCACTGGGTCGACCAACGAGGTGCAGGAGCTGCTGGACAGCGGCTTGGTGCACCTGTTCGACGGAAAGGTCCAGGAGGCCATCGTCTCCTGGATGAAGGTCCTGGACATCGACCCGGGCGACTCGCGCGCCCTGGACTACCTCGAGACGCTCGAGGTGATCGAGCCTCAAGGACCGTCCACCATCGCCGACCAGCCGGTGGGCAACGGCGAGAGCGACGAGTGGCCATCGCCGTTCGACTCCCAGCCGCACCTGGACGTGCTGCCCGGTACGGACGGCGAGGGCGGCGAGCTCACTGGCCTGCCCCTGTTCGACGACGAGAAGGGCGGCCTGCTGGCCCAGGTGGCCGAGGAGCGCGAGCAGCAGAACATGGGCGCTGCCCTGGACATCTGCGAGGAGATCCTCAAGCGCTCGCCCGGCGACTTCGATACCGAGGAGCTGGCCCGCGAGATCAAGGAGGAGCTGGTCGGCTTCTACCTCGACCAGCTCAAGCCGCTGGACCAGGTGCCGCAGCTGACCGCGGACGACTCCAACATCCTGGAGCTCTCCCTGGATCCGATCGGCGGCTTCCTGCTCAGCCAGGTGGACGGCCGCATCACGGTCGAGGAGCTGCTGACCATCATGGGCACCTTCGACCAGTACCGCGTGGTGTCCGCGCTGCACTACTTCCTGAGCAACGGCATCCTCGAGCTCGGCCCCGCGACCGAGGACTGATCCCGCTCCCCCCCACCATCCGCCTCTCCGAAGGAGTCCCACGTGCCCAACCTGGTACTCATCGGCTGCCACTGGGGTGACGAGGGCAAGGGCCGCTTCGTCGACCTGCTGACCTCCCGCGCCGACCTGGTCGTGCGCTTCCAGGGCGGCCCCAACGCGGGCCACACCCTGGTCGTGGACGACGAGGAGCTGATCCTGCACCTGGTGCCGTCCGGGATCCTGCACGAGGACGTGACGTGCGTGATCGGCAACGGCGTGGTCGTGGATCCCCAGCTGCTGCTGGGCGAGATCCGCCACCTCGAGGCGTGCGGACATCCGGTCGGGCCGGAGCGTTTGCGCGTCAGTGACCGGGCCACCGCGATCCTGCCCCGCCACCGCCAGCAGGACGGCATGAGCGAGGCGCGGCGGGGCCGGCGCAAGATCGGCACCACCGGTCGGGGCATCGGCCCGGCCTACGAGGACAAGGTGGGCCGGCGTGCGGTGCGCATAGGCGACCTGCTGGACCCGTCGCGGCTGTTGCGGGCGCTGGGCGAGAGCGACGATCCGACCGTGCTGGAGAACGCGCGGAAATGGGGCGACGAGCTGGGACCGTACATCACCGACACCGTGGGCCTGATCCACGAGCGCATGGCCGCGGGTGCGGACGTGCTGTTCGAGGGCGCGCAGGGCACGATGCTGGACGTGGACCACGGCACGTACCCGTACGTGACCTCGTCCAACACGGTGGCGGGCGGGGCCTGCACCGGCTCGGGCGTGGGTCCCACGGCCATCGACGGCGTGCTGGGCATCGCCAAGGCGTACACCACGCGGGTCGGGGAGGGGCCGTTCCCCACCGAGCTGTTCGACGACGTGGCCGACAAGCTGGCGCGCAGGGGAGGGGAGGTCGGCGCGACCACCGGCCGAGCGCGCCGGTGTGGCTGGCCGGACGCGGTGATCCTGAAGCGGGCGGTGCAGCTCAACGGCGTGACCGGCCTGGCCGTGACCAAGATGGACGTGCTGTCCGGGTTCGAGCGGCTCAAGCTGTGCACGGCCTACGAGCTCGCCGGCGAGGTGATCGACGCGCCGCCCGCGAGTGCCGCGGACCTGGCGCGGTGCCGGCCGGTGTACGAGGAGCTGGCCGGGTGGCGGGATCCCATCGACCACGTGCGCTCGTTCGACGACCTGCCCGGCGCGGCCAGGGATTATCTGCTGAAACTCGAACAGCAGACGGGCGTGCCCGTGCAGCTGGTCTCGGTCGGACCCCAGCGCGAGCGGGTGATCGTGCGCGAAGACCCCTTCGAGGCGCTCACCTCTTGACAGATCCCCACTGGAAAAGTAGATAGCTGCCGGACCGTGACCCCATCGTCTAGTCTGGCCTAGGACACCGGGTTTTCATCCCGGCAACACGGGTTCAAATCCCGTTGGGGTCACACCCTTAATAAATCCAACTACTTATAGAGTCCTGGGTCTTGCGTGTCCGTGTGACTGGACACGCGGGGGACACGGACGCGTGTTCGAGGCGTGCTGCATGTTCCGGGGCGAGGGACGGGAACATGCACGGTGATGCGGGGCTGGAACATGCAGCAGGAGAGGGGATTCAGAGGCCGATCGCGGCCTGGATCTCGGCGTCGAGCGGGGGGATCTCGGCCAGGGCGTCGCGCAGGTGCGGCCAGTACGCGCGCGGATCGATGTAGTGACGCGCCTGGATGCCCCGTGGCGCGTGACCCACGAGGTAGTCGATGGCGCGCTCGGTCACGTCCCGTTCCATGAGGTGCGAGATGAACCGCTTACGGATCGCGTGGTTGGGGTGACCGCGCCAACGCTCCTCGGGCACGCCCGCGCGCTTCCACGCCTCGCGGGTGGTGGTGTGCGGGTCGCGGGGGAGGGTGCCGATGATGGGATCGTCCTCGCCGGTCCGCCAGTCCTTCATCTTCCACACGCGCAGCACCTGCGCCAAGGGGGTTGCCAGCGGCACGCGGCGGTTCATCGCGGCCTCGGCCTCGGTTTTGGCCACGCGGATGTGCATTGCGGGCCCGAGGCCCTCCCAGTCGTCGTCGAAGTCGCCCCAGGTCAGTCCCGCGACCTGTCCGATTCGCAGGCCGGTGTAGCGCATCACCAGCGCGGCGCGGCGGACCGACTCGGCGCGCGAGGTGAGCTGGCCGACCATGAGGTCGATCTCGTCCCACGTGGGCGCGAGCACCTGCTGGGCAGGCGGCGTGTGCACGTGGGGCATGTCCACCGGCTGCATGTGCTTGGGTTGCTTGCGTGCGGCCCAGGTCCAGAACGCGCGGATGGTGCGCGCGTAGGCGGACAGCGTGGAGGGGGTACGGCCGCTGTCTCGCTTGTCCGAGAGGAGCGCGGAGATGGTGTCGCGGTTGAGCGCGTACAGGCCAGGGGCGCTGGTGCCCTTGCCCCGGCAGTGGGAAAGCAGCAGGTTGCGAAGCACGACTTCGTACTGGTGCAAGGTCTTGGGCCGCGCCGCGGGCTTCCCTGGCGTGCCGCGGGTGCGCTCCGCGATGTAGCGGTCCACGAGGTCTTCGAGGTCCGTGGGCGCGGCCGAGGCCGGGGCCCAGAACCCGGTCTTGTCGATCTCCAACTGGATCTCGCGCGCGAGCTTCTCGGCTTCCCGCCGGGTCGTGCCCTTGGGCGTGGTGTAGGAGAGGGGGTTCTTCTTGCCCTTGATGCGGTATCGGATGCGGAATCGTCCGTTTCGCTCGTGGATGCTTGCCATTGTCGTTTCCTCTCTCGCAGAAAGAAAACACGTGTTAGAGCAAAAAGACAAGTAAAAACGATCAAATAAGATCGACTAATTGATGAGCGGACACGCGATCGGCTGCGACGGTGCTCATTCCGCGGAGGACGGCAGACACGCGTTGATGAGGCGGTTGTAGGGGCGTCCGCGGGCAGTCAGTCCTTGTCGACCTCGGCCCACCAGTCGTGGAGCCTCTCAGGGTCCCAGCGCAGGTGTACGCGCTGGCCGCCCTTGCCAATCTGCTGGGCGGGGAGGGCTCGCTTCGCGGCAAGCTCTCGCTTGGCGATCAGGTCGAGGTCGTGCTTGCGAACGCGGAGCAGGAGCGCGGCGTCCTTCGTGGTGAGGGGCTTCGGGACCTGCATGGACTCCGGCTCTGGCTTGGGCTCTGGCTCGGCCTCGTGTTCCGTGGAGGCCTGCGTGGTCGGAACGACCGCGTCCTGGCCTCGCTCATCATCAGCCGAGGCTCCGTCCCCGTCCAGCTTCGACGAAATCTCGGCGAGGTTGTCGCGGATCTCGTGGAGAACGGGCTTGCATCCGGTGGGGGGGCGGCGAGCGCCTGCCTGCTCCAGGGCCGCGAGGTCGGCCTCGAAGTCCGGGTCGTCTTCGAGTGGCTGCTCTCGTCGGGAGAGCGGCAGCTCGTCGGGATCGAGATTGTCCACCATCCGCAGCCCAACGGGGGGCGTCGAGGTCGGCTGTTCGTTGGCGTCGTCCTTCTTGTTTGTCATGGCCCCGCCCTCACGCGCTGTTTCATTTCCGCAAGCATACCTCAATGAGTCCCGGCTAACAGTGAAGCGGTAGATTTGTAGAGCTCCCAGCCTATTCCGCAGGCCGTCGTCGCCTTACAGGGACTTGATGAGCGGGTCGAGGACCCGCTCGACCAGCGCGGCAGAGTTCTTCACCTGCATCAGTGGCAGTGCGAAGCACAGGCGCTCGACGTTCCCGTGCTGGCTGGGCTTCCCGTCCTCTGAGATCCAGTGGTGTTGCGCCACGCCATCGTGTGGGGTGTCCGTGTACAAGATCAACCGCGACCACCAGTAGACGTTCTCCTTGGCTGCTGGGCCTGGATAGCGAACCCATCCGGCGCTTATTAGGGGCTCGATGAACTTCACCTTGTACTGCTCAACGTTGACCGGGGCCATGATCACCGAGGCGAAGGCGGCGATGCGATCGGTATCCAGCGGCGGTCTGTAGAAGCTGAACGCCGTGTGAGGGAGCCACGAGTCGGGGTGGTGGATCGAGCCTGACTTTTCCGCAAGCGCCGTGGATCCGAACAGGCGCTTGAAGCCATGGTCTTTGTCCGTCAAGTACGCGTCGGCCGTTTGCAGCAGCAAGGCCACTTGCTCGTACAGCGTCTGGACGTTCTTCAACGCCTTGTAGAGATCCTGGCCAGCGTGATCGGTCATGGACTGCCCTCCTTGGACTGCCTCGCCGGACCGGCTCCGGTCGCGGTCAGGGGAGATGTCTGCTGGAAGGTGTACTCGGGGACCAGCCCGATCCGCGCCGTGATCCCCTGGTAGCGGTCGAGGCCCCACTTGCGAAGGCACGCTGCGGCGTCGTGGGCCATCTCCCCCAGAGGCGGGGACATCCGTGCCGCGGCTTCATCGAGCACCGGGCCCAGGTCGCGCCAGCTCACCCACCACAGCGGCACCTTTTCGAGCCCTGGCTCGCCCTGGAGCACATCCGCGGAGGTCGTCAGTTCGTCCGTGGGTATGGCGATGTCCGCGGTGACATAGAGCAGCCCGGCCAGGGTGTACCCATCACGCTCGGTCACCAGCATGCCATTGGCGACCTGCCGCACGAGCTGGTCCCGGTCGCCCTCGCCGTGCTTGCCGCTGTCGCGCTTGGCCTCGACCACGAACGCGATCCGCCGTCCGTTGGGATAGTCGCACCACAGCACGGCATCGGGCTCAGCACCGTACTTGGCCTCGGCTTCGTTCCACGGGGGCCAGAATTCAACGTGCACGCGGGCGGGGTGGAGAAATTCGTCGGGGATGGCGTGTTCGTCGGTGTCGCGAGCGAGCGCCAGTACCGGACCGATCCCGATCATCGGCGGGAGGTACTTGAGCACCCCGAACACGACCGAGGTCAGGAGATCCTCCTTGCCGTCGGTCTGGCTGCTGATCTTCCCCTTCAAGATGGCGTCGAGCATGGGCACGCTCCCCTCACGGCAATGCTACGCCTGCGGACGCGCCAGCGCCTAGTCCTCGGTGGGAATACCCACAGCCTCGCAGTGCCCCATCCGACAGTCCATGACGCCTTGTCTCGATACCCTCGATCCGAGGGAGGCCCCCATGCAGACCGCGAACACCCGCGTCCAGCTCGAAGCCGCCATCCGCGCCAAGCGCAAGCTGGCGGAGCACGTCAACATCGAGGACGCGGACCTCCGGGGCATTGACCTAGAGGGCCAAGATCTGACCTGGACCATCTTCCGACGGTGCGATCTCCGGTACGCCAAGTTGAGCGACGCCAAGCTAAACGGGTCCAACTTCTCGGGCTCGGACCTGCGGCATGCGGACCTGCGCGGTGCGGACGTGCTGAACGTCGGACTACGCGAGGCCGACCTGCGCCACGCCGATCTGGCCTGGGCCGACGTGCGGGTCACGGACTTCACTGAGGCTCGGCTGGAAGGGGCAAACCTGGAAGCCGTCATGGTGGACCCACGAACCCAGGGGCTGGACCGGAAGCAGGCCAAGCGGGTGGCGTTGTGCAGGTACACGTTCCCGACCGTCGAGGTCGAGGCCAGCGGAATGGAACCAGATCGCGCGCGTAGTCCGGCTGCAACGACGACTGGATAGCGCGGCACGCGTGCACCCGAACGGGAGGAGGCCATGGCCGGAACGCGCGAGCACAAGACCTTCGACAAGTACCTGCGCAAACGAGGCGTGATCAGCGCGCGGATCGACTTCGAGCCCGTGCACAAGATGATGGACGTGTGGCAGCGCGGGGACCGGATCGGCTCACGCCATCAGAGGGTCGAACGCGCGCACGACCCGGCGTTCATCCGGGCGCTGGTGCTGGGCGAGGAAATCGCGCTCCAGGAGAAGGAGAAGAAGCGGGCGGTTCGCTTGCTCCTAGCCGTGGACGAGAACGAGGAGCACCGAGACGACTTCATCATGGCGGCGCTCGGTCACGCGGCCCTGGACCTGATGTACAAGGAGCATCACCTGGGCTCGAAGAGGGCCACGGTCACCAAGGGCGTGCCGGGATTCGCCCGTGAGAGAGCGTTCGAGTACATGATCGATCAGGGGTGGTGCTCCGGGCCGGAGTCGTGAGCCGTCGGTGTCCTGACCGTCTCACCCATCGACGGCGACATCGACAACGAGCACCGCGTGATCGGACGGCGCACCGGGCACACCGGCGAACACGTACCCGTCCACCTCGTCCACGTACCGCGCCTCTTGCGCGAGCAGCCCCGGCGACAGCAGCGCGTGATCGATACGCGAGGTATGGCCGGTCTTCCCCATGTAGCTCCAGCCCTCGGTGGGCGAGACGACGGTCCAGCCGTCCGTCGCGTAGCTCGCGAGCAGCCTGCCGCGCCAGCTCCTCGCGTCCGGATCGGCGTTGAGGTCGCCAATAACGACCGTGGGCCGCTGACCCCATTCAGGCGCCTGCTCTCGCAGCCACTCTCGGTACTCGTGCTCACCCTGGGTGTCGCCGCGCACGAACATCGGGATGCGCAACCCGACCACGTGCATCGGGGGCGTGACCACGTGCAGCAGGTTGGGCGGCACCTGCGGCCGCGACCCCGGCGGCGTGATGTACCCGCGGCGCGACGGCGTGCGCGTGGCGACCAGCACCTGATTCTGGCGCTCGACCCGGTCGGACATGTGCACCCTGGCGAAGCCTGCGTCGCCCAGGTCGGCCACGACTCGTTCGTGGTCGGGGCCGGGCACGTACTCGGTGAGCACGATCACGTCAGGCGCGAGGGACAGCAGCGCGTCGACTGCCGCTGGTGGCACCGGCCGTTGCCGGATTTGGTGGGCGATGTTCCACGCGGCGAGACGCATGCCCGGATTCATCTCGACCGGCGCCGCATCACCAGCCCCACGCTGGCCAGCAGCAGCGCCAGGGCGCCCCCAGACTGGGCCTCGACCACTCGGCAGGTGCACGTCCCCGGCTCGTCGCCGGTGTCGTCGTCTGCGCTCACCGTGTCGTCGTCATCGTCGTCGTCATCGACGGTATCGTCGTCTCCGGTGAAGCACTCCGGGTCGGCATCGTCGGCCAACCCGTCACAGTCGTTGTCGAACCCGTCGTCGCAGTTTTCTTCGGTTCCAGGGGAGATCATGTCGTTATCGTCCACGCAGTCGGGCGGGTCGTCGCACGTGCTCCAGCCGTCGCCGTCCTCGTCCGAGGGGTTGGCCCCAGCGTCCTCGTCGTCGCAGTCGCCTTCGCAAGTCATCCAGTCGTCGCCGTCCGCGTCTGCCTCGTCATCCGGCAGCAGTCCGTCGCAGTCATCGTCCATGCCGTTGCACTGCTCGGGTGCGCCCGGATACACCTCGGAGTTGACGTTGTTGCAGTCACCCTGGCAGGCGTTGTAGCCGTCTCCGTCCGGGTCTTCGCCCGTTTCCTCGTCCACCTCGCCGTCGCAGTCGTTGTCAGCGAGGTCGCACTGCTCCGGAGCCTCGGGGTAGGTCAGCGGCTCGCTGTCGTCGCAGTCCCCTTGGCAGACCGTGTACCCGTCGGCGTCGAGGTCCGCGTCCGTGTCCTCGTCCACGATCTCGTCGCAGTCGTTGTCCAGGCCGTCGCATAGCTCCATCGCGCCGTCGTAGACGAAGGCGTTGGTGTCGTCGCAGTCGAGCCCGCAGGTGAGGTAGCCGTCGCCGTCGAGGTCTTCCTCGTCCGCGGGGAGTTGCTCGTCGCAGTCGTTGTCCAGACCGTCGCAGAGCTCTACTGCACCGGGGTAGCTGAGGGCATCGTTGTCATCGCAGTCGTCGTCGCAGACGCTGAATCCGTCGCCGTCGCCATCGATGTCCTCGTCCGTGGCCGGATCGCAGTCGTTGTCGATGCCGTCGCACTCCTCGACCGCGTCTGGATTCACGCCGGGATCGAGGTCATCGCAGTCGCCGTCGCAGACGGAGTACCCGTCCGCATCGTCGTCCGCGTTTTCGTCGGTGGCCGGATCGCAGTCCGTGTCCAGGCCGTCGCAGGCTTCGAGCGCGCCGGGGTTCACGCTCGCGTCCCCGTCATCGCAATCGCCGGTGCACGTAGAGTACCCGTCGCCGTCGAGGTCGTCCGGACCGACCGTGGCGTCGCTGTCGTCGCAGTCGCCGTCGCAGATGCGGAAGCCGTCTAGGTCGTCGTCGGCCTCGTCAGCCGGGACCGATCCATCGCAGTCGTTGTCGATCCCATCGCACAGCTCTGACGCCGAGGGGTGGGTCCACGAGTCGCCGTCGTCGCAGTCGTCGTCGCACATCATGAACCCGTCGGCGTCGGCGTCCACCTCGTCAGCACCGAGAACACCGTCACAGTCGTTGTCGATGCCGTCGCAGAGTTCGGGCGCTGCCGGGTACACCGTGGCGTCGGAGTCCAGGCAGTCGCCATCGCAGACGAGGTGGCCATCACCGTCAGCGTCGACTTCATCCGGGCCGGGGCTCCCATCACAGTCGTCGTCCTGGCTGTTGCATTGCTCGACAGCGCCGGGATGGATCTGTCCGTCCGCGTCATCGCAGTCGGTGGCGTTGGTGACCGGGTACGCGGCGGTGGGTCCACAAAGGCACGCCTCGTCGCCCACCACGCCGAACGAATCGCCATCGTCGTCGCGGTAGTAGGTGGTGCAGCCGGTAGCGTCTTGCTCGTCCACGTCGCCGTCGCAGTCGTCGTCCATCTGGTTGCAGGACTCGCTGGCCGAAGGATGGACCAGCGGATCGGTGTCGTCGCAGTCGTTTCCGCCGCAGGCCACGTCGGGGTAGCCGTCACCGTCCGAGTCGGGACAGCAGGAGGCGTTCGGCGCGCCCGGCGTGCCGTAGTCCCCCTCGTCCATCTCGTAGATCGCGTCAGCAGGCGTCTCACACCACAGCAGACCGCTGTCGTTGAGTACAGGATCGAAACCGGTAGGATCGAGAGACGTGGACTGCCCCTGCGGGTCCGGCCAGTCGCCGCCGCCGTCGTACTCGATGGCGTCGAGCACGATGCCGTCGTGTTCGAGGTACAGCTCGTCTGCGCCGTTGCCCAGCGCGAAGTCATCGGGATAGTCGTAGGCGACCACCACGCCGCCGTTGTAAAGGGGGTCGCCCTCACGGCCGAACACGGCATGGGAGTAAGCAGAGATCCAGAGGTCCGTGTTGACCGTGAAGTCGTCAGTCCCCAGGTCGTAGACCGTGAGGCCGACGAGATTCATGTCGATCGAGGTGGTGTTGTACACCTCGAACCACTCACCCAGGTCGTCGGCCACAGCGTCGGGGTTCTGCATGACCTCCGTGATGATCAGCGCGTCGGTCGGGAGAACGCCTTCGTCGTACAGCCCGTCGCAGTCGTTATCCACGGCGTCGTGGGCCTCAGGGGCACCGGGGTAGGTGTTGGGATCGTTGTCGTCGCAGTCGTCAGCGTCGCCGTTGGGGCAACTGTAGACGCCTGGGTTTCCGAATCCATCGCCGTCGTTGTCTACGCAGGGTGTCATCTCCCCAAGGAACAGATACGTTTGGCCAGCGCCGTTCGCCCCCTCGTCGTTGTCTTGCGAGCCGATCAAGAGATCCGCAAGGCCGTCGCCGTCAACGTCTCCGGCGCCCGCGAGGGCCCTTCCGGCGAAATCACCATATGCTTCACCGAGGTAGGAAGCGTCGGCCTGATCCAGGACCGAATCGACCGCCCAGCCAGATTCTCTGCCCAGGAACAAGTAGGTCTGCCCGCCGAAAAGATGAGCCTCCGCGTTGTTCGGGGCGCCAATCAGAAAGTCGTCGTAGCCGTCACCGTTTGTGTCCCCCGCACCACTCACAGCCCAGCCAGCCCAGTCCTCAGATATTTCGCCAAGGAACGATGCATCCGCTCCGGCGAGGTCGTCGTCCATGGTCCAACCAGTTGACCGGCCGAAGACAAGGTACGCTTTCCCGTAGCGATCGCCATTGACATGGCCGGGAGCGCCGATCAGGAAATCATCGAAACCATCTCCGTTGACATCGCCTGCGCCGGCAAGTGCATAGCCCGCGCTGTCCAGAACGGCCTCTCCCAGAAATGACGCGTCCGACGTGGACAAGCTTTCGTCCATGTTCCACGCTGCGAACCGGCCAAGAATGAGGTACACCTGCCCGGCGCCGGACGCTACCTCATCACTTTCGCCCGCGCCCACGAGGATGTCCTGGAGTCCATCGCCGTTCACATCGCCTGCGCCGGCCACGCACTGACCGGATTGCTCTTCTTCGGACTCACCGTGGAACGAAGCGTCGACCGACGCGAGCGACACGTCAGTCAGCCAGCCGGTCTGTCTCCCGAAAACGAGGTAGGTCTGGCCCGCGCGGTAGTCGATTTCGCTGTTGTTGTATGCCCCGACGACGAAGTCTCCGATCGCATCGCCATTGACATCTCCAACAATGGCGACACTGCGGCCAGCGTAGTCGAGTTCGGCCTCGCCGAGAAATGAGGCATCTGCGGTGCCAAGACTGGTGTCCATGGCCCAGCCAGTTGCACTGCCGAGGATCAAGTAGGCCTTGCCCGCTGTGTAGGCGATTTCGCTGTTGTAGTGGGCGCCGATCACGAGATCATCGAATCCGTCGCCGTTGACGTCGCCTTGCGAGGAGACGTCACTCCCCGCCTGTTCGTTAGGCGCCACGCCTACAAATGAAGCATCGCTCAGAGCAAGATCGAGATCAGTTGTCCAGTTCGAGGCCGATCCCATGACGATGTAGACCTGCCCGGCACTCTGGCCAAACTCGTCGTTGGCGTACGCTGCGACGACAACGTCATCAAACCCGTCGCCGTTCAAATCACCTGAGCACGAGAGGCTATTTGCGGAATAGTCCAGCGACGCCTCGCCCAGAAACGAGCCATTCGCCTGGGATAGCGAGGTGTCCATCTGCCAACCCGCGGCCCTCGTCGGTGCGAGTAGCGCGGCGACGGCTGCGGCGAGTGACCAGGGAAGTGCTGACATCTTCGAGCTGATCATGATTCTCCCCACGGCGAACAGAAGGTGCTGCCCCTCTGCCGCTCATCGCAGTCTATCGCGTCCTCCGGCGGGGAAGCACCTCGCCGTGGCTCAACCTTCCCCCACCGGGCCCCAGCCCGCCGAAGGCGGGGGCGGCACGTCGATCGTCACCTCCACAGTCGGTGCAACGCCGAGCCAGCCGTCGTCCTTGACCTCGCCCAGGTCCTGCAAGAACGCCTCCGCCGCGGTGATGGTGCCGTCGTCGGCAACGTTCTGGGTTTGCAGGTGAAGTGCGAACCGACCGGCTCGCTCGACGCGGGCCAGTACGGCGCGGCGCTCCTGCTCGCCCTCGGGGGTCTGCAACTGGACCACGCCAGGGTGTACGAGGCCGATGGCGTCCGCGCTGGAGAACGCCGCGATGGCTCGCATCAGGTCATCCATCGAGCAGCCCGGCTCGCCGCGGATCTCCCACCGCTCAAAGTCCCGGTCACGGAAGACCAGGACCAGCAGGTAGCTCATGGGTCCGGCCGTGGCGTCGGCCAGCGTCAGCTCTCCGGCGACGCGCGCCACGCCCAGCGCGTCCTCGGGCACGGGGTCGGCGAGTTGGCCCACGGCGGCGCGCACGAAGGGCTTGGGCGGTGCCTGGGCTTTCTCCCGCATCGCCAGCATCTCCAGGTACTCGGGATCGGCGTCCACCCACTCGCGAAACGGCTCGGCCAGGGCATCCGGGCCCTCGCCCTCGGCCTCGATCCAGTCGCCGTGGGTCACACCGATGCCCGCCTCTCCCTGGCCGAACCAGCGGTGTGCGGTCCACCAGCGGGCGGGCATGCCCTGGTCATCCAGGGTCTCGACCTCCAGCACGGCGATGGTCCGGCGGCGCGTGCCCTCGTCATCGGCCAGGGCCAGCTCGCCTATGCGGAACCGACGGACGATGTCCTCACGCTGGCCCAGCTTGACGAACATCGCGGCCAGGGCAGGCTCGGCTTCCGGATCGTGGGCGTCGACCTCGCCGAGGTCGTAGTCCTCGACGGCGTCCTCGCGGTAGAACCGAATCGACGCGGGCGGCCGGCCGTACAAGGCCACGGCCTGCTCGGCCTCCTGCTGCAGGAGCTGTCGCAGCGGCTCCGCGGGCACCAACTCGATGCCCTCAGTCGGCAGCCGCCGGACCTTGATCTTCAACAGCGGGTTGCCCTGCGGCGTCTCGTCGGTCATCTCGTCCTCCATCACGGTCACGGCGGTCCGAAGGGCACCCATCGACCTCGTGCCAAGGGCAGCGGAATGCCCAGCTTCACCGCAGGCGGCACGTCGAACCAGCTCTGAGGGCCGGGATCGCCCAGCTCCTGCTCGTCCACCAGCACCATCTCTACCTTGTCCTCGACGGGCACGAAGTGCCACGCGTCCGCCCACTGCACACTGCCGCACTCGGCGGTCACGCCCAGGGCCTTGCGCACCTCGCCACCCGGTCCCAGCCCCTCGGCGTTGCGGACCAGAGCCACGGCCACGACCGGCGCGAGCTGCGCCACGTTGCGTACGAGGTCGTCCAGCGAGCAGCCGGGGCTGGTCACGATCTCCCATCGCTCCACGGTCCGGTTGCGGAACACGATCACGGTCACGTGCTCGAACAGACCGGCCAGCAGGTCCGCGCGTACCATCACCTCGGCCATCCGGGCCGCGGCGCGTGCGTTGGTGGGTGGTGCTGGCAGGGCCTCGACGCGGACGCGCCCCCTGGCCGGACCCACGAAGTCGAGGGTGCGGACGAGGATCTCGGACAGCTCGCCTTGATGCCCGACCTGGAGCCACGGCCGGAACGGCTCGTCCAGTTCCTCGGCTATGACGCCCGCGGCTTCCCTCCACTCGGTGTCGTGCGCGAGCAGCCGGTATGTCAGCCACCAGCCCTCGCGCATGTGCTCCAAGATCCCGATGGCCTGGATGTGTCCGGCCGGGGTCGTGACCGACACCTCACCCACTCGGAAGAGGCGCGCCATGTCTGGATGCTCGGCGAAACGGCGCAACACCACGGCACCGAGTTCTTCGGGCGCGGATTCGAGCACGGGGCTCAGGTCGTACTCGCCCTCCATGGACCGGGCTGCCAGCCGGATGCTCTGACGCACGGTGCCGGTGGACTCCAACTCCGCGTCAGCCTCCTCGCGGAGGAGGTTGCGGTAGCCCCCGGTGTCCATGGGATCTCGGCCGCGGAGAGGGCGGAAGCGTGCCGGGATGCCCTCGGGATTCGTGCGGCTGGGTGGCATGGCGTGCCCTCGTGCGGGGAGTGTAGCTCGGGCGCTGATCGGATGCCCGGGGGTGGTCAGGCTGAGTCGACCACCCATCCCGTGAAGTCCACGCTCCCGGTCCCGCGAACCTCGGTAAACAGCTCCCCGGCCTCGGCCGACAGGAACAATCGGCACTGCCCGTGGGAGTGGGCGAACTGCTCGGCGCGGTCCCGCAACCATTCCCGCGGCACACCGAGCACGTGGAACCCATCGCCGCTCTCGCGCTCGCAAAGGAAGATGAGCTTGCCCGTTCCGTCGAGTTTCGACTCCGCAATGGTGATCGCCCATGCCGCACGAGCCGTCCACGACTCCGCTGGCGGGAAGAACCTGGACGCAGCCACCGGCGACGGCCTGCGACGGAGATCGGCTGAGGTCACGCCCAAGGCCCGCCTGCAGTCAGCGCGGCGGAGCTGCTCTCGGAGATACATGATCGCTTTCGTCCGGATGGTCATCGTCAGCCTCCCTCTGGAGTGTGATCGTCGCACACTCGGCCGTGACCTCGCATCGTCTTGCGGGGCTCCGTGAAAGCCGCTGATCCCGCCACCGAATCTGTGTAGACTGCCGCGCGAGCGCCGACGACGGACCGGGACGTGGGGACATCCTTTCCGGAGTCCACCATCACATGAGACCGCCAACCTGGAGAGACTCTCGTGCCCAACGAGTCCGACCTGCAGACCCTGATCGAGGAAGCGTCCAGGCGCTTCGCCGCCGACCTCATCGACATCCTCCGCGAAGCGACCGTTGACGACATCATGGCCGTTGCTGCGAAGGCGCCAGCGAAGCGCCGTGGTCGTCCGCCGAAGGCCAGGGCCAAGGCTGCGCCAGTGGCCCCCGAGCCCGTGGCCAAGGCCGTGGCTCCCGAGCCCGAGCCCGCGAAGCCGGTCAAGAAGAAGCGCAACTGGCCGAAGTGCTCGGTCGAGGGCTGCGACGCCAACTTCTACGCTCCGTCGGGCAAGAAGCGGATGTGCTACCAGCACCACATCGAGGCCGGCGGCGAAGCCAGCCCGTTGGTCAGGGCGCAGAAGAAGAAGGCTGCTGCCAAGCCCGCGCAGGCGAAGGTCGCGAAGGCGAAGGCCCCGGCCGTCGAGGCTGAGCCAACCCCAGTGGCAGTCGAGCCCGCGCCCGCGCCCGCGCAGACCAAGAAGAAGCGCGCGTGGCCCCAGTGCTCCGCCGAGGGGTGCACCAAGAACATGTGGGGCCCCTCGGGTCAGGCGAAGTTGTGTTACGCGCACCACAGGGAGGCCGGTGGCGAAGCCAGTCCGCTGCTGGGCAAGAAGAAGAAGACGGTGAAGGCCGAGGTGCCGAAGGCCGCGGAGGCCGTGCAGCCCGACTCCCTGCTCGATCCCGAGCCGGCAACGACCGCCGAACCGCCCGAGCCAGCCCCCTCGCCCGAGTCCGCGAAGCCTGCGAAGAAGAAGCGGGCGTGGCCCATCTGCACGGCCGAGGGGTGCAGCAAGAACGTGTACATGCCCAGCGGCGACGCCAAGCTCTGCTACGCGCACCACGTGGAACAGGGCGGCAAGGCCAGCCCGCTGGTGGCGCACAACCGCGCGAAGAAGAAGGAGCCGGAGCCCGAGCCGGAGCCGGAGAAGCCGGCCAAGAAGAAGACCATCCTGCGCAAGAAGTCGGAGTCGTGATCCTGTCCCTTAGTCCCGACCTGCGTCTCGATCCGCTGCAGCCTACGGACCGCGTCCGCGCCGAGCTGCGCAAGGTAGCTCACGATCGCGGCGTTCCATACGACCACCTGCTCCGCAGGTATGCCACCGAGCGCATGCTGTACCGGATGCGCACCATGGCACGGTCTATCGATCCCGTCCTGCACGGCGCGTGGGCCATCGAGGTCCGCCTGGGGGTGCAGCACCGCCGCTGGACCACGGTGCGTCTCCACGTCGATGACGAGAGGAAGCACTTCGACGAAGAGGCGGAAGCCGCGGGCGTGGTCAGGCGGTACGGCGGGCCCCAAGAGGATAGTCTGGACCTCTGGTGGGGCGACGTCCGCGGGGTGAATCCCGTGGACACGTTGCTGCCGTGGGAGGGATCGCATCGCGTCAAGGCGGACATCCACCTGGACATGGCGGTCATCCCGTTCGAGGTGGTCGTGGACTTCAACTTGCACATCGTGCCGGACGCCGACGAGGTGGAGCTGGACACGTTGCTGGACCTGCCCTCGCCAAGCGTGAAGGTAGCTCGGTTCGAGCACATGGTGGCGCACCGGGTCGCGCGAATGGTCAGCGAGGGCGTGCTGAGGTTCAGCGCGAAGGACTACTTCGACGTCTGGTTGATGCTGAACACGGACCCGCTGGAGGGGTTGGCCGAGGCGGTGGAGGCGGCCTTCCGCCAATGGCAGGTGCAGTTGCCCGACGGTGTGCCTGCTGGGCTGACCGATCGGTTCGCGGCCTCGGAGCACGCATACTGGCACTGGTCGGTGTTCCTGGACCGAGGCGAGCCGCTGGAAAAGGTGGGGTTTACCGATGTGGTTGCCGGGATCAGGGAGCGCGTGATGCCGGTGTTCGAGGAGTTCGCTGCAAGGGGGCGGTAGGCGTGGGAGAGCAACTCATCCCGGTCCACCGGCGTCGCCTCGGCGGCTGCGCAATCTCAAGCAGCACTCGCGCTTCGAGGCCCTCAACCGGTTCTTCACCCTGATTGCGCATCGTCGCACCCACTTCCAACAGCATGATCGTACAGTCCAAAGCCACACCAGCAGCAGCACGTTGATCGCGGCAACAGCGCCTGGACCCGCGAGTGCCACAGGCCAATCGGGCCGTGGAAACGCAGTGAAGCCGAACCAGAACCATGCTCCGGCAGAGCCCCAGAACACGGACAGAGCAGTCCCCACCAAGAAGGTGTTGTACCCGGCATCCTCGCTCCATCTTTTCCACTGACTGGCGACCTTGAGCGCCAGCCACACGGCGATCAGCTCCGGATACCCTACGAGCCACGCCGTCATGTAGAGGAAACGTTCGATGAAGCCTTGCGCGCTTTTCATCACCTGGGCATCGAAGGGGTGCGGCAGGGGGGACCGAGGCCGCAGTCCATCCACGGCCAACCGGATTGGGCAGTGAGCAATGAACGTGACGACGCAGAAAGCGCCGACCAAGTAGTAGACCTCGATTCTGGTGCACTCGAACTGGTCGAGAACAGAATCCATCGACCCTACCTACAGCCCCAGCCCCAGCACCACGTAGGCCGCCCCTGCGTTGCCTCCCCCCGCGTCATGCCCGTAGGCGCCGATCAGCAAATCAGAGAACCCGTCGCCGTTCACATCACCAGCATCAGGGTGGCCGTGTCCAGCGTAGTCGTTGTCTGCCTCGCCCAGGAAACGAGCATCTGCCGAATCCAACGGGATCGCCCCGGTGACGGGACCGTAGAGGAGGTAGACCGCACCCGCCGAACTACCAGCCTCGTCTACACCGTAGGCACTGATCAGCAGGTCATCGAAGCCGTCGCCATTGGTGTCACCTGCGCTGGCCACAGACCATCCTGCGTGGTCGCCAGCCGCAGCACCGTGAAGGACGGCATCTGCGCTGGCAAGGTCCAGATCGCCGTAAACAGGGCCGTATGCAAGGTACGCACGTCCTGCATCTTCGCCATCGGTGTCATTTCGGTGAGCGCCGACAAGCACATCGTCGTTCCCGTCCGCATCCACGTCACCCGCGAAGGCGACAGATGACGCGGCGCGGTCCTCCTCTTCCTCCCCGATCAGGAAGGCCGCTGACATTGCTGCGAGGTCCACGTCGCCACCTACGGGGCCCATCACGAGGTAGGCGGCGCCAGCATCCGTCCCACCCGCATCGCTGCCCGAGGCGCTGATCAGGAAGTCGGTAAAGCCATCCGCATCCACGTCGCCGTTGCCTGCGACCGAATAGCCGGTCGTGTCACCGTCCGCTTCCCCAATCAACCTCGCATCGGCATCGGAAAGGCTGAACTCGCCCGAGACAGGGCCGTGGATGAGGTAGGCCACCCCTGTCCCGCCATTGCCCTCGTGGTCAGCCCCGACGAGGAAATCGTCGAACCCGTCAAGATCAGCATCGCCCGCCGCCGCCACGGAGACTCCGGCGTAGTCTCCGGCAGCTTCGCCAACGAATTTCGCGTCGGCGTCATCCAAGCTCAGTGTGCCGTACACGGGGCCGTGGACGAGGTATGCCGCGCCGGTGTAGGAGCCAAGTGCCGCCCGTCCGTGAGCACCAATGACCACATCGCCGAATCCATCCCCGTTGGTGTCGCCAGCCTCGGAGACGGCATAGCCGGATACCCCGCCTCCCGGTTCGCCTACGAGAAGGGCGTCCGCGGTCGACAGGTCATGAGTACCAGCCACCGGACCGTAGAAGATGTATGAGCAGCCGGAGCGCGATCCGCCGTTGTCGTTGTAGACCGCACCGACGAGGATGTCCTCGATACCATCGCCATCGACATCCCCAGCGCGTGACAACCCATGCCACGCCGTTGCACGGTCATCGGCTTCTTCACCTACGAACTTCGCTGCGGCGGTGGTGAGGCTGATCGGACCGTCGAGGGCACATCCGCTGTCCGTACCGTCACAGTCGTTGTCGATCCAGTCGTTGCAGATTTCGGCCAGCCCTGGATTCGCGAGGGCCTCGCCGTCGTCGCAGTCGTCGTCGCACGTGGTCCAGCCGTCGCCGTCGGCGTCCTGAACGTTCAAAGCGGCGTCCGCATCGTCGCAGTCGCCGTCACACTCGGTGCCGCCATCCCCGTCGGTGTCCTCTTCGAGCGGGTCGACATTGCCATCGCAGTCGTTGTCCTCCACCCCGTCGCAGAGGTCGGGGGCACCGGGATGCACGTCGGCGTCGCCCTCGTCGCAGTCGCCCTCACACTCGAAGTAGCCGTCCCCGTCCGTGTCCTGCTCGTCGACGGGGACCACGCCGTCGCAGTCGTCATCGATCCCGTTGCACATCTCCGTGGCTCCGGGGTGGACCGCGGCATCGGCATCATCGCAGTCCTCGCAGGCGAGCCACTGGTCCACGTCTGCGTCCACCTCGACTGTGGGCACGACCCCGTCGCAGTCGTCGTCCGCGCCATTGCACAGCTCGGGAGCCCCTGGGTAGACCGTCGCGGCCTGATCGTTGCAGTCCCCGTTGCACGTGGTCCGGCCATCGCCGTCCAGATCGTTGAGGTTGAGGCTGGCGTCGAAGTCGTCGCAGTCCCCACCGCACTCGGAGTCGCCGTCGGCGTCGTCATCCAACTCCATGGGGTCGGTCACCCCATCGCAGTTGTTGTCGAGGTAGGAGTCGCACAGGTCCGGCGCGCCGGGGTACATGGTGGCCTCGGCGTCGTTGCACTCCTCGCAGGCCATCCACCCGTCCCCGTCGCCATCGCCTTCATCAACGGGGATCACGCCGTCGCAGTCGTTGTCGGCCGCGTCGCAGACCTCGGTCGCGCCGGGGTAGGTCAGGCCGTCGCCGTCCTCGCACTCCTCGCACGCCAGGAACCCGTCGCCGTCGGCGTCGACTTCGTCGGCGGGGACGGAGCCATCGCAGTCATTGTCCAGGCCGTCGCACAGCTCGGTGGCACCGGGGTAGACCGTGTTGTCGTCGTCATCGCAGTCGCCTGCGCATGTGTCGAACCCGTCGGTGTCGGTGTCATCGAGGTTCAGGGCCGCGTCGGCATCGTCGCAGTCTCCCGTGCACTCCGAGGCTCCGTCCCCATCGTCGTCGGCTTCCAGCGCGTCCGTCACCCCGTCGCAGTCGTTGTCCTCGAATTCGTCGCAGGCGTCCTCGGCCTCGGGATGCACTGCTTCGGCCTCGTCGTCGCAGTCCCCATCGCACGTGGTCCACCCGTCCCCATCGAGGTCGTCCAGGTTCAGGTTCGCGTCCGCGTCATCGCAGTCGCCCGCGCAGGTCGTGTGGCCGTCCTGGTCCGCGTCGTCGAGATTCAGCGTGTCGTTGTGGTCGTCGCAGTCCCCGTCGCAGGTGGTCCAGCCGTCCGCGTCAGCGTCGGCCACCTCCAGTGCGGCATCCTCGTCGTCGCAGTCATCGCACACGCTGTACCCGTCGCCGTCCTGGTCGGGCTCGTCTTCGGTCGCCTCGTCGCAGTCGTTGTCCACCCCATCGCAAGTGATCTCGTCAGCGCCGGGGTGGACCTCGGCGTCCCCGTCGTCGCAGTCGTCGTCCGGGGTGTCGGGGAGGCCATCGGCTCCGCAGACGGTGTACCCGTCGGCATCCACGTCGAAATCCTCGTCCACCACGCCGTCGCAGTCGTCGTCGATGGCGTTGCAGACCTCCGTGGCGGATGGATGGACGCTGGCGTCCTGGTCGTTGCAGTCGCCCTCTTCCTGGGTCCAGCCGTCGGCGTCGTGATCCGACTCGGTGATGTTGTAGTCCCCGCAACCCACGGCCAGGGCGAGGAAGGTGGAGATGAAGATCAGTGATCGCGCGCGCATGAGATCCCCCTGCATGGCAGGTCGGAGGATACCACGTCCGCTAGCCTACTCGACGGTGGGAGGAGGTGTGGCGAACGGGTTGATAGCCCGATCGTGGCCTGGGACGAAGCCGTACTCGTCGTGGTCATCGCCGAACACGTGGTCTGGGTCGTACCCGAATCGACGGAACGCTTCGGCACGCAGCAGCCACGCGAACGCCGGGTATTCATCGGCCATCTGGTCGGCGAACGGGTGGACCGCGACGAGGCCGGCGCTCTGCGTGAAGTGCTTGCCGTCCTTGACCGCGTGGAGCGAGGTACCTCGACCGACGTAGGGGTACTTGCCCTGGTAGACGTGGTGCACGCTCCAGGCGTTGTTGCTGCCGAACCGCTGCGGGCGCCTACCGCCAGCGAGCAGGAACGCAGCGATCGCGGGGCCGTTGAACCTCCCGTCAAGCTGGATGCCCGCCTGCTTCGCTGCCGCCTTCATCGCATCGGGGTAGCGGTGGTACTGCTTCGGGCGCCGCCAGCTGCCCGGCCAGAGAAGCAAGGCTCGATCGGGGAAGTGGACGAACGCGTCGAGGTGCTCCGCGACGTGCAGGGCGACGAACCGGACCTCGGCATCTTCGAAGGGAGCGAGTTGCTCGCGGAACCACCCGAGCGGGTTGTCGAGGTCCACCGCGGTCTTGATCTGGTTGGGCGAGATCAGGTTCGAGCGGTTGGATGCCACGGCGTTCCCTCCCTGCCGACGGGTGAGGATAGCACTGGCTGACGCAAAGGCGGGGCTGGCACCGTCCCGTTGCAGCCGGTAGGCTCCTGACATCAACTACGGTGTGCGCGAGGGAGGGATCATGCCTGACACGAAACTGCTGATTGCCATCACCTTGATCTGCCTGGGAACCATGTTCCTCGGTTGCCCAGCGTCGGAACACGAGTACGATGACACCGTCCCAGCCGAGATCGAAGGCGACGAAGCTGGCGAGTGCGACGACGGCGTGGACAACGACCAGGACGGATCGACCGACTGCGACGACGACGGGTGCGAGAACGCGACCGCCTGCACGGGTGACGACGACACCGGAGATGACGACTCCGCGGGAGACGACGACGACACGACCGGTGCCGGATGCGCGCCGTGTGGTGGAACCTACGTTGTCGAGAATTCGAGCCAACTGGATGAGGTCGCCCTCTGCGAGAGCATCTCGGGCTCCCTGACCATCTCCCATGCGGACTGGTTCACGAGCCTCGATCTGCCGTGTCTCGCCACCGTCGGTGGCAACGTGGTCATCGACGACAACAGCGCCATGACTACGATCGAAATACCCCTGCTCGTGACCGTCGGTGGGTCCTTGAACATCACCGAAAACGCCGCCCTGAACAACCTCGACGGCCTTCCTTCCCTGACGAGCGTGGGCGACGACCTGAACATCTACAACAACGACTGCCTGAACCAGTCCGACGCTGAGGTGTTTGCTGCGGGCCTCACAGTCGGCGCGTATTCCCAGGTGACACTGAACGGCGACAACTACCCCTGCCCCTGACGGCTCCGTAGGCCGGGCTCGCAGACCTCATTCCCCGGCCCCGGCCCCGTACCGGCTCACCACATCCTCCCGCCAGTCCTGCTCCAGCTCTGCCCAGGTGACCCCGAGCACGGTGCCGACGTGCGGCCGCAGGTCCGTGAACCCGGCGTCTCGGAACCCCTGGAGAAGCCGCTCGAAGTGGGGCACGTACCGTTCGTGCTCGACCAGCAGGTCCACCAGCGTCATGGCCTGCCAGTATCGGTCCTGGTCGATCGCTCCGCCGTCGCACAGTTCGGCCAGCGGCTTGTGGCGACCCGGCCTGGACATGCCATCGAGGATGACACCCGCGATGTCGGCTTGGGGGTGGAACCGGATCTGGTAGCGGGTCGCGAGGCCCTCCTGGAGCCACTCTTGGTGGTTGGGCAACAGCGCCGACGCCGACAACAGGCCGTGCACGTACTCGTGGGTGTAGACCGGCCGGAGCGTGCCGGCCTCGGTCTTCCACGAGGACACCGCAATGCCAGCCATGGTGAACCCGGTTCCCTCGGGCGGGCTGACCTCGCCGCCGAACGCGGCCGCGAGCCGATCGACGTACGCCAGGAACGCCTCGTGGTCCGGGAGGATGACCAGCGGGATCGGCCGATCCGGAGGGACCAGGAACGGCAGATCGGTCAGCACGGCGACGCGGACTTCCGCGAGGTGGGTCAGGAGCTGCTCCGCGTCGAGATCCGGCACGGCGCTGATCAGGGCGATGCCGTCGCGCTCGATAGCCTGGACTTCGGTTGCGAGGTCACCGACCAGCTCGGCCAGCTCGGCTGGACTGGGATACAGGTGGGCTCGGCCCGCGCCATCCACGGGGATCAGGCTGATCTCATCCAGCGCGTAGATTCCGGGCTGGCGGAACACGATGCCGAAGTGGTCGAGCTGGTCCCACTGCGGAACCCGGCCCTCGCCCCACCGGAACCATCGCAGGGGCAGATCGACCTCGATCCAGCCGTCACCCTCCAGGTCAACCCGGTGCCAGAACGCCGCGTTGTCGTCCACCTCGGACAGCCACACCTCGACGGTCACCGCCGGCATGCGCTCGGCGTCCTCCGGGGGGCGGTACACACGCAGGCGCAACGCCTCGAAGCCGGCCCAGTCAGCGGGAATCCGGTGAGCGTAGGTGTGCAGCTTGGCTCCTGGCCGGTGGACCTGCAGGCGGAGGCACCCACCGCGGGTACCCTGCGGCCGCGTCCGTCCCTCTCCCAGCGAAGCCGCCGCGCCATGCGACTGATCGAACCTCCACGTGGAGCCCACGGTCGCCGGGTCGAAATCGAACAGGATGACAGGCTCGGCGACAGGCCCGGGTGTCTTCGCGCGGCAGTTGATCGCGTACCCGTGTGCGAGGACGACGGCCAGGGGAATGATGGCGAGGTGGCGATGCTGTGGGGTGGTCACGAGTCCCTCCCGGTCGAGGGGAGAGGATAGCACCGGGTCGAACCCGGGTTGGCATCAGCGGGCCGTCGCCGGTAAGCTCGGGCCTCAACCACGGGACGTACATGGGAGGGTTCATGCTCCGTTTCAGCTACCTCTTCGCCACCTTCTTCGTCTGTACAGGACTCCTGGTCGCCGGGTGCCCTGCCACCGAAGCTGACGACGACGATGACGACGACGCGCCCCTCAACATCGAGGGCACGTGGTCGGGGACCATGGACTGCTCTGATCCGAGCGGGTGGATGGAGATGGACGTGGACTTGCCGCTTGTCGACCAGGGCGACGACGAGTTCTCCGGGCACTTCGAGGGTGTCGGCGAGTCGACACTCGGCGGCGATCCGTACCCGTTGCGGCTGGAAGCAGACATCGTGCTGGAATTCACCGCGGAGAGCGGAGCGCAGGCGCTCACCGCCGACTGGTCGAACTGCGAGACGTGGATCGGTGACGAATACTCGGACGCGCCTTGCGACTTCGGCGGCACGTGGGACTGGGACGGTGCCGACATCATCTCGATGGCGGACGGCGACTGCGATCTGGCGTTGACGCGGCAGTAGGGCGCTGGCTGGCGACATCCCGGCCGTCCACAAACGTCCCCGCACCGCACCACCCCCGTACCCCGTCCACCACCCCCGTCCACGCCGGTCCGTCAGCGGTCGGCAATGCCGAGGGGGGGAGCGGGGAGATTAGGAGGAAGAGCATGCGCGAGGTGGCGGCAGTAGGCACCGAACTGGACCAGGGGGTGTATCCGTCGAAGGCGGCGCTGGCGAGGGGCGAGGGCGTGAGTCGAGCGGCAGTGACGCAGGGGCTGCGGCGGCTTCTCTAAGGCGACGCGGACTCCGTAGGACGACGCGCGCGGCGGCTGGCAAGCGCGCGAGTTCGTTGATCTCTGTCAGTGCCGACCGATAACATCGTGTTTGGAGGGATGGACATGGCAACACCGAGGGATTCGCAGGCCGCGGCCACTTGTGCGTACGAAACAACACCTACCCGCGGCGGGATGCCCTGGTTGATTCGCCAAGCGGCGCTGGCCATCTTCCTGGTATCGGCGGTTGTCTCCGTCGTTCCGTCTGCTAGTGCGGGCGAGGGCGAACAGAAGCTGTTCGAGCTCAACGACGGCAGCTACATCGCGGGCGAAGTCATAGACGAGACGGACACCGCGTATCTCGTGAGGATGGCAAGCGGCGATACGGTGCGGATCGCCTATGACGAGATCAAGCGAGTACAGGTCCTGTCCGAGGATGGAGCAGACGATGCTCCAGACGGGCCGGGATCGGCAGCGCAAGTAGAGGAGAACGAAACCGACGAGTTCACTCGATACCGTACGCCCGAGCGGTTTCGACTTCCCGCCGAGAACATCGACAACGCAACCAAGTACGTCAAGAAGGCCACACCCGCCATCATGGGCTGGGGTATGAACGGCGCTGGTGCTCTGTTTTCCATAGTTGGCGTGGCCGTTGCTTCTGATGACAGCAGGTTCTGGTGGACCCACGTGGTAGCCATCTGTTTCTATGGCATCGGCTGGACGGCCTTGGAGATCAAGGCGTCGGTGGCACATTCCGCATACCGGGCTCTTGGGATGACAGACGACAGCCAGGGTGCAACGTATGCGGGCAACGTGCTCAGTGGAGCAGGATTCCTCTTCGGGCTGGCCGCGGCGATTGTGCACGGGGCTGGTGGCGGCATCTATACCGTGCCAGTCGTCGTGGCGTCCGTTTCGCTCATGATCACCGCGTCGATCTTCTTCGAGGCCGACCGAGCAAAGTACGTCTACAAAACCAACAACATCATCGAAACCGCCGAAGTGGCGGATTCTCGGCCCTTGATCCGGATTGCACCGATGGCCTATGTCTCGCCGGAATCAGGGGCGGTTCACCTCGGGGTGGCGGGCGTTTTCTAACACCTCTGAACAGATCCGATCCCGCGAGCGCCGCGCCGCGTTCACAACCCGTGACTTCCGACCGCGATCTGCCCGCGGGGTTGTGACCGCGCGTGGCGGGGCTACGGGGTGCGATCAAGGGACTGGCGGTGGCGCGGGGACTTCTGACCGCCCATCCGGAGCGGTGCTCGGGTCGGCTCCAACTCGATGGCGACTACTCCTCGCACTCCCCGATGATGTCCCAGTGCACGGCGTTGCAGTCGGAGTCCCGGCAATAGTCCCTGCAGACAGTTTCGCAGTCGCAGCAGTCCTCCTCGTATGGGAACAGCTCGCGTCTGGGGTGAGTAGTCGGATCGCACCCCCCGGAACCCCATTGAGGGCAGGCACAGTCACACGTGTTCGGGCACGGGTTGCACGCGGCGAGCAGCACGACCTGCATGGCCACAGCGAACACCATCAGCCCTACCTTCAAGAGCTGCATGAACCGCAGGTCGCCCTGGCCGCCTATGCCCATCTCCGTCACCTCCCCGGTGCTCCGAGGATAGCACCACCTGAGGCGGCGTCGGCCGGATTGGGGGCTCACAGCATCTCGGCCTTGTTGGCCCTACGCGCGCGTACATCAATCATGATCTGGTCGCCCGGCCGAGAGGGTGGACGACGAGGACGGTGTCAGGCCGTCATTCGTCGTCGGGGTAGGCACATGGGTTGTGCTGCTTGAACTCGTGCCATGCCTTGCAGGCGCAGAGCGCATGCCCGCACCGGCGCGGAGGATCGGGCTTCGGCTTGGGCTCGTCGTCACGCCACGGGCTGGGCGTGTGGCACACGCAACCCATGTGTCCGCAGTAGAACCGCCGGCTTTGCTCGATGTCGTGCGATGTGCGCTCGCCGGTGTCCGGATCGGGCATGTGGTCCTCCCCCTCGGCGCGGCCACGGCCGAGATCCCGTACAGGTGATCCTACCCCTGTACCTGCGCCGCGTGTGACTCGTCCGCTAGGAGCGTGTCGGGCATAGCCCGACTTCTCGGTCCCATGCTCCAGCATGGGACCCAATAGACCGCCGACGCTCCAGCGTCGGCACAATTTCTCCGAGGGGATCGACAGATCAGCGCTGGTGTGATCTGTTGGCTCCATGAGCCCCGTCAAGCAGTACCGAGAGTGGAGCCCGCGGCAGAGCTACCTGTTTCCGCCCGCGCTCCAGGACTGGCTCCCCGAAGACGACCTGTCGTACTTCATCCTCGACCTGGTCGAGTCGCTCGACCTCAGCGCCATCGAGGTAGTGATCCACGGCAAAGACCCGCGCGGGACGCGGCCGTACCACCCGCGGATGATGGTGGCGCTGCTGCTGTACGGCTACTGCATCGGGGTGATGTCGTCGCGGAAGATCGAAGCCGCGACCCATCGCGACGTGGCGTTCCGGATGCTGTCTGGGGGCAGCCACCCGGACCACTCGTCGATCGCGGAATTCCGTCGCCAGCACCTCGAGGCGCTGGGGGAGCTGTTTCTACAGACCGTGCGCCTCGCGCAGCGCGCAGGGCTGGTGAAGCTGGGCCGGGTCGGCCTGGACGGCACCAAGGTCAAGGCCAACGCCAGCAAGCACAAGGCGATGAGCTACGAGCGGATGCTCAAGGCCGAGGAGGACCTGAAGACGGAACTCGGCGAACTGCTGTCGCAGGCCGAGCAGACCGACCAGGAGGAGGACGCGCGCTTCGGCCGTGGCCGTCGGGGCGACGAGGTCCCCGAGGAGCTGAAGCGACGGGAGGAGCGCCTGCGCCGCATCCAGGAGGCCAAGGCCGCGCTGGAGGCCGAGGCGAAAGAGGCCCGCGTAACCAAGCTGCGCGAGCAGGCCGAAGGGTGCGACAAGAACGTGTACATGCCGTCGGGCGCGGCCAAGCTGTGCTACGCGCACCACGTCGAGCAAGGCGGCAAGGCCAGCCCGCTGGTGAAGCACAACAAGGCGAAGTCCGAGTCGAAGACCGAGCCGGCGAAGCCGGCCAGGAAGAGCGTCCTGCGCAAGAAGTCGTAGCCCCTCTCGCGCCTCACTCCCCCGGGCACGCATTCCTGGACAGACTGTCTCGCGTGGTTCTGTAGAGCGCGGGCGGGGCTGAGCGCCCGGCTGCTCTGGCCCTGGCACGGACGTCCTGCTGCGGTTGGCCCAGCCTGGGAGGACGCCATGAAGACCCTGACCTATCTCGCCTCGCTGCTGATCGCCCTGGTCGTCGTGCCTGGGATGGCAGCGGCGGATGACCTGGCCGTGACCGTCTCCTGGTCGCCCACCGACACGGTGCAGTCCTGGACGTTCCACGAGGTCGAGGCGGAAGCGGTACCTGCGGTGACCATCGAGACGGGCGAGGGCGAGGGCCTGGTGATCGAGATGGCCCTGGCCGACTTCGACGATCAGGTGATGATGGACTTCCTCATCTACCGCGTGACGTTCAAGAAGCGCGCCGAAGGCACGCCGCTGGTCGTGGCGAAGAGTCGGCTGATCGGTTCGCCACGCATCCAGGCTCTGAAGGGCGAGGAGGCGACCTGCGACCACGCGGTGATGGTCGACGCCACGCACAGCTCCGGTTGCGACACGGGCCGGACGTGGGCGGTGTGTGGCAGGAGCGTGGACGGCGACACGGACCAGGGGCTGTGCGACATGTCGGGGAACGTGTGGGAGTGGGTGCAGGATTGGTACCACGGCTGCTACGACTGCGCGCAGTGTCAGGGACAGTACGGCTGCGATTCGTCCACTCGCGCCTGATGATGGCAGTGCGTGGGAGGTTCCGACAGGCTCCTACCGGGTCCTACGCGGCGGCAGCTACATCGACGACGCGATCGCCCTGCGCGCTGCCGTCCGCGGCAACTTCGAGCCTGGCGTCGCCTATGGCAGCCTCGGCATCCGCTGCGTCCGATGAATCCGATCTCCCCTGGTGGGACCCGGAGCGGTCATCCCCCTCCTCTCCTCGCCCGATGCCGTGCCTGGCGAGCGGTGGCGGGCCGGTCAGGCCAGGATCAGTCCGCGTCCTCGATGATCTCCAGCACGTAGCGCTTCTTCTTCTTGCCACCTGCGGCCGCGATGATCGTGCGCAGCGCCTGGGCGTGCACTCCCCGCTTCCCGATCACCTTGCCGATGTCGTCGCGCGCCACCTTCAGCTCGATGATGCAGGCATGCTGCCCCATCACCTCGACGACTTCGACATCCTCCGGTTGATCCACCATCGCCTTCACGATCGTCTCGACGAGTTCCTTCATCGCCAGCCTCCTCCCGCACCCGGTCATCGACCGGGAACCTCACCCGCCACCGCAGATGGAACGCCGCATGCTCCACCTACACCCTAGCCGATCCTCGGAGGACCATTGGGTATATCCACCATGGACTGCCATCCGAGGGCGGCCACATGGCGTTCGCCGCAGCGGCACGATCCGGGCAGGATCCCACCCCCGTCCAGAGCACGGCTTCGCGGGTATCCTCCGTCATGGAGGGCCGAACCCATGTCCAACACCGTGCACTTCAGCTTGCTGCTCGGCATCCTGCTCGCGCTGTCCGGTTGCGAAAGGGCGGGGCAGATCGTCGCGGACGATGACGCTGCGGACGACGACACCCAGGACGACGACCAGGGAGACGACGACACCTCTCCAGCGGACGATGACGACGACTCCGGCCTCGACGAGCTGGAGGGCGACCTGTACGCCTGCATGGGCGGGGGGACCAGCCCCAGCTTCACGCCGGAGTACGACGAGGCGGACTGCCTCTACGCCTGCGAGACCAACACCGCGCCGGTCCTGCACGCCCCGGTCTACCGGGTCAACGGCTTCGCGGTGAAGACCCTGTCCCCGCAGATCGGCGACGTGATCGAGGTACTGATGGCCTACGAGGACGCCGAATGCAACGTCAAGTGCGGTTCCTGGTACGCCAGCCACGGCACACCCGAGATGTCGATGGGGGACGCGGGTTCGTTGCCGACGAACCTGCCCTGTGACACCGCGTCGTCGGGCCTGTACTTCGGCTTCCAATTCGAGATCACCGAGGCCGGGGAGTACTCGTGGATGCTGCGGATCGTGGACGAATGCGGGGCCGAGTCCGACAGGTGGGAGGACGCGCTCGAGGTGTGACGACGTGCTGGTCGGCCCAGGCGGGAGTCACGGCACGAGGTGCTCCAGCGCCGACCACAGGACGATGCCTGCGTAGGCCACCAGCAGCAGCTTGCCGAACACCTGGATGACACCGAGAGAACCCATGGTCGCTTTCCTGTAGAGTTAGACGGCGCAGCAGCCGGAATGGGGACACCGCAGTTCGTCGCTCTCGATTCCACGCCGGCCCAGCGACCTCGCCTGATACCCTGTTCGCGTACAGGGGGTGTCTGGTGAGGATCTCCGGTCCCATCGCCTTGCTCGCAGCCTTGCTCGTCGTTCCCGGGTGTCCATCTACGAGACTCTCTGGCACCCCGACGGCAACATCGCCGTGAGCGGGCGGACCTTCAATCTCACGACCATGCCGGCGGGGGACTACTCGGAAGTCGAGGGACACCTGACCGAGGAGTACGAGGAGACCGACGGGTGAGGCGGTGCGAGTCCACTGGCCGATTCGCCGTAGCCCGACGACAACTACTCCTCCCCATCGACTCCCAGCGCCCAGATCACGTCCCCTCGGGCCTGGACGACAGTCTCGTACGTGCCCCAGCCGGGCACGCGCAGCTGCAGCTCCAGAGGTACCCCCTGGGGCAGGTCACACAGCCGGACACCGGAGAGTCGTGCACCCGCGCGTGGACCGGTTCGGCGTGACCTTCCGCCGGCGCACGCCCGATCCACCTCGCTTCATCGCCCGCAGCCGGACGGGGAAGGGGACCGAGCCCTACGGTGAGTTCAGCTGACCGTAGATGTTGCTCCCCCAGCAGATGATGGTCCCGTCCGGTTCCACGCCACACGCATGGTCGTGCCCGGACGCCAGCGTCGCGAACAGGATCTGCGGCGGGGTCGAGTGGCCGTAGTCGTCGCGGCCCCAGCACTGGGGGTAGCTGTCGGTGTCGATCGCGCAGTGGTTGGTGATCCCGGCCGAGTGCGTGGACGCGACCATGCCCGCGGGCACGTAGTGCTCGCCGTTGCCGTTGTTGCCCCAGCAGAGCACGGTCCCGGCCGCGTCCTGCGCGCACCCGTGGAACCCGCCTACCGACACCAGCGTCCACGTGCCTGTCGGGTACTCCTGCACGTCGTAGTCGTTGGGTCCCCAGCATGCGATCTCGTCGGCCGTGGTCAGGCCGCAGCCGAAGTAGTGGCCCATGGAGATGTGCTGGAACGTCTCCTCCGGCGGGCTGCACTGGCCCACGTTGTTCTGCCCCCAGCACAGGACCGTGCCGTCCGGCTGCAGGCCGCAGCTATGGTGGTAGCCGGCCTCGACCTGCAAGAAGACCTCCCCGGCTGGTGGGCTGGCCTGGCCGATGCTGTCGTACCCCCAGCACGACACGGTCCCGTCCAGGTGGATCCCGCACGTGTGGTACTTGCCCGCGCCCACGTACACGAACGTCTCGCCCGGCGGTGGCACGCACTGGCCGTGGTCGTTGCGCCCCCAGCAATCCACGGTGCCGTCCAGGTTCACGATGCAGGTGTGGTCCCGGCCCGCCGCGATCCGTCCCTGGGCCCCGTCGTCGGCCACGCCGCTGCAGTCGTCGTCCACGCCGTCGCCGTCGAAGTCCGGGGCATAGGGCTGGACGTCGGGGTCGGTGTCGTCACAGTCGCCGTCGCACTCGCTCACGCCGTCCGCGTCGTTGTCGATCTCGTTGCCGTCCATGATCCCGTCGCAGTCGTTGTCGAGCACGCCATCACACGCCTGGTCGGCGCCGGGATGCACCTCGGCGTTGTGGTCGTTGCAGTCCTCGCCCTCGGGCGAGCCGTCGCCGTCCACGTCGACCAGGTCGGCGCTGTCGTCATCGTCACCCGCGCTGTCGTCATCGTCCGCGGTGTCGTCGTCGCCAGCGCTGTCGTCGTCGCCGATCGGATCGGTGTCGTCGTCCGTTGGGATCGGTTCCTGTGGGCAGCCCACGGTGACGAGCAGCGCCGCCAGAACCGGTATCGTCCAGATCGCCTTCATCGGCGGACTCCCCGACTATTCACTACTGTCGCACCAGAATCCAGATCGCCTCGTACGTGTTGCTCCACATGAGCGATGACCTGCCTCGCGCGACCATGGTGCACTCGCCGTCGACCTCGCGGATGTAGATGTCCGTGATCGCCGCGTAGCGGTCCGGTTGACCATACGCCGGGTCTTCGGGCCCGACCGCCATCACCAGATCCGGGGTCAGGGCCTCCCACGACGTTCCCCAGTCCACCTCGGGCGCGGTCGAACAGGTGTCCGGCTGCTCCGGGTGCTGGTAGTGGAAGCTCCCGTCCTCGCCGAAGGTCATGACCACCTCGTTGAGGTAGCACGTGGCGAACAGGTCGCCGGACCAGCTGCCGACGAGCACGTCGGCCAGCTCCTCCGGGGTGGTCGGTGCGAAGCAGCCCGACACGCCGGCGTCCAGCGTGTCGTCGTCCGGCTCGCCCACCGATGGACAGCCGCAGAGCAAGACCGTCGCGATCAGCGCGACGAACCCGTGTCGGGATGATGTGAGGTGAACGACCATGAGCTTCCTCCCCGGTTGACCCGAGCATACCACTCCACCGGTGCCGCCTCCTGGATCCAGTGCTATCCTGTAGGTGCGGATTGAGGGGTCCGTAGAGCCGTTTGGGTCCAGCGGTGACCGCAGTGGTGGTCGCATGGACCGGTGCGTCCGGCCACGGAGGAGGTGAATCATGGAATCCCGAACGGAGAGGAGGGCCCATCCCCGGATACCGTGCCCGATGCTCGCCACGCTGGAGCAGCACAAGCGGACATGGTCCGGGTTCGTGAGGGACTACAGCGAGGGCGGGCTGTTCGTCACCTGCCACGCGCCAGCCACGCTCGGCGAGCGCGTGGTGGTGTGGTTGCAGCGGCCATCGGACGCGGCTGTGGTCGAGATACGCGCCATCGTGCGACGGATCGTGCAGCAGGGAGAGAGCTCGCAGAGGCTCGCCCTGGAATTCGAGCGGGGACTGTCCACCGTCCCGGCGCTGGCGTGTACCGATCCGCCGATCTACTGACCGTCAGTCCTCGGTGTCCAGGGTGGTCGCGGCTCGTACGCGGCCGTCGTCGGCAATCGGCAGGGTGAAGGCGAACGTCGATCCCCATCCCTCCCGTGATTCCACCCGGATCTCGCCGCCGTGCAGCTGCACGATCCGCTCGACGATGGCCAGACCCAGCCCCGAACCCTCGTAGCGGCCGCGCGCCTGCAACCGCTCGAAGGGCTGGAACACGTCCCCGACACGCCCCGCGGGAATGCCGATACCGTTGTCCCGCACGGCGATCTCCCACGCGCCAGCCACCGGTGCGCTGGTCACCAGCACGCGAGGCGCCACATCGCCGTGGAACTTGATCGCGTTGCCCACCAGGTTCTGCAGCAGCAACACCAGCAAGGAGCGGTTGCCCACCGCCTCCCGCGGCACGGTCTCCACCCGGACGTCGGCGCCCGTCTGCCGGATCGGCGCCCTGAGGTTGGACAGCACGTCGACCATCACCGACTCGAGGTCCACGATCTCCTCGGTGTAGCCCGCGCGCCGCACGCGCGTGTACGCGGTGAGGTCCCGCAGCAGGACCTCCATCCGGTGGATGGTGTCCAGGGCCTCCTCCACGTTGTCCCGGACGTCGGGATCCGCGCGTACCGGCCCGCTCTCCAGCAACACGTCGAGGTTCAGCAGCAGGCCCTGCAGCGGCGAGCGCAGGTCGTGAGCTGCGCTGCGCGTGAACAGGTCCAGGTCCCGCACCATGGCCCGCAGCTCCTCGGCCTGGGTGGAGGCGCGGGCGTCGTGCTGCTGCGCCAGGGCCTGGCAGCGCTCGCCGTGCAACCGGTCGTACACCTCCTCCAGGCCGATCTCGTCGACCATGGTGAAGTCGATGGCCGTGTGCTTCCCCAGCCGGAGCCGGCACGTCCGGCCGAGCGCGGCCGTGCCCGTGACCCGCGCGCCGTCCACGAAGGTGTGGTTACCCGAATCCAGGTCGGACAGCACATAGGAGTTGCCCTGCCGCGTGATCGCCGCGTGATTGCGGGACACGGTCACGTCGGTCAGGCGCAGGTCGCAGTCCAGGGCCCGGCCCAGGACGACACCGTGGGTGTACAGCACGTGCACCCGCCCGGCGTCCGGGCCCTGCTTGCATTCCAGCGTGGCTGCCACCGGTTCCCATTCGGTGGCCGAGGTCGGTCCTCCGTCCAGGTCGGTCAGCGTGATGTCGTCCAGGGATCCGGACGGCGTACGGTTCCAGACACGTCTCGGCTGTGTCGCCATATCCACCCCCGAAGGTCGCATCCGGCAGTGCCCCCTCGGCACTTCCTGTTTCCCCACGACCTCGATGGGATCGATCATGACATGTCGGCGGTGGTCGTCGCCACCCACAAAAGGCGACAGGAGCGATCGAGCAGGGGTCGTCAGGGCACTGGAGGAGGTCCGTCGGCCGCCTGGACCGCCTGTTCGCTGAACGCACGGATCTCGGGCGGGAGCTCGTCTCCGGCGAGCAGCTGCCGGTGGATCGCCACGGACTCGGCGGTCCTGCCCTCGAGCATGCGTACGTGCGCCACCAGGTAGCGCTCCACCGGGGATGGCGCCGGGCCGAGCGCGCCCTGCAGCAGCCACAGGGTGGCGGCCACGGCCACGGAGAGAACCGCCAGCTTCGCGACGCGTGCCGGCCCGATGTGACCGAGACGCCACGCCCACAGGAGTCCCGGCGCCAGGACGCACGACGCCAGGAGGACCATGCCGACGAGGGATGCCCACGCGCCCAGCCCGAGGGACGTCGACACGGTCGGTCCCAGCAGCCCACGACCGAGGGATGGGTACGCGAGCTGGAAAAGCGGATTGCGCATGGCGTTGGGGAAGTCGGGGAAGGTGAGCACGGCGGCCAGGTGGTGCACCACCCCGATCAGCGCCAGCGGGACGACCACGTACGCCATCCACCGCGATCGCTCGTGGGCGAACAGCGCCACCAGGGCCGCACCTGTGAACGGCAGCACCGGGATGGCGTGGCGCAGCCCGCAGCTGTAACCGCCGGTCCAGTCCAGCAAGCTCACGATCAGTAGCAGGTAAATCGCGGTCGAGGCTGCAAACAGGACACAGGTTCGTCGGTCCTTCCCCGACCGCCACCACATCACGAATCCCAGCGGCACCAGAGCCAGCACCGGTGAGTGATACAACAATCCCTTGCGCGGAGTGAACAGGACCCCGGCGATCGAGTCCCAGCTGGGGCCCACCAGGCCGAGGAAGCCGCTGTCGTGAACCTCGCTGAACGCCTCGAAGGCCAGGTTCTGGTACCCCAGCGTGAACGGCGAGCCGAACGCCGCCTGGTTGTACATCAGCATCGCCACCAGGGCCGGAATCCCGCCCGCCGCGTACGCCGCCGCGCCGCGCAAGCGTCCGGGCCCGGTCACGACGTAGATCCCCAGCGCCACCGTGATCACGGCCGAGAAGTAGTCGGTGAACGTGCAAAGGCCGAGCAGTGCGCCGGCCAGCGCGAACCACGCCCACGCGCGTTCGCTTCGCTCGGCGCGCCACGCACAGAGGAATCCGCAGAACGCCAGCGCAGCCGCGAATGCGTGTCCCATGAAATGCCCGGCGAAAGGCAACAGGCCCGTGCCGAGCCCCAGCGAGGCCCCTATCAGCAACGGGATCCACTCCCGCGCGGCCAGGCGCCGCGCCCACAGCGCGAACAGGCACAGCATGACCGCCACCGGTACGGCCACGCAGGTCACGCTCAGCAGGTAGCGCGTGCGCCCCATGGTGGAGGCGTCGGGATCCACGATCCCCAGGTGGTACAGCCCCGCGTACAGCGGCGTGGCCGCGAACGACAGCCCCTGGGCCTTGTCCGTGTACCGGTCGCCATCCCGCACGGCCCCGTCCGAGGTGTCCCCCTCGGCCTCGAGGAAGCGGTCGATGCGGATGCCATGGTCCTCGACCAGGGCCCGCGTCAGGTACAGGCGCACGGCCTCGTTGTCGTTGCGGTACCCGGGCCAGGTGTAGGTGGGAAAGGCCGCGCACGCCACGAAGAGGATGCCGAAGGCGACGACAGCCCGTATCATGGCGTGATCGTAGCAGAGATCCGGCCCGCGACTGGTGGGGAGGAGGCGATGGCCGAACCGACGACCGAACCGAGCACTGGCCCCTGGTCCAAGCGTACCCGGGACATGTGGTTCTTCGTGACCCTGGCAGCATCCCTGGTGCTCGTGGTGTACCTGTTCCACCCGTTCCTGTTCGTGCTGATGTTCGCGGGCGTGACCGTGGTGGTCACCTGGCCGGTGTACAGTCCGATCCTGGCGAAGTGCCGGGGCCGGAGGGCGCTGGCGGCAGCGCTCACCCTGCTGCTGCTGCTGGCCGTGGTGGCCGGACCGCTGTTCTCCATCTTCTACCTCGCCGCGCGCGAGGCCGCGCTGGTGGTGGACGCGGTGACCCGCTACCTGCAGAGCGGCTCGCTGGAGGCCTGGATCGAGGCCGCGGTGGCTGGCCGGCTCCAGCTGCCGCCCCAGCTGCAGCGGTTCGTGCCTGCCGACCTGGACGTGGTGGGGGTGGTGGCCGAGCCGCTGCGCAACGGCGTGCTGGCCGCGCTGGACGCGGTGGGGGGCAAGGTACCGACCGTGCTCGAGGCCACGGCCAGCGCCCTGCTCAACGTGGTGCTGTACGTGTTCGCGGTGGTCACGCTGTACATGGAGGGGCCGCGACTGCTGGAGTTCGCCAAGCGGCTGTCACCCATGGAGGACAGCTACGAGGAGCGGCTGTTCCGGGTGTTCCACGACTTCGCCAACAACATGGTGCTGGGTTCGGCCGTGACCGCGGCCATCCAGGGAACGCTGGCGGCCATCGGGTTCGCGATCGCGGGCGTGGACCGGGTGGTGTTCCTCGGGATCCTGTCCGCGCTGGGCTCGTTCGTGCCCCTGGTGGGTGCTTCCGCGGTGTGGATCCCGGTGGCGATCTACGCGGGCGTGACCGTGTCGTGGGTGCACGGCGTGGGACTGGCCGTGTACTGCATGGTGCTGGTGGGCACGGTGGACAACATCGTCAAGCCGCTGTTCCTGCGCGGCCGCACGCAGATCCACCCGCTGCTGATCTTCCTGGCCGTGTTCGGCGGCATGGCCTGGATGGGCCTGCCCGGGCTGCTCGTCGGTCCGGTGATCGTGGCCGGGTTCCTGGCGCTGTACACCATCTACGAGGAGGACTACCTGGGGGTGCCCCACCCCCGGCCGGAGACCGGCCGGGCGCGCTGGCGGGCGTGGGTGGAGCGGGTGAAGGGCCGGTTGAAGAAGCCGGCGCCGTCAGCGGTCGCGGAGGAGCCGCCTCAGCGGCCCGACGAGGAGCAGTAGCAGCCGAAGGGATCCGGCGGGGGCATCATGCCCATGATCTGCTGGTCCGGGTCGGACAGCTCGTACTCCAGCACGACGCTCACGACCCCGTCGCCGAGACAGGCCGAGTCGTCGTCGTCCCCGGCCGAGTCGTCGTCCCCGGACGCGCCGCACAGGGTCTGCATGGTCTGCAACGCGAACGCCTCCACGTGCTCGATACCCCCTTCGATCATCAGGCCGTCGCGGCCGAACTCGCCGAGGAGCTGGTCCACCTCGGTGAGGATGAACTCGGCCTCGTCCAGCACGCATTCCAGGGTGTGCTCGCCGTCGGCGACGACGCCGAGCCGGTAGTGCACACCCCAGTCGTCGTCCAGCCAGGTCCAGCGCCAGTCCACGTCCGACGGCAGCCACGCATCCACGTCGTCGGCCAGCGCGGCCACGGCGCGGCGGGTCATGGGTGCGGCCCACAGCACGGCGAAACCCAGGGCCGCTGTGCTGCGGCGCAGGAACGTGCGGCGGTCGAGGGCCGGGTAGTCGGGGGCGGGGGCGTCGCGTCGGGGCTGGCGGTGCATGGGCTCTCCGGGTGCGTCGGTCATTCCTCACAACGCGCGTGCGCGTGCAAACGTGGAATAATTGCGCAACGAGGAGGGAGCCTCCATGCGCACTCGAGACGGGTTCACCCTGGCGATCGTGCTGTCGATACTCGGGGCCGGGATGGTGCCGGGCTGCGACCCGGCCGGTCTGATCCACGACACCGATGACGACGACAGCGGTGCGGACGACGACGACAGCGGTGCGGACGACGACGACGCCACGCCGTCGGACGACGACGACACCACACCGTCGGATGACGACGACACCACACCGTCGGACGACGACGACACCGGCGACGACGACGACACCGGCTCGACACAGGATGCGGACGGCGATGGCTGGACCGTGAACGACGGGGACTGCGACGACACGGATGCGGCGGTGAACCCGGATGCGTCCGAGGTCTGCGACGCTGTGGACAACGACTGCAACGGCACGGTGGACGACGGGCTGGCGGGCAGCGCTGCCGCCTGTCCGGGCACGACCTGCCAGGGGATCCTCGACGCCGGGGCCGGATCGTTCGACGGGCTCTACTGGATCGCGCCGGGCGGGGACGTGGGCAATGCCTGGCAGGCCTGGTGCGACATGACCGGCGACAGCGGCGGCTGGACGAAGCTGTTCTCGTCGGCCTTTCCCACCTGGTGGAACCAGTTCGCCTGGGAGTCGGCCGGGCAACCCACGGACGACGACTACTCGGCCCTCGCCGAGCGCGAGCACTTCGAGGACGGCGGCACGTGGACGTTCCGCTTCGAGGTCGGCTCCAGCGGCCACTGGGACACCTCGCCGCGGCAGTACTACACCGTGTGGAGCCAGGACCACGACCCGTTCTCGGCCAGCACGGACGGCTCGGACTACGTGCACCTCGGTGGCGGCGACTCCCACCACTACCTGTGCGACCCGTTCAACGGCCTGCACGACCGCCACTACGTGGAGGGCGCCAAGAGCGGCAGCCGCCACGCCATGACCAGCGACGTGGACGCGGATGACAGCCTGGCCTGCTGGGGCCTGCAGGTGGTGCCGATCCTGCAGTACGGCACCTACCCCGGGTACCAGGACCGCTACACCAACGACGTCGACTACCACACCTGGCAGGTGCTGTGGGCTCGCTAGTCTCCCGCCACTGACACGCCCACAGCGCCGATGGTCGGTAGGTCCGTGCGGTCGTGCTCGGAGTACCCGGCCGCGGATCCCCAGTACACGTACGAGTCGACCAGGTAGGACTCATCGTCCATGCGGTTGCCGAACACCAGGTCGAGGTGGCCGTCGCGGTCGAGGTCGACGGCCGTGACCTGCTTGGCGCCCACGGTCTCCAGCGCCGAGCGATCGTCGACCGACAGCCCGTCCGGACCACCCCAGTAGATGTACGAGCCCGTGGCGTGCTCTTCGTGGGCGTGGTGATTGGCGAATACGACGTCGAGCCAGCCATCCGCATCCAGATCGGCCACGGTGTTCCAGCTGCTGTTCCAGGTGGGCAGTCCGGTACGCGCGGCCGCGTCGTAGTGGCCGGAGCCCCCGTGGTAGACGTAGGACTCCACGTCACCGCCCACTCCGTCATAGCTGCACGAGAACACGAGGTCGAGCCAGGGATCGGCGCTGGCTGCGCTGTCGTCGTCGTCCGCACTGCTGTCGTCGTCCGAGCCGGTGTCGTCGTCTGCCGCGTCGTCGTCCGCAGGACCTTCGGCGTCGTCGCAGCCGTGGACGGGGCACGCGCCCGCGACGAGCAGGAGGGCGAGGGCGGTGGCAGGGGATCCGACGAATCGCACACACCGAGGCTATCGACACGTCGCGGATGTGCCAAGGTCCATCCGCACGCAGGAGTTGATGTAAGCTAGTCCGCCTTGCGGGAGGTGATGATGCGCTCTTGGACCACGACCCTGATCCTGACGGTGCTGATGGCGTTCACCGCGCCGGCCCTGGCCCTGGAGGTGGGCGCGCCCGACCCGGCGGACGTACGCGCGGAGCTGCAGCGGCGGCTGGATGCGGACTTCTCTGGCGGGCTGCTGCGGGTGGTCAGCGTGGACCGGGTGCGGTCCTACACCCAGCACGTGTCCGGCGACCGGCGGGAGCGCATGCTGGTGTACTTCGACGCGGAGCTGAAGTTCCTGCGCACGCACCAGCTGTCCAACTGGGACTCGCTGAACGTGGGCTCGCTGTTGTGGGTGCTCGGGGCCACGCCGGGCGGGATCGAGGGGGTGGATCCCGAGGGCAACAAGCGCGGTGACCGGCTGCAGGTAGCCTGCACCCTGTCGTACGCCGCGGAGGACGACGCCTGGGCTCCCGTGACCCATGCGGGCGCCAGCCAGGCGGCCACGCCCGAGCCCGAGGTGGAGCCGGAGGAACCGGCCGTGCCCTACCGCGAAGCGCAGCTGGAGCGGCTGGCCTACCTCGCCGATCAGCTCGAGCGCTCCGAGGACGACGCCGCAGTCCAGCAGCTGCAGTGCCAGCTCGACCAGGTGATCGCGGACGGCGAGGCCATGCTGGCCAAGGAGAAGGGCCTCATGAGCCTGGCCACCGGCCTGCCCGGGGGCGAGTACAACGCCCTGGGGCAGGGGCTGCGTGACGCCATGAACGCGGACACGCCGCGCGTCGTGGCCCTGTGCACGCGGGGCAGCGCGGTCAACCTGGAGATGGTGGCCGACGGCCGCGCCGAGGCCGCGCTGGCCCAGAACGACCTGGCCTACATGGCTCACCTGGGCCAGGGGCTGTTCGACGGGCGCGAGCCCATGGGTGATCTGCGCGCCCTGTGCTCGGTGTTTCCCGAGGCGATCCAGGTGATCGTGCACACGGACGCGGACATCGCGGGCGTGGTCGACCTGGCCGGCAAGGTGGTGGACCTGGGGCCCGCGGATTCGGGCACGCGGGTCAACGCCGAGCAGCTGCTGGCCGCGTCCGGCCTGTCCCTGGGCGACCTGGCCGGGGAGCAGGGGCGGTCCGCCGCCGACGCGCTGGACGACCTGGTGGCCGGCGAGGTGGCCGCGGTGTTCGTCACCGGCGTGTACCCCTACACCGAGGTCTCGGCCCAGGCCGCGCGCGCGGACCTACGGCTGCTGTCGCTGACCGAGGAGCAGGTCAACCAGATGTGGCAGGACGCGCCGTTCATGCTGCCCATCACCATCCCGGCCCACACCTACCCGGGGCAGGGCGAGGACGTGCGCACCGTGGGCATGACCGCGCTGCTGGTGGCGCGCGAGGACCTGCCCGCGGACGCGGTGGGCGAGCTGCTGCACGGCATGTTCGCTCACCCGGAGCTGCTGGCGAAGCACACGGCCCAGGCGTGGCTGATCTCGCACGCGTCCGCGGACCGCGGCCTGTCCATCCCCCTGCACCCCGCCGCGCGCGAGCACCTGGAGAAGGGCGAGTAGCTCACTTCAGCGTCGGGATCGTGGGCAGCAGGCGCACGGTCTCGCCCACGGCCGGGAGCTCGAACGCCCGCAGCTCACCCTCCTGCCACACCACGAAGCGCAGGGACGGGGCCTCCAGGGGCGCGTCGAACCGGAACGTCACGACGGCCGGCCGGCCGTCGGCGGTCACCTCGTCCACCACCACGGTCATGAACGGCCGCTCGATGGTCTCCCCCGGGGCGAACGGCAGGGAGTTGGAGCGGCACAGGGCCTGGGCGGCGTCGGCCAGGAAGCCGGGCTCGCTGCGCACCACCAGGCTGCGCTCGTCGGGCCGGTGCAGGTCGAACTCCATGGTCGGGTGGGCCAGCCAGTCGGCGTGCGCCGGCGCGGGCCTGCCCTCGTGGGTGCGGATCAGGCGGGTGTAGAACGCCTCGAACTCCACGGCGTTGACGAACACGAGCCGCTGCGAGCCCAGCGCGGGGTCGTCGGGCAGGTCGCGGGCGGACGCGTCGAACATACCCAGCATGCGGCCCGTGGCCAGCACGCGCGCCGGGGTCAGGGGCAGGGCCACGGCCAGGTTCATCGCCAGCAGCAGCAGCACGACCGCGCGGTAGGCGCGCGTGGGTGGCGCATCTCCGGGATCCAGCACGCGGCCTGCCAGGATGGCGATCAGGGCGGCCGAGCCCAGGCCGGCCGCCACCAGCAGGCGGTCCATGGGGAAGGCCGCGCAGACCGGGATCAGCGCGCCCAGCGTGCCCAGCCCCCAGAAGCGCGCCAGCGGATCGCAGCGCAGGACGGGCCAGATCACGGCGATGGTGGCCAGCAAGGCGGTGAGGCCGACCAGGGACCAGCTGAGCTGGACCGCCCGCGGGGCCACGACCCACAGGTCCGAGGGGATCGACAGCCACCCCCCGAGCCACAGCAGCGGGACGCGCTCGAGCACGGCTCCGGCGAACGACAGGGGCGCACCCACCGGGTCCACGTAGGCGTCCGATCCCGCGGTGCCGAAGCCGCCTGCGCGCAGCGCCAGCAGCCAGGCGCCGGTCAGCAGGGCGTAGGGCAGGCCTGCGGCCACCCGGCGAGCCCAGGGTGCGCGGTCGAGCAGCAGCAGGTGGGCGCCGAGGTACGCGGCGATGGAGAATGCGACCTCGCCCGACAGCAGCGCCCCGGCAAAGGCGAGCAGGGCCAGGGGCGCGGCCAGCGGCCGCCCCTGCCTGCGCCACGCGTCGTGGGCGGCCAGCGCCACGATGCCCAGCAGCAGGGTGACCAGGGCGTTGCGGTTGGCGACCCAGGCCGCGGCCGACGCGCGGCAGTCGTCCAGCGCGAACAGCAGCAGGGCCAGCGGGGCCGTGGAGCCGCCGAGGTGACGGAACAGGTGTGCGGCGGCCAGCACCACGGCGGCCAGCCACAGCAGGCTGTGCAGGTGCATCAGCCACGGCGTGTCCGGCCACAGGGTGCTGTCCAGCACGTGGGTCGCCGCGGACAGGGGACGCAGGAACGATGCCTTGAGGCCCTCGGGCGCCCACCAGGGCAGCAGGGCCACGTCCACCAGGGCCTGGTTGCCCTCGTCGGTGCCGGGGAAGAACACGAACAGGTCGAGCAGGGGAGGCGCCTGGTAGGGCAGCAGGGGATCGTGCAGGACCTTGGCCCGGTGCAGGTGGTCGTCCGCCAGCAGGCCGATGCCGAGGGCAGGAGAGCACAGCAGTACGGCCAGGGCGGTCGCGGCCCAGGGAGAGGAGAGGCGGCCGACCAGGCGCCGGAAGCGGTGCAAGGGGAGGGGGATGGAGTCCTCCTGCATGGGTGCGGATCGCTCCCAGGGATGCTACCATCCGCCGGCTGGTCCACGTGGAGGTATGACGTGCCTGTCGTCATCAACACCGAAGAGTGCATCGGCTGCAGTGCCTGCGTGCCCACCTGTCCCCACGACGCGATCCAGATGGGGGACACCGACGTGGTGGCCGAGCTCGACCCGGAGCTGTGCGAGGACTGCGGCGACTGCCTCGAGATGTGCCCGGTCGACGCCATCCTGGAGGACGGCGCGGAGCTGCCGCCGCCGAGGGCGGCCGCTCCGTCCACGGCGCCACCGCCGAGAGAAGAAGCGTCGAGGCCGCGGTGGGACACGGGCGTCAGCCCGGCCGACCGCACGGCCAACGCCTGCGAGGACGAGCCGTTCAGCCTGCTGAGCTGGCGGCCCGGTCAGGGCAGGCTGCGCCGCAAGCTGCGCAACCGGCTACGGGGTCGCTGAGCCCTCCCCGATCGCCATCAGCCGCACCGCGATCAGCTCGCCCAGCACGCCGACCGCGCCTCGGTCGCCCGTGACCTCGAACGACGCCACGTCGTGTGCGCCGTGCAGCACGCGCACGGTCGCCTCGATGCGGTTGCCCTCCACGGTGTACACCACGAGCGAACGGTATCCGGCGCCCACGGAGAGCGCGTCCACGTACACCGCCGGTCCGGTGCCGTCGCCCAGCCGCTGCAGGAGCACGTCGCGGGTGGCCTCCGCGATCTCGAGCGCGTCCGCGCCCCGTTCCACCCAGCGGGCGTCCGGCCGCAGGAACAGGGGGCGCTCGGCCTGGGCTCGCGCGGGTGCGGGCAGCGCGAACTGGAAATCGCGGTCCTCGTCGGATGCGCGCAGGGGTGATCCCACCCCGGGCGTGGCCTTGACCGCCTCGGCCACGCGGACCTCCACCGCCTCGAGGTAGGGCACCGCGGCCAGGGGCTCCTCGCCCGCGGCCAGCTCGGCCAGCAGGGCGTCGGTCAGCCAGCCCCTGCCAGTCGGGCTGGCCTCGTGGCTGGCGCGGTCGCTGGACCGGCCCAGCAGCACCTGGAACCCCCCCGCCTCCCGCAGGTGTGCCGCGGCCGGTGCGGCTGCGGCCGAGGGCGGCACGCCGTCGGACAGATCCCGGACGGCCGGCGCCGTGTCGCACAGGTCGAGCACCAGGATGCGCCGTTCGGCCGCGATCCCCTCGGTCCAGCGGACCAGGTCGTGCCCGGTGACCGGGTCCCCCGCGCCAGCTTGCCAGAGCAGGATCCCGCGCTCGTCCACGCCCCCGAAGCCCGCCAGGACCAGGACCAGCGTGTCCCCGGCAGTGGCGCCAGCCGCGTTCGCGAGGGACGCCTGGAGAGGCGCTCCGACCGCCAGCGCATCGCCGGTGAGCAGTTCGACGTGCGTGCGATCCGGGCCGTGGTGGGCGGCCGCGGCGTGCTCCAGCGCGGCGGCGAGTTCCGCGGCGTCGCGCGCGGCGTAGCGCAGGTCGCCGTCGGCCGCGTCGCTCCGCGTGGCGGCCGCGATCACGGCCCACAGGTGAGGCGCGGGCGCACGCTCGGCGTCGGCCTCGTCCACACGCCTGGCCACTGCATCCGGCGGCGGAGCGTCGATGGCCAGGGTCTCGGCGAGCAGACCGGGACGGTGGTGGGCGTCGCTCCCCTGGACCAGCGGGATCGGTTCGCGCTGCTGGACCCAGTGCACGCCGCGGTGGTGACCCGGTGTGGTGCCCGCGTACCGACCCTCCCGGTCGACCACGGACCAGGTGCCGTCGTCGCCACAGACCACGGTGCACAGGGCCTGCTGGCTGCCCGTGGACCACAGGCGCGCGCGGGCATCCGCCCCCCCGGTTATCATCCAGCGGTCGCCCGGTCCGAACGCGACCGTGGACACCGGTCCGCCGTGGCCCGGCAGGCTGGCGAGTTCCACGCCGCTCTCCACGGCCCAGACCGTGGCCTCGCCTCCGCCCCCACCGCTGAGCAGCAGCTGGCCGTCCGAGGAGAAGGCAAGTGCCCAGACCGCGTTGCCGTGGGCGGCCAGGTTGAGCTGCTCCGAGCCGTCCTCTACCGCCCACAGGCTGATGGTGTTGTCGCCGTTGCCCGTGGCGATGCGCTCCCCGTCGGGGGACAGAGCCACGGCCTGCACGAAGTGGCCCGGCGTGTCCAGGCGGAGGACGGGATCGCCGGTGACCACGTCCCACAGGCGCGCGCTGGCGTCCCATCCGCCCGACACCAGGCGCTGGCCGTCGGCCGAGAATGCCAGCGAGACCACGGCGCGTTCGTGGCCGACCAGCGTGGACAGCAGCGAGGCCGAGTCCGTGGCCCACAGGCAGATGCGGCGGTCCGCGCTGCCGCTGGCCAGGCGCGCCCCGTCCGGCGAGAACGCGAGCGCGTCCACCGCTCCCCGGTGCGCCTCGAGTGGACGCGGTGCTTCCTGCCCTCGAAGGTCCCACAGCCACAGGCCCTCGTCGTCGGTGCCGGCCGCGAGCCAGCGGCCGTCCGCGGACTGGGCCACGACCCGCACGGCGGCGTCCGTGCCCGCGAGCGTTCGTACCCGGTCCTCCCCGTCCCGGTGGGCCAGCTGCCTGACGTCACGGTCCGCGGCCACGATCGACAGGCTGCCGTCGGTGAGCGCGGCCACGAACCGTACTGGCACGGTGCGGGCGCCGAACTCCACGTCCACCGCGGACGTATCCCCGGAGACCGTTCGCAGCTGTCGGCCGGTGGCCAGCACGGTGTGGCCCGCGTGCACGCATGCCGCGGACACCGGTCGGCCCGTGGCCGCGCTGGAGACCTCCCGGCCGCTACCCCGATCGAAGGTGCGCAGGCTCCCGTCCGCGGTCACCGCAACGGCCGGGCCGTCCGCGCCGCGCAGTCCGACCGCCACCACCGGTTCGTCACCCGCGCCGGCGCTCCACAGCGAGGTGGGCCCGGCCAGCCGCCACAGGCGCACCCCCCCTCGCGCGTCACCCACCAGCACCTCGTCGCCGTGAATGGCCAGTGCGGTGGCTGCGGCCGGGCCCGGCGCGCCGAGGCAGGCCGTCTCCCGGCCCCGCTTGAGGTCGAACTGGCGGGCCGTGCCGTCGTCGAACGCGATCATCACCCGCCGACCGTCGCCGACCATGGTCACGGCGGTGACGCTGGCGTAGTCCGGCCGCCCGCCGACCCGCCGTAGCTCCCTGGCCTCGGCCACGTTCCAGGCGATGGCGTGGTGGTCCTCGCTGCCGCTGACCAGCGTGGCGCCGTCCGCGGAGAACGACAGGGACGTGACCGCGAACGCGTGCCCCTGCAGCGTGGCGACCTCGGCTCCCGTGAGCGTGTCCCACAGCCGGACCGTGTCGTCGCGGCCGCCCGTGGCCAGCCGGCTGCCGTCCGCGGACAGGGCGACCGCGGTGACGTCGTCGCCGTGACCCCGGAACGTGCGCAGCTCCTCGCCCGTGACCGTGGCCCACAGGCGGGCCGTGTCGTCGCGGCTGCCCGTGGCCAGGAGCCGTCCGTCATCGGACAGGGCTGCGGCGATCACATCCGCGGCGTGACCCTGCTGCACCATCAGCTCCGGTGCAGGGAGCGACTCGGCCGCGGATCGGGCGCACGGCCACGCCAGCAGGACGCAGATCAGGACGAGGGATGGGCGAGCCAGGGCGGCACCGCCGCGGTCAGCAGCTGCCGTAGTAGCCGTAGTAGATCTGCACCACGTCCCCATCGCTGGGCACGTACGACGGCAGGAACACCACCGCGTTGATCGACGCGTCGTAGGACCAGCCGATGGTCACGAGCACGCCGTTGACCGACACCTCGATGGTGTTGGGGATCGCCTGGTACGTCAGGGTGAAGGTGTCGGCCAGGTTCATGCTGATCCAGCCGAGGTTGGTCAGCGTGGTGGACCAGTCCGACTCGCAGATGCTGCCCAGCACGCCGCCGGTGGAGTTGGCCACGTCCACGTAGCCCGTGCCCGCGTACGCGCTGCCGCCCGCGCCGCTGCAGGACGTGGCGTTGACCCCGTCCGTGCCGCAGATGGCGCTGAGGATCACGTAGTCGGGGTACACCTTGGAGCCCTGGTAGTACGACAGGTAGGTCGACCAGCTGCCGCTCTGGTCGGACTCGTCCGACACGTAGACCACGCGCAGCCCCGCGTCGTCGCGCCAGAAGTTCTGGTTCGGCGACGTCTGGTTCATGGCCATGGTCAGCGCGTCCCAGCCGAACATCAGGCCCCGCTCGGTGGCGCTGCCGGTGGTGCCCACCGAGCAGTTGGAGGCGAACACCGACGAGCCGTTGGGCGTGGTCGGGTAGATCACCTTCTGGCTGCCCTGGAAGCTGGCGTTGTCCGTGGTCACGGTGGCGATGTGGTAGTCGATGCCCGCGGTGTTGATGATCGAGTAGAAGTAGCTGAAGTCGTCACCCAGCTGGCCCTGCTCGTCGCCCATGGAGCACGAGTTGTCCACCACCCACAGGATGTCGGTCCAGTTGTTGCCCTCCTGCAGGTAGCTGTCCTGGTACCAGCCGCCGGCCGCGCCGTCGCCCTCCTGGTCGCCGTAGGCATAGGTGTTGTAGGGGTCGTCGCTGGTGACGGTCAGCTGACCGGTGTACGAGATCACGTCGTCGGGGATGAAGGTGACCGGCACGGTCACCGAGTCGCCCGGCGCCAGCTCCCAGCCGTTGTTGACGTAGTCGCTGAGGTCGTCGGTGTCCGCCTCCATCGTGGCGTTGGGCGTGGTGGTGTAGGTGAAGCCCCACAGCTCCAGCGGCGCGTTGCCCACGCTGCGCACCTCCACGTCGATGGTGTCGTCGCAGCCGGCGTTGAGCGTGCCGAAGTCCCAGTAGGCGGGGTCGATCTCGATGGCCGACGCCACGCCGAGGCCAAGCAGGTCCACGGACACGGTCGGGTCGACCGGATCGTTGCTGTCGATGTCCGCCTGGCCGAAGCTGGCGGTCTCGTAGTGGGGCTCGTAGGCCACCTCGAGCTGCACGCTGTCCCCGGGCGCGAGCACGGAGCCGGCGATGGACGTGGCGATGGTGAACTCCGGGTCACCGCTGATGCTGTCGGAGTAGATGGTCAGGTCCGACGTGCCCAGGTTGGAGCAGGTGACCCACTCGGTGACCTGGTCGTACAGCTTGATGTCCCCGAAGTCCACGGTCCAGGGGTCGCAGTCGATGTCCGGCGCGGGCTCCGGGGCCGTGATCTGGAGATAGACGACAGGCTCGTCCGGATCGTTGCTCGGGATCTCGATCTCGCCGGTGTCGGCCTGCTCGTTGGACGGGGCGTACTGCACGGTGACCGTGGTGTACTGCCCGGGCTGCAGCACCGTGCCGCTGGGGTCGGTCATCATGGTGAACTCGGACGACCCGGAGTACGTCAGGGTGCCCAGCTCCAGGTCGGCCTGGCCCAGGCTCCAGATCTCGGCGTCCATGGTGGTGGTCGAGCCGATGGCGAGCTGGCCGAAGGCCAGGGTCGTGGGCACCAGGTCGATGTCGGCCGCCGGCAGCAGATCGCCGTTGAGCGGGATCAACACCTGCGGGGTGCTGGGATCGTTGCACTCGATGACCAGGGTGCCCGCGTCCGCGCCATTGTCCGACGGCGCGTACTGCACCTCGATCATGGTCGACATGCTCGGCGGCAGCGTGGCCGGCGCCGGGTTGCTCTGGATGGTGAAGTCCGGCGAGGTGCCGGCCGCGAGGTAGATGGAGGACACGTCCAGGTCGCCGGTGCCCACGCTGGTCACCGTCACGGTCTTGCTGATGGCCGCACCGCTGTAGGTGGCGCCCCAGTCCAGGGAGCTGGGGGACCAGGCGATGGCCGGGTAGGGGGCCTCGACCACGTCCAGCACGTACACCGGGACCTCGAGCTCGGGCTCGTCCGGATCGTTGCTGGTGATCAGGATCACGTCCTCGGCCGGGCCGAGCTCCGCGGTCTGGAACTCGACGAGGAGCTCCACCAGATTGTCCGGCACGATCTCGCCGGCGAAGTCCTCCACGGAGAAGCCGGCCGTGCCGTCCAGCATCACCACCGAGTCCACGGTCAGCGTGCCGCCGCCGACGTTGTGTACGGCCAGCAGCTGCTCGTCGAGGATTCCCACGGTCACGGTGCCGAAGTCCATCTCCTCGGGCGACGCGAAGATGTCGGGCGACAGGGGGTTGAGCTCCTGTTCGTTGCATGCGACGAACAGCAACGACGCTGTGATCAGCGCCGTGAAGGCCGTTCTCGAACTCGTCATCAGCATCCGGGTCATGACTACACCCCACCTCTGGTGGATCGATTCTCTCGCCTGTCCCGGAGTGTATCGGGTCGGTCAACCTCGCGCCACCGTGAAAGGGGTACGCACGTACGAGCGCAGGGGTGCGTTCTCCTTGACGTTCATCATGAGGCCGCGTTGACAGGACGTGTTCGAGACCGCTACATTCGGCGGGTGTGACAGCCCCCCAACACGGGTTGATTACGGGGTCCGATGAAGGTCCAGCTGAAGTTCCTGAACGGTCCGAGAGAGGGTGAGGTCTTCACCCTCCGCGAGGGCCGTACCGTGCTCGGACGACAGGTCGGCGACATCACGATCGCGGACAAGGAGGTCTCGTCCATCCACGCCATCGTCAGCTTCGAGCGCGGTGCGTGGTACGTGATGGACCTCGGTTCGACCAACGGCGTGTGGGTCAACGAGCAGCTGCGGCCCGAGGCGGAGCTGGCGCACGGCATGGAGATCCGGCTGGGCCAGACCCGCGTGCTGTTCGTCACCGACGAGGATGGCGATCTGCCTCACGCACCCTCGCCGCCGCAGGAGGGGACGCCACCCCAGCCGCTGGATGCGGGCGCACTGGGCGCGGCCGCATTCCAGACCACGGAGATGTTCAACGCGCGCGAACTGGCGCAGCAGCCCATGGTGCGCGAGGAGGTCGAGTTCTCCGGCGCCCTGCAGGACGACGAGGAGGTCAAGCCCGGCCTGGCCCCCTTCGAGATCGTGCTGGAGGTGGTCGAGGGCGCCGACCGCGGCCTGGTCTACCGCTTCAACAGCGAGACCATCCTACTGGGTCGACTGAACACCGACCTGGTCGTGCGCGACTCGGACGTCAGCCGTCGCCACGCCATCATCGAGGTGTTCGAGGACGACCTGGTCTACATCCGCGACCTGGGCTCCACCAACGGCACCTTCGTCAACGGCCAGCGCATCAGCACGGTCAAGATGAACAACGGCGACAAGATCAAACTCGGTCGTTGCATCATCTCGTTCGCATATCATCTCATCTAGTCCCCCGCCGGCACCGATCCCGTGGCCTGCGCATGCCTCACCCACCAGTCCTTCCAGGCCTGGCGCTCCTCGACCGTGGTGGACACGCCGTTGCCGATGCGGCCGGAGGGGTTGGCGCCGCTGGCCTCCTCCAGCGCCTTGACGGTCATGGCGCGCAGGGCGTCGTCCGAGTCGTCGAGCACGGTGATCAGGGCCTCGATGGCGGTCTCGCCGCCGGTGGCGCCCAGGGCAATCACGATGTGACCGCGTACGGGCAGCGACTTGCCGCGGTGGAACGAGTCCGGCGTGGTCAGGGCGCGGGCCAGCGGGAGGCTCGACGAGGGGTGGCCCATGTCGGCCAGGCCGTCGGCGGCCGTGCAGCGCACCTCCATGGAGGGGTCGAACAGGGCCTCCTCCAGGGCCATGCGCGCCTCGTCCCCCTGCAGCACGCCCAGGGCCGAGGCGGCGCCCATGCGCATGATGAACTCGCGGGCCTGCAGCCCTCGCAGCAGCGTCTCGGTGGCCGTGCGACCGCCGATGTGACCCAGGGCGCGCGCAGAAACCCAGCGCCGGTGGTCCGTCTCGGTGGACGACTCGTAGATCGCGACGAGCTCGGGCGTGGCCGTGGCGCCCATGGCCACGATCTCGTTGAAGGCCTCCTGTGCCACGTCCTCCGGGACCCCGACCAGGGTGATCTCGGCGAGCCTCGACTCGACCTCGCTGTCCGGCACGACCACGGTCTCGAGGCCTTCCGGGATCTCCTCCTCCTGGGCGCCAGCCGTCGAGGCGCAGGTGAGCAACGAGATCCCGGCCAGGAGCAGGATAAAACTTTGTAAAATCAACAAGTTGACTCCATTCGGCGCGGCGTCATGAGTATGGGAGAGGTGGGGGTGGCTGTCAAGGACGCACGCCTCGGGTAACATGCCGGGCCATCCGGAGGAACGATGAGCGATCGCAAGGACGTCGAGCGGATCGAGGAGCAGCTGGAGCGCTGGAAGACCGAGGTGCTGGCGCGCGTGGAGGGTCGGTTTGCGCCCCGGCGCGAGACGTTCTCGGTGCCGTCGGGATTCGAGCTGGAGCACTTTCACACGCCCGCGGCCGCGGCCGGTGACCACGACGCCTCGCTGGGCTATCCGGGGGAGTTCCCGTTCACCCGTGGGGTGCAGCCCAACATGTACCGGGGCCGGTTCTGGACGATGCGCCAGTATTCGGGCTTCGGCACGGCCGCGGAGACCAACGCCCGCTATCGCTTCCTGCTCGATTCCGGTCAGACCGGGCTGTCGGTGGCCTTCGACCTGCCCACCCAGACCGGCCGGGACTCGGACGACCCGATGGCCGCTGGCGAGGTGGGCCGGGTGGGTGTGGCCATCGACACGCTGGCGGACATGCAGCGGCTGTTCGACGGGATTCCCCTGGACCGCGTCAGCACGTCCATGACCATCAACTCCACGGCTGCGATCCTGCTGTCGCTGTACATCCTGACCGCCCGCGCCCAGGGGGTGGATCGGGGCCAGCTCCGCGGCACGGTGCAGAACGACATCCTCAAGGAGTACATCGCCCGCGGCACGTACATCTATCCGCCCCGCCCCTCCATGCGGCTCGTCACGGATCTGATGGCCTTCTGCGCTCGGGACGTGCCCCGCTGGAACACCATCTCCATCAGCGGCTACCACATCCGCGAGGCGGGCTCGACCGCGGTCCAGGAGGTCGCGTTCACCCTCGCCGACGGCATCGCGTACGTGGAGGCCGCGCTGGCCGCGGGCCTGGCGGTCGACGAGTTCGCGCCGCGGCTGAGCTTCTTCTTCAACGCCCACAACAACTTCCTGGAGGAGGTGGCCAAGTTCCGTGCCGCCCGTCGGCTGTGGGCCCACGTGATGAAGGAGCGCTTCGGCACCACCAATCCGCGCTCGCAGATGCTGCGCTTCCACACCCAGACCGCGGGCTGCACGCTCACGGCGCAGCAGCCGGACAACAACGTGGTCCGCGTCACCCTGCAGGCGCTGGCCGCGGTGATGGGTGGGACCCAGAGCCTGCACACCAACAGCCGGGACGAAGCCCTGGCGCTGCCCACCGAGGACAGCGTGCGCATCGCCCTGCGCACCCAGCAGATCCTGGCCAGCGAGAGTGGGGTGGGGGACGTGGTCGATCCGCTGGGCGGTTCGTACACCGTGGAGTACCTCACCGACACCATCGAGCGAGGCGCGCGCGAGTACCTCGAGGAGATCGACCGCATGGGCGGCATGATCACGGCCATCGAGCGGGGCTACGTGCAGAAGGAGATCCAGGACAGCGCCTACCGCGAGCAGCAGGCCACGGAGAGCGGTGAGCGGGAGGTGGTCGGGGTCAACGTGCACACCGTGGACGACGCGCCCGGGCCGCCCCTGCTGCGCATCGACCCGGCCATCGAGGTCGAGCAGCGCGCGCGGCTGGCCGACTGGCGCCGTCAGCGCAGCGAACGGAGGACCGCGGCAGGGCTCGACGAGGTCAGGCGCACGGCCGAGGGCAGCGACAACCTGCTGCCGGTGATCCTCGAGGCGCTGGAGAAGGGGGCGACCCTGGGCGAGGTGTCCAATGCGCTGCGCGAGGTGTTCGGGGTGCACAAGGAGGTGGTGGTGCTGTGAGGGTGTCGGGTCCGTCGCCTGCGGCTCCTTGACCCGACGGGGCGGCCTTCCGCCTACGGCTGTTCCTCGTCCTCCTGCTTGGGCTGCACCCACTTCACCAGGTAGATGCCCACCTCGTACAGCACCATCAACGGCATGCCCAGGGCGATCTGCGTGACCACGTCCGGCGGCGTGATCAGCGACGCCAGCACGAACGCCGCGATCAGGGCGAACGGTCGGCCCTTGCGCAGGGTCTGGGACCGGACCAGGCCGATGCGGCCGGCGAACATCATCGCCAGGGGCAGTTCGAACACCACGCCGAACGCCAGCAGCAGCCGGGTGGTGAACGACAGGTACTCGCCGATGGTCAGCATGGCCGTGGTGTCGCCGTCGCTGTACCCGAGGAAGAACTTGCAGGCCCACGGCAGCACGGTGAAGTAGCAGATCACGGCGCCGGAGATGAACAGGATCGTGGAGGCGCCCACGAAGGGGAACACCAGCTTGCGCTCGGAGCTGTACAGGCCCGGGGCCACGAACTTCCACAGCTGGTAGAAGATCGCCGGGCTCGCCCCGAACACCGACGCCAGCAGCGCCACCTTCAGGTAGGTGATGAACGCCTCGGGCAGCTTGGTGTAGATGAACGATGATCCGTCGGGGAAGAACGGCAGCGCCGGGTCGATCAGGATCTGGAACAGCTGCTTGGAGAACACCAGGCACACCGACAGCACCAGCGCATAGGCGATCAGGGCGCGGATCAGGCGGCTGCGGAGCTCCTCGAGGTGCTCCAGCAGGGGCATGCGAAAGTCGTCGGGCTCCTCGGGGCCCGGGGGCGGCGGCGCGTCCGACGTCATGAGGGCTCACCCTCCCCGTCGGCGCCGTCGTCATCGGTCCCGGCGTCGGCCGGCGATGGCTCGGAATCGGGCGGCGGTTCGGCCTGCGGCGGGTGTGGGGCGTCCGGCTGCTCGGTGCTGCGTGGGCGCGGCGTGCGCGGGCGGGGGGGCGGAGATCCTCGCCGCTCCCGCTCCATGCGGGCCTCCTCGAAGTACAGCGCGGACTTGAGCTCGTCGGTGGTGCGGCGCAGCTCCATCATCACCCGGCCCATGGTCCGCGCCACCTGGGGCAGGCGCTGCGGACCGACGAACACGAGCAGGAGCAGGAAGATGACCGCAAGCTCGCCGAAGCCGATTCCAGGCATGATCCGTTGATACCCCCGGACCCGGTCCGGTGCAAGCTCTCAGGGTTCGGCGCACACTTCGGGCAGGACGCCGCAGGCCACCGCGGCCGCCGTGCTCTCGGGGAAGCGGGCGCGCACCTCGATCAGCAGCTCTCGCGCGCGGTCGGGATCGTGGCCGCGAAAGCCGGGCTCCAGGTAGATCTCGGCCATGCGCACCATCGCGCGCGCGGCGTACGGCCCGTCCGGTTCGGCCGCCAGGTAGCCCCGGTAGTGGGCCAGCGCCTCGCCGTGGTGACACGAACCCTGCAGGCCGACGGCCGTGGCGAAGTGGGCGCGCGCCGCGTCCGCGGCCGAGTGCTGGAGCCGGTCCGGCGCGTCCACCGGGCCGGCCTCGGCCCCTTCCAGCCCCTCGCGGAAGCGCTGCTCCTGCAGGTCCTCCTGCGCGCGCCGGGGCTGGTAGGCGACGTCGTGCAACGTGTCGTCGGGCGCCACGTAGCGCAGCGGTGGCTTGACCGCGCACCCGGTCAGGGCGAGCAGCACGACGAGCCACATCCGGGCGGCACAGCGCACGGGACCAGGGTAGCCCCGACCGGTGAACGGCGACAACGGGTTGTACCCTTCCCACCGCGCGGAAACTGCGGTATGTCGAAGAGGACCACTGGGTGGATGGCCACCCGAGAGGAAGGCATGAAGGATCTGTTCCAACCGGTCGAGCTTGACCTGGAGACCACGTCGTTCATCGCCGCCGGGTTGCGCGACCTCGCCGAGGTCGATGGCGTGCACGCCGCCGAGATCGCCATGATCGAGGCGTTCGAACAGGACTGCGGCGTTCAGTCGGTGAAGTTCGATCTGCGCGGCGATCACCCTCTCAGGACCGAGGCCCTGCGCGAGCTGTTCATGCGCTCGGCCATCCTGCTGGCCATGGCCGACAACGAGATCAGCGAACTCGAGGGCGTGCGGCTGGGACAGTACGCTCACCTCCTCGGCATCGACGTGGCCCGGCTCGCCGAGTTGTATCGGGACGTGAAGGTCTACCTGCTGAGTTCATTCGCGGGCGCGGAGATATTCCGCGACCAGGCCGAGGCGATCGGCGAGGACCTCGGGCTCGAGGACGTGGACATCAAGACCACGCTTCACTAGCCTGTCCCTCCGCCGTTGCACCCGCAGCGGTGGATCACGCCCGCTGTCCAGATTCCCTACACGATGTGGCGATCCTGCACACGAGCGTCCAGCTCCTGGACGCGCGGATCAGAGGCTCTGCGCGCTGACCACCTGGTTTCGACCGGTCTCCTTGGCCTGGTACAGCGCCTCGTCCGCCCGGCCCACCAGCACCATGGCGTCACCCGCCTCGGGATAGGAGGCGACGCCGATGCTCATGGTGACGTGGAACTGGGTGGCCTGTGAGCCCTCCATGTGGATGAACGTCTCCGCCTCGAGCCCTGCGCGCAGGCGCTCGCCGAGGTTGAGCGCGCCGTCCATGGAGGTGTTCTCCAGCAGCACGGCGAATTCCTCGCCGCCGAAGCGGGCCGCCAGGTCCACGGCCTCGCGGATCGACTCGGTGAGCAGCCCGGCGAGGCGTCGCAGCACCTGGTCGCCCACCGGGTGGCCGTAGGTGTCGTTGACCTTCTTGAAGTGGTCCACGTCGAGCATCAGCAGGCTGACCGGCGTGCCGAAGCGGGCTGCTCGATGCAGCATCTCGTCGAGCTTCTCCACGAACGCGCGGCGGTTGGGCAGGCCGGTGAGGCCGTCGGTCGCGGCCTGGGTGCGGGTGCTCTCCAGCAGTGAGATGTTCATCAGGTGGGCGGCGGCCTGGTTGACCAGCATCTCGGCCCTGCCCTGGTCGTTCTCGGCGAATGGCTCGCCGTTGCTTCGCCCCACGCAGATCGCGCCGAGGCCCATGTGCTCGTCTGCCCCGAGACCGGGCTTCATCAGGGGCAGCACCAGCAGGTCGGTGATCGACTCGGACGGGCCGAACTCGTCGCCGAACAGCTGGGCTGGCTTGCGTTCGCTGCCCAGGCCGGTGAGGTTGAGGCTGCGGCCGTAGAGGATCGCCTGGGCGACCAGCGAGGTGGTCTTGTCGAAGGGGAAGCGCAGCCCCTCGGGGCTGTCTCGGAAGCCCACCGCCCGTGCGACCTCCAGGGAGCTGTCCTCGGCCAGCAACGCCAGCGCGCCGCCCTGGGCCGACAGGACCTCGGCGAGCCGGCTGACCAGCACGTCGGCCAGCCCCTCGAGGCTCTCCTGCTCGGCCAGCAGCTGGCTGGTGTCGTGCAGCATCTTGTCCTCGCCCGATCCCCGGCGATAGGCGGTCAGGTCCACGAGCTGGTCGAACAGGGTCACCAGCAGCGGCGCGATGCCGGCCACCAGGTCGCGGTCGCGCTCGGCCAGGCTCTCGGGGTGGACCGCGTCCAGCACGATCGCGCCCCACGGACGATCCCCGCTGCGGTGCACGGGCACCACCACCAGGCTCCGCGCCCGGCCGTGGTCCGCGCAGTAGGACAGGCCGCCGTAGCTGTCACCGACCGTGGGCATCAGCAGGGGCTCGCCGGTCTTGAACACCACCGCGAACACGCCGGCGCGGGGATCGACCTCCACGACCACGTGGCCGGGTTCGTCGCTCGCGGCTTGCAGCAGCAGGGCCCGGCCGTCCTCGCTGACCCGGTAGACCAGCGCCCGGTCCGCGCCCGTGCCCCGGACCAGGGTGCCGCAGGTGTCGGACAGCCAGTCGCTGGCGCGCAGGCCCAGGGCCTGCAGCTCGGCCTCCACGTCCTCGGGCGCGAAGCTGGCCGTGCGCACCTCCTGCTGGCGGCGGGTGGAGTCCTCGCCGAGATCGCGCGCGGTCTTCTCGATCACCTGCAGTGTCTGGCGCGCGTGCGATGCCTCGTCCCGGGTGCGCGTCAGCACCATGGCCGGTCCCACCGCGAAGCCGAACAGGCCGGCCACGGCCACGATCACCCCCGGGATGGTGCCGGAGACTGCGCCCAGCGCGGCGCTGACCAGCAGGGCCGCGGCAGCCAGGACCAGGGCGGGCAGCAGGCGTCGCGCTCCGAGCAGCAGCCCGAGGTAGCAGGCGCCCGCGTACAGCACGATCAGCAAGGGGGAGGCCGTGCCGCGGCCCGCCTGCAGCAGGGCCACGGCCAGCAGCAGCAGGTCGGCGCCGAACAGCCGCTGGTCCAGCGCGCCGGTCACCACTGGCCGCCGCACGGCCACGGACCACACGGCCCGGCCCACCGGCGGCAGCAGCAGGATCACGGCGTAGGGATACAGCAGGCGGTCACCGCCGGGATCGAACTGGCCCAGCGCCACGGCCAGCCACAGCCCAACGGTGGTCAGCGGCCCCACGAACCCGGGGACCTCGTGCTGTACGCTCAGCGGTAGTCGGGGCGTCAACGCATGCCTGATGCGGCTGCGGGGTCACCCTGGGGAGCCTCGCCCGCGCCGTTCGCCTCCCCTTCGGGGAAGACGAACACGGTCTCCTTGCGATCCGAGCTCACCATGAACATCTCCTCGCGGATCGTCCTGTCCAGGGTGACCGGGTCGTCGTGCATGGCCTGCACCTGCTCGACCAGGCGAGCGTTCTCGGTGCGCAGCCCTTCGATCTCGTCCTGCAGCAGGGACATCTCCTGGCGGAGCTCGTGGTTGGCCATCAGGCCCTGCTCACCGAAGAACGCAAGGCAGAACACCAGCACCAGCCCGGCCAGGGGCAGCAGGTTCCGCATCACGTTCCAGGTCCGGTTGGGGTTTCTTGACATCGCCGGATCGCTTCAGACCACCGGCCAGTCTAGCGTTCTACGCGTGCGCGCGACAAGGTCGAATCAAGGGGCGTCGGACCGATCGACGTCGGCCTGCCGCAGGCGGCTGCCCTCGGTGGCCACGGCGAGCCGGGATAGCCCGATCCGCTTGGCCGTGTCCATCACCCGTACCACGGCGCCGTGCTCCACATCCCGGTCGGCCTTGATGATGACCGTGGTGTCGGGATCCAGCTGCACCGTGCGCCGTAGCTCCTTGCGCAGCCCCTCGAGGTCGACCGGAACCTCGTCGACGTACAGGTCGCCGTCCGCGTCGACCTTGATCACCAGCTCCTCGCCCTCGCGGATGAACTCCTGGGTGTCGGAGTGGGGCAGGTCCACGCGGATCCCGCCGGGCTCGCGGATGAAGGTGGTCGACACCATGAAGAAGATCAGCAGCAGGAAGACCACGTCGATCAGCGGGGTCAGATCGAACGTCTCCTCCGTCTTGCGGGGAGGGCTGAAGTTCACGGCTCGTCCTGCCCGGTGAACAGGTCGAGCATCTCCAGGCTGAGCTCCTCCATGTCGAGGATCAGGCGCTCGGCCCGCGACGTGATCCAGGCGTGCCCGACGTGGGCCGGGATCGCCACCAGCAGCCCGGCGAAGGTGGTGTACAGGGCCGTGCCGATGCCGCCGGCCAGGGCGCTGGCGTTGCCCACGCCGTATTCCTCGATGGCCGCGAACACGTTGATCATGCCCCACACCGTGCCGAACAGGCCCATCAGGGGGGTGACCCGGGCCACGACCGCGATCGCGCCGGTCCAGCGCAGCAGGTCGCGCGCCTCGAGCCTGCCCACCTCCTCGAGGTGCTCCTTGACGTCGTGGCGGGCGCGGCCGAACGAGCGCAACCCGGCCAGCAACACGCGGGCCATGGGGCTGTCGTCGGTCTTGCACGCGGTCATCGCCTCCGGGATCTCCTCCCGGGCTACGAGATCACGTACGCGGATCGTGAATGCGCGGGGGATGACCTTGCCGCGCTGCAGCGCCCACACGCGCTCGAGGAAGATCGCCAGCGCGAACACGCTCATGGCCAGCACGGCCATCACGATCCAGGTTCCCGGGCTGTCCCAGCTCCATGCAGAGAAGAATGAGTCCACCGGCGTCCAGCTCTCCTGTGTGCCCCGCGTCCATCGATCCAACGGCGCTTCGTACGCTACGTTTCGCTCCCGGGCCGAGTCAACTCGCAGTACCCTTGGGGGAGCATGGCTCGTACAACCCTGGTGCGGCGCTTCGTGTTCCCCTCGGCGTGCGCCCTGGTGCTGCTGGCGTGGCTGCCGGGCTCCCAGGTGGACTACGTGCTGACCCAGGCGGTGTACCAGGCCGGCATGCTGCTGGCCCGGCAGCCCGTGGCGGACGTGCTCGGCGGTGGCGAGCTCGACGACGAGCAGCGGGCATCGCTGGAGCGGGTCGAGCCCATCCGCGCCTTCGCCCTCGTCGAGGTCGGACTGGCGCCGTTGCGCAGCTACACCAGCGTCGCGGTGGGCTTCGATCGCACGATGTACAACCTGCTGGCCGCGCAGCCGGACCGCTTCGAGGTCTACGGGCGGTGGTTCCCCGTCGTGGGGGCCATCCCCTACATCGGCTACTTCCGGCGGGCCGACACCGAGCGCGAGGCGCGGCGGCTGCGCGCGGCCGGGCTGGACGTGGACGTGCGACCGGTGGGCGCCTACTCCACCCTTGGCTGGTTCGATGACCCGCTGCTGCCGGGCATGCTGCGCTGGCCGGAGCACCGGCTGGCCGACACCCTGATCCACGAGTCGGCCCACGCCACGCTGTTCCTGCCGGGGCAGATGGCGTTCAACGAGTCGTTCGCTCGCTTCGTGGGCAATCGCGGCGCCGAGCAGTACATGGAGACCCGGCGAGCGGTCGCTCCCGAAGCTCGGCGGGCGGCGCAGGACGACGGGCACGATCGGGCACTGCTGGTGGCGCTGCTGGTCGACCTGGTCGCGGACCTGGAGCTCGTGTACGCCAGCGGGGGCTCGCGCGCCAACGTGCTCGAACGCAAGCACGCGCGACTACAGCAGGCGGCCGCCGCGTGCCACGCCGCCCCGTTCCGCCAGGAGCGGTACGCGGCCTGGTTCGACGGCCGCGACGTCAACAACGCCACCCTGATGACCTTCCGCACCTACAACACCGGCGAGGACGCCTTCGCGGCGTTGCTGGCCGATCACGGCGGCGACCTCGGCGGCCTGGTGGCCGAGGTGACGACCCTCGCCGACCGCGACGACGACGGCTTCGAATGGCTGAGCCGCCGCACAGGGATCCGGGTCGAAGATCCGACCGCCGCCGATCGTCGTTGATTCCGGAACACCGGAGTGCTGACCGGGATTCAGCTCGGGTCGACTCGCCGGGCTGGCACGAAGGTTGCACCAAATTCCAGAAAATCCGCAGGCGCGAGGAATCGTGCGCGGATTGACGATGTTTGAGCTCGACTTAGTGTTTGGAACAGATTCGAGGACACGATCATGGCAGCCGGTCGATATCGGGACAGCGCGAGAATCCTGAACCGTTACCTGCGAAACATGGGCTCCATCGCCCTGCTCAGTCGCGACGACGAGGTGCGCCTGGCGACCCAGATGGAGCAGGGCAGCCCCGAGGAGTCCGAGTGGGCCAAGGAGGAGCTGACCAAGGCCAACCTGCGCCTGGTGGTCAGCATCGCCCGCCAGTACAGCTACCGCGGCATGCCCCTCGGCGACCTGATCCAGGAGGGCAACCTGGGCCTGATTCGGGCGGTCGAGAAGTTCGACTACACCAAGGGCTTCAAGTTCAGCACCTACGCCTCGTGGTGGATCCGCCAGTCGAT